>NZ_JFYX01000035.1:0-689 GCF_000632245.1 Pseudomonas sp. RIT357
CCGGCGTTGACGAAGTCCGCGCCCTTCTGCGTCAGCACAACGTTGGTACCGGACAGGGTGTAGTAACCCTGAGTATTGGTGCCGGTGGTGAAATCAACTTTCAGGCTGGCCGTCGGGGTTTCTTCGTCAGTTGCTACGAAGCTACCGGCGATGGTGCCGACTTTGGCGCTGTTCTCAACAATGGTGGTAGCAGCCACGGTGATAACCGGGATGTCGTTGACCAGGGTGACATCTGGAGTAGCGGCGGCAGTTGCGCTGCCCTTATCGGCATCAGTCACAGTCAGGTCGAACGCTGGCAATTTGTTGCCCGCGTTAACAAAGTCAGCACCGGCCTGAGTCAGGACAACGTTGTTGCCAACGATGGCGTAGTAACCGTCTTTATTGCTGTCACCGGTGAAGGTGACTTTCAAATCGGCAACTGGGGTTTCTTCGTCACCCACGGTGAACGAGCCCGCCACAGTGTCTTTGCTGACAGCGTCTTCAACCAACGGATTGGCGGTTACTTCGATGGTCGGCAGGTCGTTGACCAGCGTCACGTCCGGAGTAGCGGCGGCGGTTGCGCTGCCCTTGTCGGCATCAGTCACTGTCAGGTCAAACGCTGGGAGTTTGTTCCCTGCATTGACGAAGTCAGCACCGGCCTGAGTCAGGACAACGTTGTTGCCAACGATGGCGTAGTAACCGTCTTTATT
>NZ_JFYX01000036.1:0-666 GCF_000632245.1 Pseudomonas sp. RIT357
ACATTTGGCCTTCATGGGGTTTGGTTCAGCGTTGTTTCATGCGGTCGATGACCACCGCCAACAACAGGATCGAACCGCGGATTACGTATTGATGAACCCAGGACAAACTTACAACCAGAACACCGTGTTCAAATTCTCCGCCGATTAAAACTGTGGGAGGGGGCTTACTCCCGATGGCGGTGGGTCAGCTACATATTCATTACCTGACCCACTGCTATCGGGAGCAAGCCCCCTCCCACATTTTGGGCTTCACATGGCGAGGGTTCAGCGTTGTTTCATACGGTCGATGACCACCGCCAGTAGCAGGATCGAACCGCGGATTACGTATTGATAAAACGTGTCGATGTTCTTCAGGTTCATTGCGTTCTCGATGATCGCCAAAATCAGCACCCCGGCGATCACATGGCGGATCATGCCAATCCCACCACTCAACGACACCCCGCCCAGTACACAGGCCGAGATCACCGTCAGCTCAAAACCCTGCCCGATCATCGGCTGGCCCGAGGTCATGCGCGAGGCGAGGATCACCCCGGCCAGCGCGCCGATCAAACCGTGCACGGCGAAGATCAGGATCTTGGTGCGGTCAACGTTCACCCCTGCCAGCAACGCCGCTTCCGGGTTGCCGCCGATGGCCATGGTGTTGCGCCCGTAGGTGGTGTAGTTCAG
>NZ_JFYX01000037.1:0-657 GCF_000632245.1 Pseudomonas sp. RIT357
CATTGGGTTTGGCCTAGAGAAACGCGGCGACTGGATTGGGGCCGCTTCGCGCCCCAGCGCAGGGCAAGCCTGCTCACCACAAAAAGCAAACTGACCACACACAGCCGGTTCACCACAAAAAAAGGACAGTCACCACACACAGACGGCTCCCCCCAAAAAGCACAGCCACCACAAATACGCCTGCTCTCCTCATCCCGCACGGGAGGGGTCGATTGTTGAGGTGAACAGGCTCTTTGCGTTGAGCCTATACCTGATGACGAACACAACCTTTGTGGTGAGCAGGCTTGCCCTGCGCTGGGCTGCGAAGCGGCCCTAAAACCGGCCATTGGGTTCTGCCTGGAGAAACGCGGCGACTGGATTGGGGCCGCTTCGCGCCCCAGCGCAGGGCAAGCCTGCTCACCACAAAAAGCAAACTGACCACACACAGCCGGTTCACCACAAAAAAAGGACAGTCACCACACACAGACGGCTCCCCCCAAAAAGCACAGCCACCACAAATACGCCTGCTCTCCTCATCCCGCACGGGAGGGGTCGATTGTTGAGGTGAACAGGCTCTTTGCGTTGAGCCTATACCTGATGACGAACACAACCTTTGTGGTGAGCAGGCTTGCCCTGCGCTGGGCTGCGAAGCGGCCCTAAAACCGGCCATTGGGTTCT
>NZ_JFYX01000038.1:0-488 GCF_000632245.1 Pseudomonas sp. RIT357
TCAGTCGGCTTCTACTTGGCTGAAACACCGCCATCGGGGGCAAGCCCCCTCCCACACTTGATCTACGTTTGTCAGGGACGACCGAGGGGTGGCTCGTGGCAGTCTTGGGCTTCATTGGCCGTAACTGCGCCGCCAATCCTCCAAATACAACACAAATAAAATGTGGGAGGGGGCTTGCTCCCGATAGCGGTGGGTCAGTCGGCTTCTACTTGGCTGAAACACCGCCATCGGGGGCAAGCCCCCTCCCACACTTGATCTACGTTTGTCAGGGACGACCGAGGGGTGGCTCGTGGCAGTCTTGGGCTTCATTGGCCGTAACTGCGCCGCCAATCCTCCAAATACAACACAAATAAAATGTGGGAGGGGGCTTGCTCCCGATAGCGGAGGGTCAGTCGGCATCTACTTGGCTGAAACACCGCCATCGGGGGCAAGCCCCCTCCCACACTTGATCTACGTTTGTCAGGGACGACCGAGGGGTGGCTCGTGGC
>NZ_JFYX01000039.1:0-471 GCF_000632245.1 Pseudomonas sp. RIT357
ACTGGAATCCACTCAACTGTGGGAGGGGGCTTGCTCCCGATGGCGGTGCAACAGTCAAAACATCAAGTGACTGACACCCCGCCATCGGGAGCAAGTCCCCTCCCACATGTTGATCTTCAGGGGGGCAGTTACTGAGCTTTATCTTTACGCATTCACGATCAACACATTGCCGGACTGGAATCCACTCAACTGTGGGAGGGGGGGCAGTTACTTAGCTTTATCTTTACGCATTCACGATCAACACATTGCCGGACTGGAATCCACTCAACTGTGGGAGGGGGCTTGCTCCCGATGGCGGTGCAACAGTCAAAACATCAAGTGACTGACACCCCGCCATCGGGAGCAAGCCCCCTCCCACATGTTGATCTTCAGGGGGTCAGTTACTGAGCTTTAACTTTACGCATTCACGATCAACACATTGCCGGACTGGAATCCACTCAACTGTGGGAGGGGGGGCAGTTACTTAGCTTT
>NZ_JFYX01000040.1:0-447 GCF_000632245.1 Pseudomonas sp. RIT357
GAATGGGCACCACGGGCGCTGATATTGATGTTCTCGGCGACGCTGGAAAGCGGAATGATCCCTTCCTTTTTGCGGTCTTCCGGACACAGCAACACACCGGCGGCGATGGCGTCGCGCGGTGAGCGCAGTTGCAGGTTTTCACCGCACAATTGCAGGCTGCCAGCGCTGCTGCGTTCCAACCCGCTGAGCAAACGAAACAGCTCCGTGCGCCCTGCCCCGACCAACCCGAACAAGCCAAGAATCTCGCCCTTGCGCACGTCGAAACTGATCGGCTCACGCAGGCCAGGCCCCAGCAACCCGTCGACCTTGAGTGCGACCTCGCCATGCTCTCGCGGGCGGTAGTCGTAAATATCCTGAATGTCGCGACCGACCATGCAGGTCACCAACTGGTCGTGGCTGAGCGCACTCATATCATCAAAGGTGCGCACGTAACGCCCGTCTTTGAAC
>NZ_JFYX01000041.1:0-374 GCF_000632245.1 Pseudomonas sp. RIT357
ACAGCAATTACCGGAACATCGTTAACCAAGGTCACGGTCGGTTGACCGGTGCCGGTGGAATTCAGGCCTTCAACGTCAGTAACGGTCAGGTCGATCTTCGGTAACTGGTTGCCAGCGTTAACGAAGTCAGCACCTTTTTCGGTCAGGACCACGTTGTTGCCGGAGATAGCGTAGTAACCATCTGCGTTGGTGCCAGCAGTGAAGCTGATGGTCAAACCATCGCGTGGTGTTTCTTCATCTTTCGCGACGAAAGTACCGGCGACAGTGCCTGCTTCGGCAGTGTTCTCGACGATGGTGGTCGGCGTGACAGCAATTACCGGAACATCGTTAACCAAGGTCACGGTCGGTTGACCGGTGCCGGTGGAATTCAGGCC
>NZ_JFYX01000042.1:0-369 GCF_000632245.1 Pseudomonas sp. RIT357
GTGAGCAGGCTTGCCCTGCGCTGGGGCGCGAAGCGGCCCCAATCCAGTCGCCGCGTTTCTCCAGGCAGAACCCAATGGCCGGTTTTAGGGCCGCTTCGCAGCCCAGCGCAGGGCAAGCCTGCTCACCACAAAAAGGTTGTGTTCGCCATCAGGTATAGGCTCACCGCAAAGA
This sequence comes from Pseudomonas sp. RIT357, assembly GCF_000632245.1. Classification (NCBI taxonomy): domain Bacteria; kingdom Pseudomonadati; phylum Pseudomonadota; class Gammaproteobacteria; order Pseudomonadales; family Pseudomonadaceae; genus Pseudomonas; species Pseudomonas sp. RIT357. Next base: position 173 of record NZ_JFYX01000042.1, read on the forward strand.
GCCTGTTCACCTCAACAAACGACCTCACCCGGGCTAGTTGAGGAGAGCAGGCTTTTTTGCGGTGATTGTGCTTTTTGCAGTGCGCCGGCAGTTTGTGGTGGGTTCGCTTTTTGTAGTGAGCAGGCTTGCCCTGCGCTGGGGCGCGAAGCGGCCCCAATCCAGTCGCCGCGTTTCTCCAGGCAGAACCCAATGGCCGG
>NZ_JFYX01000043.1:0-358 GCF_000632245.1 Pseudomonas sp. RIT357
TGGCGTCCCCTAGGGGACTCGAACCCCTGTTACCGCCGTGAAAGGGCGGTGTCCTAGGCCACTAGACGAAGGGGACACAAACCTTCTATACAACTGACCGAGCTGAGATCGGTCGATTCAAGGACGGTGTGGCCGGAACCTTAAACCTGTAAATTGGTGGAGCTAAACGGGATCGAACCGTTGACCTCTTGCATGCCATGCAAGCGCTCTCCCAGCTGAGCTATAGCCCCAGATTTTTCGCCTCGCGGCGCAGCAGACCTTTCGAGCTGCTTGTTGAAAATGGCGTCCCCTAGGGGACTCGAACCCCTGTTACCGCCGTGAAAGGGCGGTGTCCTAGGCCACTAGACGAAGGGGACAA
>NZ_JFYX01000044.1:0-311 GCF_000632245.1 Pseudomonas sp. RIT357
GGCCTGATCGTCGGGCTGATCAACGGCATCGTCATCGCCAAGCTGCGGGTCAATGCGTTGATCACCACCTTGGCCACGATGCAGATCGTGCGAGGCCTGGCCTACATCTTTGCCGACGGCAAGGCGGTTGGCGTGTCCCAGGAGCAGTTCTTTGTGTTCGGCAATGGCCAGTTGTTCGGCGTGCCGGTGCCGATTTTGATCACCATCGTGTGCTTTGTGTTTTTCGGCTGGCTTCTGAACTACACCACCTACGGGCGCAACACCATGGCCATCGGCGGCAACCCGGAAGCGGCGTTGCTGGCAGGGGTGAA
>NZ_JFYX01000045.1:0-409741 GCF_000632245.1 Pseudomonas sp. RIT357
CACTCGGCACCTCGCCTAGGCTCGGTGTGCCCGCACTCCGGCTTGAATCCGTGGGCCGCCGCGATGGGCCATCCATGGCCCAGCGCGGCTAACCCGGCGTCCTGCCGGGTTACCCACGGATTCAAGCCTGCGTTCGGCCAGCGTGTTTAACGGGGCGCCTAGGATCAAAATCAAAATCAAAAGCGCAGATCAACAGACCGCTGACTTCGTCAGCGAAAAGGATGTAAGAGCCAAATCAAAAGCACATCAAAAGCAGAGCAAAACCAGAGCAAAAGCAGAGCAAAAGCAGAGCAAAAGCAGAGCAAAAGCAGAGCAAAAGCAGAGCAAAAGCAGAGCAAAAGCAGGACAGCAGGCTAGGACCTTTCTGTCTGATCTATGGAGATCAAACTGTGGGAGGGGGCTTGCTCCCGATAGCAGTGGGTCAGTCACAACTGCATCAACTGACACACCCTCATCGGGAGCAAGCCCCCTCCCACATTTGGACGGAGTTGGAGCTGAGAACCCGGTCGGCTCTAAGGCCGCCGCGCTCTTGCTTTTGATCTGAAATCGCCCCGTCAACCACGATGGCCGGAATTCGACATTGATTTGGGGGGTAAACCGGCAGGGATGCCGGTTTAGCCGCCCTGCGCCATGGATGGCGCGTGGCGGCGGCCCCCCAAATCAATGTCGGATTACGGGCATGCCGAGCCTAGGCGAGGCACCGAGTGGTGGGGCGAAGGCCTTTTGGTTACTTTTGTGCCTTTACAAAAGTGACCCGCTGTAAGAGCGGAACCACAGGCGGCCGTTACCGCAGCAACGGATATACACTCGATCCCATCCAACATCCTGGTCGGCTTTAAGGCCGCCATCGGAAACACCACCTCTGGTAAACCAAGCTCACCACAACAGCAGCATTGCCAACCGAACGGATCATTTGATGCGGTAGTGAAAGGTATTCCGTACAGCCGGCACCACAACAGCCTTGCCATCAACGATCCTTGGCTGATAGCGGAAGGTGTTCGCCGCCGCCAGTGAAGGACGCATGAACAACGGGTGGCAGCCGTCCAACACCTTGGGATTTTCCACGCGGCCTTGGGTGTTGACGCTGTACTCCAGGGTGCAATCGCCTTCGATGTTCTTGTCCAAAGCACGCTCTGGGTAATCCGGCGCTTCCTTGCTCAGAGGCTGGTATTGGCGGCTGTCAAAGGCCGGTGCCGCTGCAGGCGCAGGTGTGGCGACGCGGGCTTTTTCCGCAGCCAATCGCTCCTGGGCCTGGCGCTGTAGTTCCAGCTCGCGGGTGCGTTGTTCGGTGGCCAGGCGTTCCTGTTGTTGCTCGATTTTCTTTTCTTCGACGCGTTTACGCGCCAGGGCGGCTTTCTCCAGTTTTTGCGCCTGGATTCGGGGGTCGACCGCAGGTTTCACTGGTACCGGAATCACCACCGGCTCCGGCGGCGCAGGTGACGGTGCAGCAACCACCGGCTCTGGTACTGCCACCGGCGCAGGCGGCAGCATGACCAACTGCGTGTGCATCACCCGAGGTGCCTCCACGATCGGTTTTTCCGTCGACCAGCCCACCATCAACGCCGCCAACACGCCCACGTGCAGCGCCACCGCCAGGCTGGCGGCGAAGCTGTTTCGCCACACGCCGGAGGTATCCCTGGGTTCCATCACAAGCGTCGGACTGTGCATGATCATCGCCGTCATTGCGGGGCCTCGGTCACCAGCCCCAGGTTGCTGACACCGCCTTTTTGCAACACCGCCATGGCTGCAACCACACGTCCGTAGCCGGCGTTGTCATCGGCGCGGATGTACACCTGGGTGTCGCTGCGTGCCGCTACCACCTGCATGACCTTGGCGCCCATTTCGTCCAGGCTCACGGCACTGTCGGTCTGGTGCTGGGTGTCGAGCTCGCCGCCGAGGTTCCAGTAGTAGCCGCCATCGGCCTTTACCGACAGCGTCAGGATCTGCTGGCGGGTATCGGTGGCCAGCGCCTCGGCGGCGACCTTGGGCAGCTCGATCTTCACGCCCTGGGTCAGCATTGGCGCGGTGACCATGAAGATCACCAGCAGCACCAGCATCACGTCGATATACGGCACCACGTTCATTTCGGCCTTGGGCCCGTGCTTGCGTTGCGGCCTGACTAACATGGGAGTTGCTCCTTTCAGGCGGCCACGGCCAGGTTGATCGGCGCACCGCGCAGGGTGCGGTGCAGGCGCACTTGCAGCTCATTGCCAAACGCGTAGTAACGGGTGAGCAGCGTCTGGCCACGCGCCGCGAAGCGGTTATAGGCGATCACCGCCGGGATGGCTGCAAACAGGCCGATGGCTGTGGCGATCAGCGCTTCGGCAATGCCCGGCGCCACTGTCGACAACGTGGCCTGTTGCACTTGGGACAAACCGATAAAGGAATTCATGATCCCCCACACCGTGCCAAACAAACCGATGTACGGGCTGACTGAACCCACGGTCGCGAGAAATTGCAGGCCCTTTTCCAGTTCGATTTCCTGCTCGGTGATCGCCACCTGCAAGGCCCGCTCAACACCTTCGAGCACCGCAGGGTCATGGCTGTGCAGGTGCTGGTATTCCTGGACGCCGGCAATAAAGATCGGCGCAATCCCGCCCTCGCCCGCCTGCACGGTTTCGCGGTACAGCGGTTGCAAGTCCGACGCTGCGCGAAAGCGCTGCACGAAGCCATTCAACTGGCGCTCCAGGCGGCGCAGTACGCTGCCGCGCTGGATGATCAGGTACCAGCTGAGCAACGACGCCAGCAGCAAGGTGATCATGACCGCCTTGACCAACAGGCTGGCGTCACTGATAAGGCCCCAGATCGTCATATGTTCCATCGTCGCGTGCATGGTGATGTCCTATTCGATTAAAAAGTGATGACGGGGTGATGACGGTTCACGGCAATTTCAGCGCACGGGTCACGTCAGCCCACGGTACGAATTTAAAATTCTGGGTTTGCTCGGGCATGCGCTTGCGGCCGTCCTGCACCACCAGCATGCCTTGGCTCCAAGGCCCGCCCAGGTTGATGGCGGTGACCTCCAAGCCATCGGTTTCCGAGGCGCCGTCGATACCGGCGGCGGCATTAAGGCCGACGCGAAACCCACCGTGAATCGCAAACGGCGGCTCGGCATCCACCACCAGGTAGCTGTCGTTGCCTTGGCTGGAGATCACCAGATAGTCGCGCTTGTCGCTCTGATACAGCGCCAGGCCCTCGACGTCCGCGTGCAACTGCGGACCGACCTTGATCACGCTAGTGAGGGTGGCCGGTTGATCAGCACGAGCGTCCACCGCCCACACCCCCACGTCTTCTTCGCCGATAAACAAGCGCTGGCGCTGGTCGTCGGCCACGCAGCCTTCAGGCTGGCTGTCGACCTTGAACTGGCGCACCAGCTCACCTTGCACACGGCCATCCGGGGCGCTCAGGCGGTATTGCAGGAAGGTGCCGTCCTTGCCGTTGGCGATGGCATAGATCTCGCCGCTGGCGGGCTGATACAGGCAGATGCCATAGATTTCCTTGAGCGGCGTAGGCACTTCACCGGCTTCGCGCAACTCGCCGCTCTGACGGTCGATGCTGAATACGCTGAGGCTGTTGTGATCACGATTGCTGGCGACGGCCAGATCCACGGTCTGGGCGCCCAGCTTGAAGTTGGGGCGGACGTCGACGTTGTTCAGGCGTCCGACCGCCAGTTCCTGCAACAGCTTGCCGTCAAGGTCATAGGCCAACAGGCCTTGTTTTTTGTTGGTGCCAAGCACGCGGCTTTTGGCCGGGGTGTCGGGGTGAATCCAGATCGCCGGATCATCCGCCGCATCACCCTGGCGGCCGACTGGGTCGGTTTGGCGCACGGCGGCGACTTCCGGCAGTACAGGATCGGCCGCTACAGGCTTGGCCTGCCAGTTGAGCTTGCCCTGGTAGAGCGTGCCGCTGTCGTCGTCGCGTACCAGCAGCTGTTGGCCGTTGACGCTCAATTGCTCGGGTTCTTTCAGGCCAGGCAAGCTCAGGCTCGGCTGTTCCACCCAGCGCTCGCCCGTCCTTTGGAACAGGTGAAGTTGCGCAGTCTTTGGATCGAGCGCGACCACGCCACCCGGCACCAGGGCGACGGCACCGGCTTCACGTTTGGGATTATCGAACACCGCCACCGGGGTGCGTTTCACGTCCGCTTCCGGGTGCGCCGGGTAGGCCCACCAGCCGACATTTTCTTCATTGACTATCAGTTGATTCGTCCCGTCGTCCACCTGGCAGAACTGCGCCGATGGTGGCAGCGGCAAACCGCGCACACGCTGGGGTTCAGTCAGCAGCGTCGCGCCATTGCCCACCAACCATTGCTCGCCCTTGCCCTCCTCACCCACCAAAAACACAAACAGGTTGGCCGCTGAATCGCGGTACAGGCACAGGCCGTTCACCGGGTAATCGCGGGCCGGCAGGTACAGCGGTTTGCCCCAGGTTTTGCTGGCGGCGTCGAGGGTGATCAACAGCGCTTGTTGACGATCATTGTCGAGGCTGGCGACCAGTACCTGGGCGCCTGCGGTGCGGGTGTCGAGGCTGCTGAAGTTGCCTTTGAACCGGGTCAGTTCAGTGCCTTTGGCGTCGAGCAGTTGCAGGCCGTCGCGGGTGCTGGCGGCCAGGCGCTCGGGGGTGCTGGGGAGGAAAGCCACTGCTTCGGCGTTCAGGGATGTCGCCCAAGGCGTCAGGGTCAGGTCGGCAGCCAGTGCATGAGTGCAGGTCAACACCGATATCAGCAAGTACAACGTGGAGATTCTCATGTACGAACAAATCCTTCGAAAACAATGGAGTTCCCATGTGGGAGGGGTCTTGCTCCCGATGAGGGTGTGTCAGTCAGCAGATGTATTCACTGAACCACCGCTATCGGGAGCAAGCGCCCTCCTACATTGGAATCGAGGTGTGAGTTAGAAATGGGTGAAGGTCAGGCCGAGCTTGTAGGTCGGGCCGTACTCTTCGTATTGGCCGTTGTAGCTGCGGTGGCCGGTGTAGACGAAGTACGACTCATCGGTGAGGTTCTGGGCCTCGAAGCTGACTTGCAGGTTCTTGGTCAGCGAGTAGCGCGCGCTGAAATCGACGAAGGTCTGCGCGTCCACATGGAGGTCGTGGGCCTTGTCGTTGATCGAGGCCAGTTCATACAGGTAAGCCGATTTGTAGTTGGCCGACAGGCGCAGGCTGAGCTTGTCGTCTTCCCAACCGAGCATCAGGTTGCCGACGGTGTCTGACTGGTTCGGCAGGCTGATGTTGCGTTTGCGGTTCGTGCCGCTGGCGGCGTCGAAGCCTTCGATATCCGCGCTGGAGCGGCTGAAGGTGCTGTTGGCGCCGATCAGCAGACCGTTCCAGGGCGCGGGCAGCCAGTCGAATTTCTGCGAGTAGGCCAGTTCCAGGCCATAGAGCTTGGCGCTGTCGCCGTTGGCGTAGGTGTGGGCCTCGGAGAAGTTGGTCCAGGCGCCGGTGCCGGCCACGTCGGTGTTGTAGACGAAGTTCTTGATGTCTTTGTAAAACACGAACGCCGAGACGGTGCCGGCGCGGCCCATGAAGTGCTCGATGCCAAGGTCGAGGTTGCTCGATTCCAGGGGCTTGAGGTCCGGGTTGCCAAAGGTGGCTTCGTCATCGTCGATCACAAAACCCGGCGCCAGTTGGCCGAAGGTCGGGCGCACCACGGACTTGGTCCAGGCCGCGCGCACCTGGGTGTTTTTGTCGATCTGGTAGCGCGCATGCAGGCCCGGCAGCCAGTGGTGATACTGGCGCTTGGTCTCGGTGGCAGTGAACACGCCATCGGTGGCGCCGGTACCCTTGGCTTCGAACTCGGTGCCTTCGTAGCGCAGGCCGGCGATAAAGCGCCAGTCGTCGATGTCGATGGTGTTCATCAGGTAGCCGGCGTTGATGTCTTCGCGAATGGTGAAGTCGTTGACCCGGGACTCGGTCTCGTCATAAAAGTCCGCTGCATTGAGGCTGCCGATCAGTTGCTTGATGCCGCTGGCGTTGATGCCTGGCCCGTAGTTGCCCAGGCGATAGTCGACACTGCCCTTCTGGAACTGGGTCAGGTTGAGCTGGTCGGCGGTGTAGCCAAGGGTGTCGAAGTCCTTGTAGACCCAGGCCTCCAGGTCATTGTCCTTATTACGGCGACTCACCTTGCCACCGAATTTGACCTGGGACGCATAGCCGCTCAGGTCGTAGTCGCGGGCCAGGTCCAGGCGCAGGTTTTTCTCGGTGTCCTTGGTGTTCTGTTTTTCCCAATCAACTTTGTCGAGCGTGAAGTTGCTTGGGTCGTAGAAACCGGCACCGATGATTGGCCGTGGCTTGTCCTTGTCGTAGAAACCGCTGTTGGCAAAGTCGCCGCCGTCGAAGGTGGCTCCGGCGATGTGCGCCGGGCTGTCTTCGCTCGATTGGCTGTAGCCGGCCTGACCGCTGAGGGTCCACAGGCCAAGCATGCGCTCACCGCCGAACACGTAGGACTGGATTTCCTGGGTTTCCTCACGGTTCTTCAGCTTGCGCTTGGCTTCAGCGTCGCCCAGTTCACCGGCGGCTTGGGGGTCGGCAAATTCAATGCTGGTGGAGTTGCGGGTTTCGGTGTCTTTGTAGCGGCTGTAGAGGGTGCGCAGGTAGTAGCTGCTGAGGTCATCGGGCTTGTAGTCGAAGTTCAGTCCACCGCCGGCGCGTTCGCGGCTGATGTCGTAATCACGCTGTTCGAATTCGTTGAGTTTGGCGCCGTCGGTGAAGTCCCAGGCACCGCCGGTTTCGACGTTGTCCGAGCCAAAATCACGCTTCTGCCAGCTTAGGGCTGCGGCTACGCCAAAGTTGTCGATGCCATCGCCGAGGCTGAAACGGTTGCTCGCCGCGCCGGAGAATTTGGGGCTGGTCTGACTCGTATTCTTGTCGTAACTGGCTTCGGTGCTGCCGGTGTAGAACAGGCCTTTGTGGTCGAAGGCCGACAGGCTCTGCACGTCGACGGTGCCACCGAGGGAGTTAGCGTCCATGTCCGGGGTGAGGGTCTTGATCACCGACAGCGACTGCACCAATTCTGACGGCAGCACATCAAGGGCCACGGCGCGGCGCGCGCTTTCCGGGGCGGGCACCAGGGTGCCGTTGATGGTTACGCTGTTGAGGTCCGGACCGAGGCCACGCACGCTGACAAATCGCCCTTCGCCCTGATCGCGCTCGACGCTGATGCCGGGCAAACGCTGCACCGCTTCTGCGACGTTTTCATCCGGCAACTGGGCCACGCCGTCGGCATGCACCACGCTTTTGATGCTGTCAGAGCTGCGCTGCTCTTTAAGCGCTTGATCGATGGCAGCGGCCTGGCCGACCACTTCGACATGCTCGGTGGTGGTGGCCTCGGCGGCGCTCAACCGTTCGCTGGCAATCGCCAGGGCCAAGGCGGTGAGCGTGAAGCTGACGAGCCCGGTGCGCTTGTACATGAAATCCTCCCCAAGAATCCGTTGGCGCCAGGCAAATGGCCCGGCAACTGGGAGGGCAAGCTAGGGGTGGGGGATGACGGTTCTGTGACAGGGGTCGGCGCGAAGCCCCGTAAACCGGGGGTTTTGCCCGAACCGGGACGTGGAATGAGCTGATATGACCTGTGGAGATCCCCTGTGGGAGGGGGCTTGCCCCCGATAGCGGTGGGTCAGCTGGCCTATCTGTTGACTGATACACCGCCATCGGGAGCAAGCCCCCTCCCACATTTCTTGATCTCCAGTGTGTTTGAGGTGAGCTGATTCGACCCTCCCACGCCGTCATCCAACCGTCACATCCATCTGCTGTGCTGGCGCCCATCGCTCATTCGCCCAAGGACCCGCGGCCATGTTTTCCGTGCTCAAACCTCATCGCTGGAAACTCGCGCTCTTGCTCATTGCCGCCAACGCCGGGCTGATCCTGCACCTGGCCTGCGGCGAGTTGAAGAGCGTCAGCGAGTGGGTCTGGCTGGATATTTTCGGCGAAGGCGGTTCCGCCCTGCTCGCCCTGGTGTGGCTGGGCCTGGTGCTCAAAAGCCGCCCCGCCGGGCGCGTCACCAATTACCTGGCGCTGGGGCTGTCGTGCATCTTCTTTTCGTGGTGGATCGACAGCCTCGATGAGTTTATCCGCCTGCCCGACAGCATCACCTGGGACCACTGGCTGGAATCCGGCCCGATGCCGGTGGGCATGATTCTGCTGACCATCGGCATCTACCACTGGCACCGCGAACAACTGGCGATCAGCGCGCAGATGGAAAAGCGCGAACGGCTGTTTCGCGAGCACCGCCTGTTCGACAAACTCACGCCCCTGGCCGGTGCCGACTACCTCAAGCGCCAATTGGCCGACAGCCTGCACGACAGCCGCGAACAGCAACAACCGCTGTCACTGCTGGCCCTGGACCTGGACAACTTCGCCGCCATTAACCAGGCCTACGGGCATGCCGAAGGTGACGCCGTGCTCCAGGCCCTCAGCCATTTGTTATTGCTCAATCTGCGCCGCCAGGACTTGCTTTGTCGACTGGCCGGTGACCGCTTTGTGGTGCTGCTGCCCAACACCGGCGAGCGCCAGGCCAAAGAGCTCGCGCTGGAGTTGCAGCAAGCGGTACATGGCCTGGCCCACAAAACCCGGCAACAGGGCGAACGCCTGCAACTGGCGGCGACCACAGCGGTAGTAATGGCCCTGGACGAGCCGCCCCAGGACTTGCTCAAGCGCCTGAACCTGGCGTTGGCCAGGGCCAAGCAACCTCTCGCGAAAAGCGCCTGAGATGGCGGTGAAAACCAACTGGTATGAGGCCGACAGCCGCTTCATCCCAGGGCACAACCAACCCGCCACGCTGATTGACCTGGCCTTGTCCCGTGACATCGACAGCCATCGTTTGCTGCGCGGCACCGGGCTGTTCCACGAGGACATCCTGGCGGGAACGGCGCGCTTGAGCCCGCAGCAGTTCCTGGCACTGATCGGTAACAGTCGAAAGCTGCTGGATGCCGACGACAGCAGTTTTCTGTTGGGCCAGCGCTTGCTGCCCGGCTATTACGGCGCAGCCAGCCATGCCTTGGGCCATGCACAGAATCTGCATCAGGCGCTGGAGATCCTTATTCAGCAACAGGTGCTGCTCAGCCCGTTGGTCACCCTGCAAGTGGAGCTGGATGAGCGCCACGCCTACCTGTATTGGCTGGACAGTTGCGGCGCTGGCGAGCAGTGGCGGTTTCTGCTGGAAGCGAGCATGACGTCGCTGGTTGCCATGAGCCAATGGCTCAGCGGCGAGCGTCTGCCGTGGGTGTGCAGTTTCAGCCATGCCGAGCCGCGTTATGTCGAGCAGTATTGGGTACATCTGGGCGAAGAGACGCGCTTCGAGCGTCCGCTGGACATGATGTGCATCCCCCGCGAACACCTCACCCGCGCCTGGCCCGGGGCTTCGGCTACCGCCGGCCAGGTCGCGCGCCAGCAGGCTCGCGAACAGATCGAACATTTGGGCTTTGCCGGCAGTTTTCTCGATTGCCTCTACGACTATTTGCGCGAGCAGGTGCGCCAACCGCCGAGCCTGGAACAGGCGGCCCAGGCCTTCGCCATGAGTCCAGCGACCCTCAAGCGCAAACTGCACAAACACCACACCGGCTTTCAGCAGCAAGTGGACCGGGTACGCAAACAGGTGGCGCTGCACCTGTACCAGGTCAAGGGCTACAGCAATGATGAAGTGGCGGCGTACCTGAACTTCAATGATGCGGCAAACTTTAGACGCTCATTCAAGCGCTGGACTGGCAGCACCCCGAACCTGATCCGCCAGTTGTTCAACAGCCGCTAGCCAGGCGCTCGCGCAGGAACTCCACCAACGCCTGCACCGGCCGCGAGCTTTGCCGATGTTGGGGATAGACCGCCGACAAGGTCAGGGCTTCGGGGGCGAAGTCGTCGAGAATGGTGATCAGGCGACCGTCCTTCAACGCGTCGCCAACGATAAAGGTCGGCAGATAAGTGACGCCCAGCCCGGCGATGGCGGTGTCACGCAACAGCTCACCGTTATTCACGCGCATGCGACCGCTGACATTCAGCGCCTGCACCTTGCCCTTGAAGCGCCATTGAACTTGACGGCCATGGCCGTAAGGCAGGCAGTCGTGTTGAGCCAGATCATCGGGTTGCAAGGGTGTGCCGCGCAGAGCCAGGTAGTCGGGGCTGGCGCAATACACCCGCTGGATGCTGGCGATACGGCGGGCGATCAGGGTGGAGTCTTCCAGGGTGCCGATGCGCAACACCAGGTCGTAGCCTTCGCCGATCAGGTCCACGGGGCGATCGCTGAGGTCGACTTCCACCGACACTTGGGGATGGCGCTGCAAAAACTGCGGTAACAGGCAACCCAGGTGCGCCATGGCAAACGACAACGGCGCGCTGAGGCGAATGGTGCCGCGCGGTTCGCTGTTCTGGCCGGCGATGCCCTGCTCCACTTGCTCGACTTCACCGAGCAGGCGCAAGGCGGATTCGTAGTAGCTCTGGCCCAGGGGCGTGACATCCAGCCGGCGCGTCGAGCGGTTGAGCAGGCGCACGCCGAGGCGATCTTCCAGCTGGATCAGGCGGCGGCTGACGAATTGCTTGGACAGGCCCAATTGTTCGGCGGCAGCGGTGAAGCTGCCGGATTCCATGACCTGGCAAAACAGGCGCATGTCTTCGAAGGGGTTCATTGTCGCTTCTCGGTGGACGATGGGCTGATTTATAACTGGATGGTCGCAACACCACAAATCAAATGTGGGAGGGGGCTTGCCCCCGATTGCGGTGTGTCAGTCTCAATAGCTTTGACTGAGGCACCGCTATCGGGAGCAAGCCCCCTCCCACATTGATCACCTACAGGCTTGAAAACCGGTTACTTGGCAGTAAACGCCGAGTAGCTGTTCATCAGGTTGCGGTAGTTGGGGATGCGCGGCGACAGCAGGTTGGCTAGGCCTTCCATGTCGTTGCGCCAGTCCACTTGCAGCTCGCAGGCCACGGAGAACCAGTTCACCAGCTGGGCGCCGGCGGCGGTCATGCGCGCCCAGGCGGCTTGTTGCACGGTTTCATTGAAGGTCCCGGAAGCATCGGTGACGACGAACACTTCGAAGCCTTCAGCGAGGGCACACAGGGTCGGGAACGCTACGCACACGTCCGTCACTACACCGGCAATGATGATCTGCTTGCGGCCGGTGGCCTTGACCGCCTTGACGAAATCTTCGTTGTCCCAGGCGTTGATCTGGCCAGGACGGGCGATGTACGGCGCGTCCGGGAACAGTGCCTTGAGTTCTGGCACCAGTGGGCCGTTAGGACCGCCTTCAAAACTGGTGGTCAGGATGGTCGGCAGGTTGAAGAACTTCGCCACGTCGGCCAGGGCCAGCACGTTGTTCTTGAATTCGTTGGGGGAGAAATCCTGTACCAGGGAGATCAGGCCCGTCTGGTGGTCGACCAACAGTACGACGGCGTCATCTTTGTTCAAGCGCTTGTAAGTCATGGGTTAACTCCTTTGGGGGTTTAAAAGGCAAAACACGAGCAGCCGAACGCACCCCAGAAACCCTGGAAGTCGCTAACCGGCACGCTGGAAAGACGGGCTTTCTCATGGCTGTGGGAATGCACGCCGCACGGGCCGCTGCATTGGTGTACTTGAGCTTGCAAAGGCGAATTTGGACGCCAGTGACCCGGCACCTTGACCACCGGCGACCAGTCCGGCAGCACCGGCACGCGCGGCGGTGCGTAGTCTTCGAAGTCGCCGGCGCCGTACACGACCTTGCCGCCCACCACGGTGAGCACTGACTCGATCCACTTGATGGCTTCTTCATCGACACTGAAGAAGTCCGCTGACAGCGCGGCGACGTCCGCCAATTGGCCGACCTTGATCTGGCCTTTCTTGCCCTGCTCGGACGAGAACCAGGCGCTGCCATGGGTGAACAGCTCCAGCGCGGTGAGGCGCGGCAGACCTTCGGCGTGCAGTTCCAGGCCGCCGACGGTACGGCCGCTGACCATCCAGTACAGCGAGGTCCAAGGGTTGTAGCTCGACACCCGCGTGGCGTCGGTGCCCGCCCCTACTGGCACGCCTTCGGCGAGCATGCGCTTGATCGGCGGCGTGGCTTCGGCAGCCTTGGCACCGTAGCGCTCGACAAAATACTCACCCTGGAACGCCATGCGGTCCTGGATCGCAATGCCGCCGCCGAGGGCTCGAACGCGCTCGATATTTTTCGGGGTGATGGTCTCGGCGTGGTCGAAGAACCACGGCAGCCCATTGAACGGGATTTCGCGGTTGACCTTTTCGAACACGTCGAGCATGCGCGAGATGGACTCGTCATAGGTGGCATGCAAGCGGAACGGCCAGCGTTGTTCCACCAGGTGGCGCACCACCGGTTCCAGCTCCTGCTCCATGGTCAGGGGCAGATCCGGGCGCGGCTCCAGGAAGTCTTCAAAGTCCGCCGCCGAGAACACCAGCATCTCGCCGGCGCCATTATGGCGCAGGTAGTCATCGCCCTGGTGCAGGGTGACGCTGCCGGTCCAGTTCTTGAAGTCGCTGAGTTCTTCCTTGGGCTTCTGGGTGAACAGGTTGTAGGCGATGCGTACCGTCAGCTGTTCGTCCTTGGCCAGTTGCTCGATCACCGCGTAGTCATCGGGGTAGTTCTGGAAACCACCGCCGGCGTCGATGGCGCTGGTGAGGCCCAGGCGATTGAGTTCACGCATGAACTGGCGCGTGGAGTTGACTTGGTATTCCAGCGGCAGTTTCGGGCCCTTGGCCAGGGTCGAATACAGAATCATCGCGTTGGGCCGCGCCACCAGCATGCCGGTGGGGTTGCCGTTGCTGTCGCGCACGATCTCGCCGCCCGGCGGGTTCGGCGTGTCTTTGGTGTAGCCGGCCACGCGCAACGCGGCGCGGTTGAGCAAGGCGCGGTCATACAGGTGCAGCACAAACACCGGCGTGTCCGGCGCGGCCTGGTTGAGTTCTTCCAGGGTCGGCATGCGTTTTTCGGCGAACTGGAATTCGTTCCAGCCGCCCACCACGCGCACCCATTGCGGCGTGGGCGTGCGGTCGGCCTGGTCCTTGAGCATGCGCAGTGCATCGGCCAGGGACGGCACGCCTTCCCAGCGTAGTTCGAGGTTGTAGTTCAGCCCGCCACGGATCAGGTGCAGGTGGGAGTCATTGAGGCCGGGAATCACGGTGCGGCCCTTGAGGTCGATGACCTGGGTGCCGCTGCCACGCAGGGCCATGGCCTCGCCATCGGTGCCGACGGCGACAAAGCGACCCTGGCTGATGGCGACGGCGGTTGCGCGCGGGTTTTCACGGTCCACGGTGTGGAACTGGCCATTGAACAGAATCAGATCGGCGTTCATAGGGTTTCCTTTACAGAGGCTTCAAGCCAGGGTGCGAACAGGCGGGTAGCCGCCGGCATCAGCAGGTACACCACCAGCAGCACGATGGTCAGAGTGACCAGGAAGGTGGAGACCACGTAGTTGGACAGGAACGGGTGCAGACGCAGGATGGGCCCCCAGATAAACGGCAACAGCAAGGTCTGCGGCAAAATCACAAACAGGCTGACGACCGCCTGTTTCCAGCGCGGCGGCTTGGCGGCGCTGTCGGCCAGGGGCGCGAACCAGAATTCGTTGACCGCACCGATCTCGGTCTTGTCGCCATCGGCCAGCATCGGCGAGGCTTCGACAATCAGGGTTTTACGCTCGGGGGAGTCGAGCCAGGTTTCCAGGTCGTCGGTGGAGCGGTAGCGCAATACGCAAGTGAATAGCGCCAGGTTGTTCTGTTTGCTGCGCACCACGTCGACACCCAAGTGCCCTGGGCGCTCGCCGGCGATGCGCACGATGCGGCGCAGCCAGGCTTCGTAGTTGGCTTCCTGGCCTTGCTTGATCAAGTGTTTGACGACCAGGGTGACGACTTCGTCGGGTCCCGTCTGTGGTGCTGGGTCCATGGTGTGCCCCTCTGCCTTGAAATGTCAGCGATGAGGGGAGTTTGCCGCGGATGGGGGGTGGGAAAATTGGATGTACGTGCTGTTTAAGTCACCAGCCTTCTTTCAACATACGCAACTCCAGGTGCTGCAGCAGCATGATGGTCTTGCCGTCGGCGATCTCGCCGCTCTGCACCATCGCCAGGGCCTGCTCGAAGCCCAGTTCCAGCACCTCAATGTCCTCGCCCTCCTCTTCCAGGCCACCGCCACCACTGACCCGATCCCCCGGCTGGTATTCGCCGATAAAAAAGTGAATCCGCTCAGTGACCGAGCCTGGGCTCATGAACGCCGCGTAGACCTTCTCAACCTGCCCCACGCGATAACCGGTCTCTTCCTCGGCTTCCAGGCGAATGCGCTCCTCGGGGCTGGCATTGTCCAGCAAGCCCGCCGCCGCTTCGATCAGGTAACCGTGGTAGTCATTGACGAAGGTGGGCATGCGGAACTGGCGAATCAGCAACACGGTGCGTTGCGCGCGGTTGTACAGCAGGATGGTCGCGCCATTGCCTCGGTCGTACACCTCGCGGGTCTGAGCTTGCCAACTGCCGTCGCGACGACGCAGGTCGAAGCTGTATTTTTTCAGCAGGTACCAGTTGTCCGAGAGGGTCTCTTCGGCGGTGATGCGAACGGGGCTGTTGTCCATGGTCGGGCTCTTTGTTCCAAGGAGTAATCGGGGGTTCACGCTTGTTTGATGCGAGGCCACGCGGCCGCGACTTCTTCAGCACTGCCGGCGTTGATCCGCGCCAGGTTGCGCGGGTAGTCCACCCCGGGATTCTCAGTGAAGCGCGTTGCGGTGAATTGACCGTTGCTGGCCCGCAGGATGTAGCCCGTGTCCTCGCACAGCGTGGAGGCGAGAAACAATACCCCCGGGGTTACCCAATCCGGCTTGAGTTCGTCAGGTTCCTCGGTCACGCCCCACATCCGCGTCTTGGCCACCGGCGAGATTGCATTGACCCGGATGCCGGCCTCGGCGCCCTCATGGCTCAGCGCGTTCATGATCCCCAGTTGCGCCATCTTGCCAGCGCTGTAGGCCACCAGGCCGGTCTGCTCGTATTGTGCGTACATGGCGCGGTCGGACGTGGTGAGGATAATCCGTGGCGCGGTTGAGCGCAGAAGGTGCGGCCACGCGTGCTTGCACAGCCAAAGTGGCGCGTAGAGGTTGATGTCCATGGCCCGCTGCAGGAACGCGGCATCCAGGTCTTGGATGTTCTGGTAACCCACCCAACCGGCGTTGTGAATAAGGATATCGAGTTGACCGAATGCCTCGATGGCGTACGCAACCAGTTGCTGACAGCCCTCGTTGGTGGACAAGTCACCGCCATGTCCGATCACCGCGAGCCCTTCGGCCTGCAAGGCTTCTGCCGCCGCCTGGACCACCGAGGCATCGTTGCCGGCGCCCACCTTGTCGGCGCCGATATCGCTGATCACCACCCGGGCACCGCCCAGGGCCAGTGCCCGTGCATAACTGAGTCCCAACCCCCGCGCACCGCCGGTGACGATGGCGGTTTTACCTGTGAAATCCATGTGCTTGCTCTCCTGTTCGGCCGCCTACCCTAACAACCGGTGTACGGGTTGTTCAATGCTGTAACACTTTGCAAGCAATCGCCGTGGGCGGCCGTCGAATTTATACCTGCCTGTGTAGGCCATCTGGTAAAACCCCAGCTTCACCTTTGTTCAGGAATCTTCATGCCCTCTCGTTTTCTATCGCGCCTAAGCCTGCGCTGGTTGCCCCTGCTGTGCATGGCGTTGTTGATCGTCGGCCTGCCGGTGGGGTGCAGCGTGCTGCAACACAAGGAGCGCGAACTGGTGTTTCGCATCGAACCGGGCACCGCCAGTTGGTACAGCGGCTTGCCCAAGGCGGTACAGGAGTTTGAACTCAAGCCCGCCAGTTTTAAGTCGGGGCAGAACATTCATGGTTGGTGGTACCCGGCGGACAAAAAGGACGCGCCAGCGATCCTCTACCTGCATGGCGTACGCTGGAACCTCACCGGGCAATTGTTCCGCATCGAGCAATTGCATGCCCTCGGCTATTCGGTTCTGGCCATCGACTATCGCGGCTTTGGCCAAAGCCGCGGCGAGCTGCCGTCGGAAACCACCGTGTACGAAGATGCGCGTATCGCCTGGGAACGTTTCCAAGTGCTGCAACCCGACCCGAGCAAGCGCCTGATCTACGGGCATTCCCTCGGTGGCGCGGTCGCCATCGACCTGGCTGCCGAACTGGGCAAGCAAACGCCTCGGCCGGTGCGCGGCCTGGTGATCGAATCCACCTTTACCTCCCTGGCAGACGTAGCGACGGCGGTGGCCAACACGTCGTTGCCGGTGCGCTGGTTGCTGTCGCAAAAGTTTGATTCCATCGACAAGATTGCCGACATCCATATGCCGTTGCTGGTGGTGCATGGCCTCGACGACCGCTACGTGCCGCCACGCTTCAGCCAGCAATTGTTTGAAGCTGCCCAGGAACCCAAGCGGCTGTTGCTGGTGCCCGGCGCCAGCCATAACAACAGCATGAGTCTGGCCGGTCGCAGTTATCGCCAGGCTCTCGACAACTTGATGCAGGCCAAGATGCCCGCCCACGTTGTCACGCACTCCGCGGAGCGCAAGGGCGAGTCATAAAACAGCTTTTCGGCACTGGGTTCGCGCTTGGCTGTCAAGCGCAAACCCTGCCCATACTGGGCCTCGCTGAAAGTTGATCAAATATTGACCGCGGGCTAAATCGCCATACCCGCCGGGGTCTTGCAAAGTTATCCACAGAGATACCCACGGTTTTCGTGGACAACTCTTTTCGTATTTTTACGATTTTTTTGCTCAAACAATGCTTTCGGGAAAGGTCCCCGGCAGCAAAATCTCACGGTTCACATCGCGTATATCGTTATAGCCACACAGCGCCATCGACACGTCCAATTCACGGGCGATGATGTCAAGTGCCTTGGTCACGCCCGCCTCACCCATCGCACCCAAACCATACAAATGCGCACGACCGATCATGGTGCCTTTAGCGCCGAGCGCCATCGCCTTGAGTACGTCCTGGCCGGAACGAATACCGCCATCGAGCCACACCTCGATACGCTCGCCTACCGCGTCGACAATCGCCGGCAACTGGCTGATGCTCGACGGCGCGCCGTCCAACTGACGGCCACCGTGGTTGCTCACCACCAAGGCATCCGCACCGGAATCAGCCGCCAGGCGCGCGTCTTCGACATCGAGGATGCCCTTGATGATCAACTTGCCGCCCCAGCATTTCTTGATCCACGCCACATCGTCCCAGCTCAGGCGCGGGTCGAATTGCTGGGCGGTCCACGACGACAGCGAACTCATGTCCGCCACGCCTTTCACGTGCCCGACAATGTTGCCGAACCCACGACGCTGGGTGCCGAGCATGCCCATCACCCAACGCGGTTTGGTCGCCATATTGAGGATATTCGGCAGGGTCAGTTTGGGCGGCGCAGACAGGCCGTTGATCAGGTCCTTGTGCCGTTGCCCCAGGATCTGCAAGTCCAGGGTCAGCACCAGCGCATCCACGCCAGCGGCCTTGGCGCGTTCGATCAGTTGCTCGACGAAGCCACGGTCACGCATCACATACAGTTGGAACCAGAACGGCTGGCCCACCTGTTCGGCGATGTCTTCAAGGGAGCAGATGCTCATGGTCGACAAGGTGTAGCGCAGGCCGAACCTGGCGGCAGCGCGGGCGGTGAGAATCTCGCCATCGGCATGCTGCATACCCGCCAGGCCGGTGGGAGCCAGGGCCACGGGCATGGCCATGTCCTGGCCGATCATAGCGGTGCGGATCGAGCGCTCATCAATGTTGCGCGCCACCCGCTGGCGGAATTTGATCCGGGCAAAATCGCTTTCATTCGCCCGGTAGGTGCTCTCAGTCCAGGAGCCGGAATCGGCATAATCGTAGAACATCCTTGGGACACGTTTTTGCGCCAGCTTGCGTAAATCTTCGATGGTTGTGATCAACGACATCTAGGTCACCTCTCCCTGAACTGAGCGCAGAGAGTAGCCGCACCACGGTCGCTCAACCAGTGATTGCGTTTATATCTACGGGAGACTAATCTCGCACAAACCCGCAAAAAAGCGCAAAAACATGCACGACACTCATCAAGCCATCGACCTGCCTTCCCTTCGCAAACAGAAGATTCTGTTGCTGCTGGAGCGCGACGGCAAAGTCACCGCCTCGGAACTGGTGGAACACTTTGCGGTGTCTCAGGACACCATCCGTCGTGACCTCGGCGAACTCGCCGCCGCCGGCCTGTTGCAGCGCGTACACGGGGGCGCCCTGCCTCGGCCCAAGGACACAGGCAAAGATTTTTTCACCCGGGTCGGCGAGACCAATGACGCCAAACGCCAACTCGCGCAGTTGGCCGCACAGAGGGTGGAAGACGGCCAGATTGTGCTGTTCGATTCCGGCTCGACCACGCTGCAGATCGCCCAGTCATTGCCGCGCGCAATCCGGCTGACGGTGGTCACAACCTCACCGATGATCGCCATTGCCTTGGCCGACCATCCCAATGTGACCGTGATTCTGGCCGGCGGCCAACTCAACCCGGCCACGCTGTCCACCGGCGGCCACGAAGCCGTACGCCTGATCCAGAGCATCAAGGCCGACCTGTTGTTTACCGGCGTATGCGCATTGCATCCGCAAGTAGGCATCAGCTCGCTGCACTTTGATGAAGTCGCGGTCAAGCAAGCCTTGCTCGACAGCGCTTCCCAGGTGGTCGCGGTGACCATGGCGGACAAACTCGGCGCGGTGGAGCCGTTTGTGGTGGCGCCGTGCAGCCGGATTCACACGTTGATTACCGAGTGGCATGTGCCGAGTGTGGAGGCGTACGAGCAGCTAGGGTTGGAAGTGTTGCGGGTTGAGGTCGAGTAGGTACAAGGCATCAGCCACCGCATGGCCGCTGGCGGTGTTGTCGAAAATGCACCAGGTAGGAATGCCATCTGCAGCAGACCGGCTCAGGTGCCTTGCGAACCCGAGTACACGCTCCGGGCCATAGGCGCTGTGATAGATGCGCGGTGATCCGTGCAGGCGCCAATAGCGCACGCCTTGCCATCCCGCGCAGGTGGGCGTGGCGTCGATCACGGGTGGGTCGACTGCCACCCGTCCTATGTGCAAATCCTGCAACATCGCCTCAGCTGCCAGCCAACTGGCGTGGCGCGGCTCAAGCACCACATTGCCGGCAAAACATCGGCGAACAGCCATGAAAAAGGCGCTGGCACTGGAGGGCTCATAGCTCAATGAGGGAGGCAGTTGCACCAGCAGGCAGCCCAAGTGTTCACGCAGTGGCGCGCACTGTTCGAGAAACTCATCCAGCGCAGCTTCACAACGCTGCAGGCCCAACTCGTGGGTAATACGCTTGGGCACTTTCACCGAAAAACGAAACGCAGACGGCACGGATTGGCCCCAACGTGCGTACGTTTTCGGCAGGTATGGACGATAGAACGAGCTGTTGATCTCCACCGCGTTAAAGCGCGACGCGTAGCGCTGCAAATGCGTGCCCGCGTCGCTGAACGCCGGCCAGTGCTCACGCGGCAAGCTCCAGCCCGCACAGCCGACGTACAACAATCCCGTCAAAAAAGCACCGCCGCCGCATCGCGCATGAAAATCTCGATGGTCTTGGGGCCTACGCCATCGAACTCGGCCAAGCGGTTCTCAAACGCCTTGCGGTCTGCACTGGCGCGACGTACGTGAGTGATCTTTCCCCCGTAATCGGCGTTCAGCTTCGCGCTGAGGTCCAGCAGCCGCTGCGCAGTAGATTCGTCGTAGCGAACGTAATGGGCACGCCCCAGCATTGCCACCAACTCTCGCGACGTACAGTGCTGCAACTTGCGGGCAGTGTCGCGCCCCTGCTGCTCCACAATCACCCTGTATGCCTGTGCGGCAATGGGTGCCTGGATTCGCTTGCCCATCAGGAAACTGGCGATAAACCACTTGAACAAACCGCTGTCGTCCTCAGGCTTGAGTTCGATCCCCAATTCAGCAGCGGTAATCGCGCGCGCCATGCTTATTGACCCCGCTTGCGATCAGCCGTGGCGGCTGAGTCTGCACTTTTCCGTGCCTCTTGCGAGCTCATACGGTCAGGTGTTTTAACGGCAGTTATGGGAGCGGCCACGGTATCTCTCCAAGCAATTAAGGGAGCACAAAAAATCGCGTCCTGTGTGAAGCAGAGCCCTGGGTATTTCGATAGTTCAAGGAAATTTCAGCGTAGAAATCGGCGCAAAAAAATTTAAACCTTTTGCCCACGCGCGCCCTCAACAGTCAGGTATCGGCGAAGCTGAAATGGCCAGGAAGCGACAGGCCAGACACGACCATTAACCCCCTTCACCCAGGAGACACTCGACCATGACCTCGCAACTCAACGGAAAGAAAATCCTCATCATCACCTCCAACACCGGCATCGAGCGCGACGAGTTGCTCAAGCCCCTGGAAGCGCTGCGCGGTTTTGGCGCGACGGTGACCCACGCTTCCAGCAAGGGCGGCAGCACCCAAACGTTTGTCGGTGATACCGAAAAGGACAGGACCGTGGAATCCGAGGTGCAACTGTCGGATGTGCAGAGCAGCGATTTTGATGCGCTGGTGATCCCCGGCGGTACCGTGAACGCCGACACCCTGCGCCAGGACGCAGCGGCGCTGCGCTTGATCAAGGACTTCGCCGCCGACGGCAAAACCATTGCGGCCATTTGTCATGGGCCGTGGACGCTGATCGACGCGGGCGTAATCAAAGGCAAGACGTTGACCTCCTACAAAAGCGTCCGCATCGACCTGGAAAACGCCGGCGCTGCCGGTTGGGTCGACGCCGAGGTCAAGCAATGCAACGCCAATGGCTGGACCTTGATCACCTCCCGTACACCCGACGATTTGCCGGCATTCAATGAGGCGATTGCCAAGGCGCTGGCTGGCTGATATCCGGCACCTGAACGTAAACAGGCGCCCATAGGGCGCCTGTTTGCTAACGGCCTTAGGCGTCAGCTCTTGCGGTGTTCCGGCATCTCGCGTTTGGGCCCGAACATCGCCCACGCAATCAGGCCCAGCAACGGCACAAAGATCAGGATCACCAGCCACAGCCCCTTGGTCTCCCAGCCACCGGTACTGCGCAATACGACGTTAATTGCCCACAATTCCAAGAGCAGCAGAACCACCGCCAAACCGATCCAGACATAATTTATTTCCATGATTCACCTCCTGAGGTCTATGGGTTAGGTCAAGCATTCCCCCCAAGGGTTCCATCGAAATTACGCCAGGGCGCTCTCGCCCAATGGTTGCGGCACATGCCGAGCCACCTCCGTCTGTCCAGTGCGCAGGTAGAAGCGGGTTTAATGCAACCTGGTTGGGGACCGACCATGCAAGCTGCACGACACAGGTTTTCTAAAATCAATCTCAACTTATTGATTCGAATGACGTTTAACCGATCATCCATGATGGTCTGACTTATGCAATTTCCTACCAGACAACGCGCGCACCTCGACGCGCCCATACCCTGACTGTGAGGTTTCATCATGAATGCCATCGACCTGCTCAAAGCCGACCATGAACGTGTTAAAGCATTGTTGACCCAACTGAGCGAATCCACCGAACGCGGGGTTAAAAAGCGCACCGAGTTGCTGGCTAAACTCGAAATGGAAATCAGCCTGCACACCAAGCTTGAAGAAGAGATTCTGTACCCGGCGTTCCGAAAAGCCGGCGGCAAGGAGCAGGACATCATGTACCACGAAGCCAAGGAAGAGCATCGCACCGTCGACTCGCTGGTGCTGCCTGACCTGAAGCAGACGGAGCCGTCCACCACCGAGTTTTCCGGTCGGGTGAAGGTGGTCAAGGAACTGCTGGAACACCACATTGAAGAAGAGGAAACCGAGATGTTTCCTCAAGCGAAGAAACTGCTGGGCAAAGCTCTACTGGAAGAACTGGGTGAACAAATGCAAGCCATGAAGGCCGCGCATAAGAAGGCGATGGCGGACAAGCCAATGGCTGCGTGACGCACCCGTCGACCCGTGGACAAGTCCACGGGTGTGTTCGATGAATCAAGAGGATTGAATCATGACGAATAGACAAAGGATCGTGCTTGCACTCTGCCTGACGGCTCTTTCAGGCCAACCCGCCCTCGCCGCTTTCGGCGACAACCCGACACCTGCAGCCAATGCTGTTGCAGGTGATGGGGCTGCAGGCTCCGCGCTGCCACCCGGCACGTACCCGAGCAGCCCGGCCGACAGCGGCAAAAAAAGCCAGGACACCGTCAAACAGCCGGACAAAACTCCCAAGGCTGATGACCGCGACGATAGAGACAAAGACCGTCAGCAAAAACCGCGCACCGGCAGCTGACAGCTCAACCGTAATCGGCAGCGCAGCCTGTCAGTCAGCGCGCGCTGTTCCGGGCCACGCCACCGACGCTGCGATGTGCTGCACCATTTAGTGCCAACGCAATACGCACGCGTCTTGATACCGATCAAGGCACAGGCAACCAGCCGTTGAAGCGTCCTTGGGCGTTCAACGGGCACCAGGCGAAATCCCATGGCGAGGGTGGCAAGGCTGAGGGTGCAGCGTCGGCGAACATCGCTTGCTTGCAATCGAACACCGTCATCGATTGCCAGGCCAGGACTACCCCCTGCGCGTGGCTGGTATCGGTGTTGACCCAACACGCTGCGGCGGCCGCCATGAACGCTTCGATGGGCTCATCGTCGATGTGCTGGCGATACGTCGAGCTCAGCAACCAGCGGCACACATTCAGGTGGTAGGTCCAATCCTGCGCGGGCTGGTTGCGATAGGCCCAGGTCATAAAGCTGCGGAACAGGTTCAAGCCCTCGGGCGGGTCGAGCTTGAGCAGGGCTGGGCAGATATCGAACAGGGTGTGCCAGTAGGGCAAAAGGCGTGCATCCAGGTGCACGAAGCAGCGGGAGTTACTCGGGTATTCAGCCCGCGCCGGTTCCGCGCGCAGGCGACGGGACGCCTTGCTGACCAGGCGACTCGCGCCTGCAGGCAATTGTTGGTTCATGAAATGCACTCACAGTCGTGACGATAGAACGCCTCCTGGTCACAGGAGGCCCAAGGCACACGTCAGAATGCGGGGGAAGCGCGGGGATTGGCCGAGGGCCAGGCATGGCGCGGCGGCGCCTTGTTGCGTTGTTCATGGGCCGGGCGCGGGGTTTGTCCGAGGCCCAACAGCCACGCCAGTCCAATCAGGAACACGAGGGCGACCGTCAGCGAGGCGCACACCGGGCAGGCAAAGTAGTTCGAGATGTTGCTGGAAGACGGGCTGCCCAACCCTTTGTCGGAAAGTGGCGCCTGCTTACCGTCCACCGAACAGAACGCGCCGCCGATCCCATTGAGCTCCTGGCCCATCATCTGGCCATGGCCCAAACCGCACACGAACAGGTTCATCAGTACGCAGAAGTACAGGGTCCAGACGATTGGCGAACGGTCGGGGTGGCTCGATTTCATGGCGGCGACTCTACCACCGAAGCCGCAAAGGGATGAAATACGGCGGCCCCCTGTGGCAGAACGTCGCAGATTACGTGCCATCGCCAGGGTTGGTAGACTTGGCGCCCTCCTCGTTTACTCCTTTTCAAAGCCTGATGTGTAGATCCAGAGCAATGCAGGCGTTTCACAGGATGCACAGTTGATGAGTACGTTATTCACCCGCCGCAAGGTCCTGACCGGCATGGGCCTGCTGGGTCTGGGCCTGCTGACCGGTTGTGACAACAGCCCCAGGTTGAACTTCAAGTACGGCAAGGACTTGAGCGACAAGATCATGGGCCGCACCTTCAAGCTCAAGAACACCGAGGGCGACACCGTCACCCTCAGCTCCTACCGTGGGCTGATGCCGGTGGTGTTCTTCGGCTTCACCCAGTGCCCGGCCGTGTGCCCGACCACCCTCGCCCGCGCCGCCCAAGCCAAGAAGCTGATGGGCCGCGACGGCGAGATCATGCAGGTGATCTTTATCACCCTCGACCCGGAACGCGACACACCGGAGATTCTCGACAAGTACGTCAAGGCCTTCGATCCGAGCTTCGAAGCGCTGTACGGCACCCCCGAAGAAATCGCCGTGGCCGCCAAGGAGTTCGGGATCTTTTATGAAAAGATCCCCGCCGGCGACACCTACACGCTGTCCCACACGGCCACCAGTTTCGTCTTCGACACGCGCGGCAACCTGCGCCTGGGCCTGCAAGCATCCCTTACCGCAAAAGAGTGCGCAGAAGATCTGCTCACCGTCATGGAGGTCTGCTAATGACTGCCGTTCAACACCTCAAGCGCTTCACCTTCGGCCTCGCCCTCTTGGGTTTCGCCGCCCACGCCAGCGCCCAGGTGCAAGTGACCGACGCCTGGGTGCGCGCCACGGTGCAGGGCCAGCCGTCCAGCGGCGCGTTCATGACCGTCACGGCCGACAGCGACAGCAAGTTACTGCGTGTGGCATCGCCGGTGGCAAAGGACGTGCAGATCCATGAAATGAGCATGAAAGACGACGTCATGCGCATGGGCCCGGTAGACGCAGTGGCCTTGCCCGCAGGCAAGGCCGTCACACTCGACCCGAATGGCTACCACGTGATGCTGATGGGCCTGACCGGGCATATTAAGGAAGGCGACCAAGTACCGCTGACCCTGACGGTGGAAAACGCCAAGGGTGAACAGCAGACCGTCGAAGTGACCGCGCCAGCACGTGGTTTGGATGGTGTGGACCATAGCCATATGGACCACAGCAAGATGCACTGACCGTGCTGCATCAATCCACGATAAACAGCTTCGCCCCAACGCTCGTCGATGAGCGATGCGCTTCCATGTCATTACCTACCTGGTAACTCATCCCGGCCGTCAGCGTGAACTGACGGCCGTCTTCCAACTCCGTGTCCAACTCGCCTTCCAGGCACAACAACACATGCCCGCGTTTGCACCAGTGATCGGCCAGGTAGCCGGGGGTGTACTCCACCATGCGTACACGAGTGTTTCCGAAATGGCAGGTGCGCCACAGCGCATGGCCGGTAACGCCGGGGTAAACGACGGGGTCGATGGCGGACCAGTCGGTGGTGCCAAAGGGGACAGCGGTGAGGTTCATGGGGGGCTCAGTCGTGAGTGATGGTGGAGGGAGGCTATCGGCCTGCAACGGTAGGCGACAGACACAGATCCCATGCTTTTGTGGGATACAGGCGGCGACGCTTGTTATCCTGCCGGTCTTGTTCCCGTGGATGCACGCTGATGCAGATCGACCCTGCTTACATCCTGCTTGAGACCGAGCACTGGCAGCTCAACCATCACCTGGCGTCAAAACTGCCGGGCTACCTGATGCTGGGCGCCAAGGCGCGTATTCATTCCCTGGCCGACATGCCGGAAGCCGCACTGGCCGAACTGGGTGGGTTACTGGCCAGGACCCAGCGGGTCATGGAGGCGCAACTCGAACCCAAGTGGCTGTACATCAGCCGCTACGGGCATATGCCAGGGTTCCCGCTGCATTTTCATTTCATCCCGGTGTATGACTGGGTGGAAGATGCGTTCTGGCGGGATGAGCGTTATCGATTGCTGCATAGCTTTGCCGCGCCCGGCCATGCGCAGGCGCAGACCGACGGCGCCGAGTTGACGCTGTTTGTGTGGCGCGAATTTGGGGAAAGTCGGGTGCCGCCGCAGGTTCATGGGGATTCGGTTGACGCGGTTATAGAGCGGCTGCGCGCGGCTTTCCGTACCTGATGAGGGGCAAGGACAGCGTCGAGAGCCTTGTTGCCTGAACCACCGCTATCGCCAGTAAGCCCCTCATTGGGTAGCGCTGCTCACTCAATCCGCTTAGTCATCGGTATACACGCCAACTCCAGCCCCGACGGCGAGTGGTAGATCGCCTGCTGCTCCCCCACATAGCCGCATGCCCGATAGAAACTCGCCGCATTCAACGTCGCATCCAGCACCACCTCTGCTAACTCCAGTTCCCGCGCAAGCGCCTCAAGATGATCCAGCATCGCCTTGCCGTACCCACGTCCGGTGAACTGCGGCAGTACAAACAACGCGCCCACTTCATTGTTGTCGAGGTCGAGCATGCCGGTGGCGACCGGTTCATCGTTTACCCAGCCGAGGTAAAACGGTTTTTCCATCAACGTGCTGTAACCATCGTCGGCACTGCCGCGAGTCCAGAGCGCCATTTGCTCAGCGGTGTAGGCACCGATGCATTGGCGGCGGATGGCTTCGCGGCGGATGTCAAAAGCGGCGTTGGCGTCTTCGGGGGTGGCGCGTTTTATTTCCAGCACAGGGTCCTTCCTTTATGCGTGTTGGTGACTTCAAGGCCTGATCGATACCTTGGAGCCAGACCTGGTTTTTTATATTAGCGCGATCAAGTGGCGCGATGCTGGGGGCAGTGCAACAGTCAGGATGTCGCGACATACACCGTAGACTGTGCCACTTGGCGGGTTTGTATCTATCATGTGCCCTTTCAATCAATGCCCCAGGAACCTGCATGCCCGCCCTCACCCTGCGCAACGCCCTCCCCGCCGACGCTGCCCGTTGCTTTGAGATAGAAATCACTGCCTACGAAGGCGACGAAGCCGCGACCCTGGAGAAGATCGCCACGCGCATTGCGTTGTACCCGCAAGGCTTCCTGATTCTTGAAGCCGATGGCGAGGTGGTGGGATTTATCAACAGTGGCTGCGCCCATGAAGTGGTGATGTCGGACGAGGCATTCAAGGAGTTGGTGGGGCATGCACCCGAGGCGCCGAATGTGGTGATCATGTCGGTGGTGGTCGACCCCGCGCATCAGGGCAACGGCTATTCCACGGTGTTGATGAGCGAGTTTGTGCAGCGCATGAAGACGCTAGGCAAGCGAACCATTCACCTGATGTGCAAGGAGCGGCATGTGCCGTTGTATGCGCGGCTGGGTTACACCTATGTTCGGCCTTCGCCTTCGGATCACGGCGGAATGGCGTGGCATGAGATGGTGATGGCGCTTTAACGCTCAGCCCAACATGCTCCGGGTACATCACCGCTATTTTTGTCCAGGGAAGGAATCACCTCGTGCTCAACGCAACACCGCCCACCTTTCAACAAGCTGTTAAGAAAAACCTCAAACGAATGGCCATCTATTGGGCGCCCCTCAGCGTTATTTTCGCGGGGCTGGGCACATTGCTGGGGTTTTATACGCTGTCCACCTACGCGACTGCGATAGGCCGCCCGGACCTGATGGCCGCTGCGCTGGAGGCCAAGTCGGCGCTGATTCCCTGGCTCGCCGCCGTGGCCGGCATGCTGGGGGTGTACCTGTTCATTCTGTTATCGACCACATTCCTGTTCGGGCTAACGATGTCCTTGTTCAGTGATGCGGCGTCCCAACAGCGCAAATTGGTGGGCATCCTGTTTGTGCCGGTATTGAGCGGTATCCTTGCAATGCTGTGGCACAGCTTCAAGGGGCCTTCGTTGAGCGGTGACGACACGCTGCTCTATACCCTGGTTGGTCTTGCCGCCACCTTGTTTGGCCTGGTGGCGTTACCCGGATTCCGCGTTGCCGTCGACATCTGTGCAACCTTTGCGAGTACCGCAAAACCTCGCAGCTGGCCGGTACGGGGCTTGTTCATCCTCATGCTTGCATTGTTGCTGATTGCAACGGTGTTCTCTGCGGTATTTCCCGCCAGCTTGATCTACAGCGCCTATGCCGACAAAGACACGCTCGACGGCATGAACCGCTTGATGTTTATCTCGATGTTCGCCACCACCGTCCCCCTACTGCCCGTGGTGGTGTTCTATGTCTGCAAGGGGGACCTGTTCAAGCGCCTGTTCTTTAGCCTGCTGGCAGTGGTCGCCTGCGCGGCAATGGTCATTGTTGTTGCACCGGGAAGTTCTGCCTCCATCGTTTATTCGGCGGCGCTTGCAATGAAGGCGCGTGACCCGGTGGAGGCCAGGTTCTGGCTGACAAAAACCTGGGCCACGGAAGATTTCGATACGCAAATCTGGGGCGAGGTCGAAGAATTGCGTGGTCATCCCGTGGTACGCGCATTCCCACTGTTTTCCTTCGGCGATGTGCTGCTTTTGTGCCCAACCCGCCTGATCAACAAAACGCTCAAGGAGTGGCCGGAACATTCCGACTACTGTGTGCTCACTCAAAGCAGCAACGCGATTCGCACACCCAGGAAGTCGGCGCCGGCAACAGACGCTGCAACGCCCTCTGGAAACAAAACAGGACAAGCATCACCCGAACACTCATCAGACGCCTCGCCCCACTGAACCACGGGCCAGCGCCAAGGTCAGGCACAACACGGACGCCATCGCGATGCAGCATGCTCAGATTGAAATCAGCGACCAACCCAACCCCGACGCAGAGCGTATCCTGAGTAGCGGCCTGGCCGCCTTCAACGAACAGGCCGCCGGTTACCATGACCGGCGCCCTTTGACGGTGTTGATCAGAGACCCGCACACCCAGGAAGTCTTGGGAGGCATTACGGGTAGAACAGCGTTCGGCATGGCCTTCCTTGACCTGTTTCACCTGCCCGACTCCCTGCGTGGCACGGGCCTCGGCAGCCAGTTGCTGAAAGCTTTTGAAGACGAAGCTCGGCGTCGGGGCTGCCTGAATGCGGTGCTGTACACCATCAGCTTTCAGGCGCCGGGGTTTTACGAGAAAAATGGATGGGTGCGGTTTGGAGAAATACCCTGCGCGCCCCAAGGCAGCAGCCGCGTTTTTCTCTCTAAACAGCTGTAACGGTCAGGGCCTCGTCAGGCTTACCAACTCCCCGAAGCCCCGCCGCCGCCACTGGAACCGCCGCCACCCGAGGAACTGCTGGAGCTGGAGCCACTGGAGCTGGAGCTAGAGCTGGAGCTTGAACCGGAGCTCCGGCTCGAACCCGCCCCGGAACTGGCAATGCTCTGCACAAACACAATAAACGCCACGAAGGAGGCCACGGGGATCGCCACGATCCAGCCCTGGTAACCGTGCCCCAGCAGCATCCCTGCGGCAACGTAGACAGCCGTGACCGCCAACGCACGCAGGAGGAAAAAGCGCGGGCTCTTTTTCCAGGATGCTTTGATGACGAAGTACAACCCAAGGTATAAGCCCAGCACTAACGCCCCGCCAAACGGCCAGACCAGCCAATGGACATAACTGACCTCTACAAACCGGTTGGCTATCACCACACCGACGACATAGGCCAGCACCCCCATCACGCAGTAGAACGCCGTGCGCGCCAGCCACAATGCGCCGAAGGTGGCGCCGCCAATCAGGATGCTCAGCGGCAATACCAGCAGATAAACCGGCCATTCCCGGCCACCGGCGAACACCACCAGCAACACAGTGACGGCAGCCGTGGCGATTAACGCCCCACGCCAACCCAGCTTGCGCGCGGCCATCAGCACGCCGCCAATCGCACCAACGATAAACGCGAGCAACACCGCGATGGCCTCGGGCGCAACGCCGGGGCCTGTCACCTGAGGCAACTCTCCGCCGTCCACCAGCACGACCAGATCATCCACGCCTTGGCTGATGCCGCCCGCGTAATCGCCCCGACGAAACGCCGGCGTGATGTGCTCCTCAATGATGCGGTGGGCCAACAGGTCGGTGACGGTGCCTTCCAGGCCGTAGCCCACTTCGATACGCACCTTGCGATCAGCCTTGGCCACCAGCAGCAGGATGCCGTCGTTGACGTCCTTGCGCCCCAGTTTCCAGGCGCGGAACAGTTGGTTGGCGTAATCCTCGATGCTCGCCTCGCCAGTTGAGGGCACCAGCAACACCGCCACCTGGGCGCCTTTGCGTTGTTCGAGGGCGGCGAGCTGCTCTTTCAGACGAGTGGTGGTGCTGGTGTCGAGGGTGTTGGTGAGGTCTATCACCCGCTGGTCAAGGGCGATGCCAATCGGCGAGGTGTCAGCCTGGGCGCTGATTAACGGGCTGGTGAACACCACTACCAGCAGAATCGAGAGAGATTGCCGTAACCACCGCATCATGTTTGTTACCTGAAGTTTCTTCCTGAAGGCGCCGACTTTACCTTATCAGCGCTATAACGCGTGACCCCACGCCGATGACTATCTAAACTGCCGCGTATATAGCAATACGCCATAATTTCGGGACCCACATGGACCTACGCCACCGCAACAACGTTACTGTGATGGGCCGCGGGGCTTCGACCCTGGTGTTTTCCCATGGATTCGGCTGCAACCAGGCCATGTGGAAATACTTGGCACCGCAGTTTGAAGAACGCTTTCGCGTGGTGATGTATGACTTGGTGGGCGCCGGTCTGTCTGACCTGAGCGCCTTCGACAAGACCAAATACAACGTGCTGGAAGGCTACGCCCGCGACCTCAACGAGATCATCGACGCCTATGCCGAAGGCCCGGTGATTCTGGTGGGGCACTCGGTCAGCGCGATGATCGGCACCCTCGCCGATCGCCTGAGCCCCGGCCGTGTCGCTGCCCATGTGATGATCGGTCCCTCACCGCGCTATATCGATATCGATGACTACGTAGGCGGCTTCAAGCGCAGCGATATCGACGACCTGCTCGACACCCTCGACAGCAACTACCTCGGTTGGTCCAGCGCCATGGCCCCGGTGATCATGGGCGCGCCTGGGCAACCAGCGCTGAGTGACGAACTGACCGACAGTTTCTGCCGCACCGAACCGGACATCGCCAAGCAATTCGCGCGCGTCACCTTCATGTCCGACAACCGCCAGGACGTGATCGGCCTGACCACCCCGGTGTTGATCCTGCAATCGAGCGACGACCTGATTGCCCCCGTGGCCGTGGGCGAATACCTGCACCGCGTGTTGCCCAACAGCACCTATTGCCTGGTGGCTAACGTCGGCCACTGCCCGCACATGAGCGCGCCGCAAGCCTGCGCGGCGGCCATGGACACATTCCTCGCGCCTTGGGCGGTTTCCCGTGCCCACTGAGCTGTTCGACAGCGCCGCCTGCGCCCTGGCCGTCACCTCGGAAGACGGCACGATCCTGCAAGCCAACGCGCGCTTCAGTGATTGGTTGGGGTTCAGCAATGCCGAGTTGTGCGGCCATCGCTTCCAGGACCTGCTGACCATAG
The DNA here is from genome assembly GCF_000632245.1 of Pseudomonas sp. RIT357. Lineage (NCBI taxonomy): Bacteria > Pseudomonadati > Pseudomonadota > Gammaproteobacteria > Pseudomonadales > Pseudomonadaceae > Pseudomonas > Pseudomonas sp. RIT357. The sequence goes on from NZ_JFYX01000045.1 coordinate 30,854, forward strand.
GCGGGCGGATCTTCCACCAGACCCACCTGGCGCCGATGCTGCGCATGCACGGCAGCGTCACCGAAGTGAAGTTGGACATGCTGCACCACGACGGGCACAAGGTGACCGTGCTGCTCAACGGCAACAAACGCGAACAGGCCGGCGCTGTAGTGCACGACCTGGCGTTGTTCGGCACCACCGACCGGGACAAGTACGAGCGCGAGTTGCTCAACGCACGCAACCTGGCCGAAGCGCTGCTGCAGGAAAAGACCGCTACCGAACTGGCGCTGCACCAGGCACAGGCCGAACTGAGCGAGGCCTACGCCATTGCCCAGCGCCGCGCACTGTTTGCCGAGCAGATGGTTGCGATTGTCAGCCATGACCTGAAAAACCCCCTTACGGCGATCCGCATGGCGTCGGACTTTCTCAACCGTGGCGAGCGCACCGCCAAAGAACGCCAGCTACTTGGGCATATCAGCCAATCATCCGAACGCGCCCAACGCATGATTGCCGACCTGTTGGACTTCACCCAGGCCCGGGTCGGCCAGGGCATCAGCATCAAGGCGGCGCCGCTGGACCTGCATGACGTGATTCATCGCACGGTGGATGAGCTGCGTGTGGCATTCCCCAAAGCGACGTTGGAGCATCAGGCCAAAGGCAGTGGCGGCGCGTGTCTGGACGCAGACCGCGTGCAGCAGATCATCGGTAACCTGGTGGCCAACAGCGTGGCTTATGGCGACCCGCTGCAACCCATCACCATCACCTCGAACCTGGGTGATGGCGCGTGTGAAGTCGCCGTGCACAACCACGGCCCGGCAATTCCCGAAGCCTTGCTGACCGGGCTGTTCGAGCCCATGACCCGCGGCACCGACCAGGGCAGTGACGTACGCAGTGTGGGCCTGGGGCTGTATATCGTGCGCGAGCTGGCCAAAGTGCATGGCGGCGATGTGGCGGTGAGTTCCTGCGCCAACGCCGGCACCACGTTTACGGTGAAGTTTCAGGACAGATAGACACTGCCCTGCATGATCGGCTCGACACTGCCGGTCAACACCACGCCGCCCTCGCCCGCCCAGTGCACGGTGACCGTGCCGCCATCGCACTGCACCTGCACCGTGGCATCCAGCAAGCCGCGCCGGATGCCATTGACCACCGCCCCGCAACAGCACGAACCGGAACCCAACGGCACGCCACCGCCACGCTCCCAGATGCGCAGGCGGATATGCCCACGGTCCAGCACCTGCACAAAATGCACATTGGTCCTGGCCGGGAACAACGGATGAAGTTCCAGCGCCGGGCCTACTGCGGCCACATCGATGGCGTTGATGTCGTCGACAAAAAACGTGCAATGGGGATTGCCCATGCTGCACGCCGCCGGGCTGCCGTCGATCGGCAAGGTGCCCGTGTCCATGGCCTCGGCCAGCGGCACTGATGCCCAGTCCAACGACGGCTCGCCCATGTTCACCGACACCCGCCGCCCCGACTCGCGCACGCAGGTCAGCAGGCCACGGTCAGTGCGCAGCACAACCGAATCGCCGCCGATTTCATGCATCAAACGGTCGGCCACGCCTCGGGTGGCGCTCCCGCAGGTTTGCAGCGCTGTGCCGTTGGGGTTCCAGAACTTGATACGTGCGACGGCATCTTCGCAATCAAGCACCACGGCCAGTTGATTGAAGCCGATGCCAGTGTGGCGATTGCCCAGGCGGCGGGCGATCTGTGGGGTGATCGGGTCGTCCAGGCCACGGCGGTCGACGATGATGAAGTCATCGCCATGGGCGTGCATTTTTACGAACTGCAAGGGCATGGAGTGTCCTGGGGTCGACCTGTGGAGGAAGTGGAGGATACCCTGAACACGCCCCTGTGACCTATCGAAGGACCGAACCATGCTTATCGTCTTCAGCGGCTTGCCCGGCACCGGCAAGACCACGATTGCCCGCGAACTGGCACGCCGGTTCAATGCGGTTTACTTGCGCATCGATGTCATCGAGCAAGCGCTTCGCGATGCAGCTGTGGTGCCGGGCGCCAGCGGCTATGGCGTGGCGAACGCTCTGGGCTTGAGCAACTTGCAGTTGGGGCATACGGTGGTCGCCGACTGCGTGAACCCGGTGCAGGAAAGCCGCGCGGCGTGGCGAGCAACTGCCGCAACGGCGGGGGTGGCGTTGGTCGATATCCAAATCGTTTGCTCTGATACGCGCGAGCACCAACGCCGCGTCGAAAGCCGTGAGAGCGATATTCCAGGGCTAATTGCGCCGAGCTGGCAGTCGGTCTTGGTTCATGAATACGAACCTTGGAATGACGCGCCATTGACGGTCGACACCGCCCAGATCGATGCGGCGCAGGCTGTTGAAAAGCTCCTCAAGCACTTGCGCCGTTGATTGCCGCGCAACAAAAGCGATCAAGTTGTTGATAACCATTATCAACCACCGCTAAACTCCGCGCCCTCTCACTTCCCAGTCTGTGCCACGCGGCACAGTCGCGCGCAGGCAGCTGACTCTCTTGGCGGATGAAAAACTCCAGCTTTACCTGACCCACCGGGCCGCGCTGCTGGACTATGCCACGCCCATCGTGGGCTGCCGCGCGCGCGCCGAGGACGTGGTGCAGGAAGCCTGGTTGCGTTTCAGCGGCCAGGATGAGCAGGCCGATATCCGCCACCCGGCCAGCTACCTGTACCGCATCGTGCGCAACCTTGCCCTGGACTTGACGCGCCGCACCGCCACCGAGCGGGTGCAGCCCGGTGGCGACGAATTGCTCAACGACTTGCCCTCCAGCAGCGCCTCCCCTGAGCGTGAAGTGAGCAGCCAGAATGAACTGGAAGCCATCTCCCGCGCCTTGGCCCAATTGCCCGAGCGCACCCGCCGCGCTTTTGAAATGCATCGGCTGGGCGGGTTCACGTTGCAACAGGTAGCCGCCGCTTTGGGGGTGTCGACTGCATTGGTGCATCAACTGGTTCACGACGCGCTGCGCCACTGCATGGACTGCCTGGAGGTGGACGATGACTGAGCGCACCAAAACTTTTCTGAAAAAAAACTCTGCTGATGCGTCTTTTGCGGTGAAGGGCGAATCCATGGGATCCTGCCCGCCGTTTTTTGCCTGCGGAGATACGCCATTCATGCCCACCGAGGATAGCGCCAACGCCCGCCGCGACCAGGCCCTCGACTGGCTGATGCGCGTGCAACAGGCCCCGCTGGATGCGGACCTGCGTGGGCAAGTGGCCGATTGGTGCGCAGCCAGCGAGGCCAATGCCAAGGCCTATCGCAAGGCTGAACGCGTATGGCAGTTGACTGGGCATGTAGCGCCGGTCAGCGCAGAACATTGGCCACAGCCCGCAGCGCCACTGCAGCGTTACACCGCCCGCCCGCGCCGGGTTCGACGCTGGGTCGCCGCTGCCATCGCGGCGTGTCTGGTGGTGGCGTTGGCGCCGAGCCTGCTGCTGCGCTGGCAAGCCGATTACCGCACCGGCGCTGGGGAAACCCGCGACATCACCCTCAGTGACGGCAGCGTGGTGCAACTCGACAGCCATTCGGCGATTGCCGTGGACATCGCCGACAATCACCGCGATGTGCGATTGCTGACCGGCCAGGCGTTTTTCAAGGTGACGCCGGACAAGAGCAAACCCTTTCATGTATTGACCACGACATTGCGCGTGACCGTGACCGGCACCGCGTTCAACGTCAATGCTACGCCGGATGATCCGAGCGTCGCCGTGCAACAAGGCTCGGTCAATGTCACCGATGCGCAAGCCCGCCGCACCCTCGCCAGCCTGGTGCCGGGGCAACGCCTCACCTTGCGCGCCGGGCGCGCCGAACTCGGCAGTTTTTCCCCCAGCCAGGCTGCTTCCTGGCGTCAGGGCCAGTTGATTGCCGATGACCTGCCGATCAACGAGGTACTGGAACAACTGCGCCGCTATACACCCGCCATCATTGTGCTGCGCGATAAGCAACTGGGTGCGCAGCGGGTCACGGGGGTTTACGACCTGCGCAAACCCAAGGCGGCGCTGCAGGCCGTGCTGCAACCCTACGGCGCAAAAGTCAGCGCCTACAGCCCGTGGCTGCTGGTGTTGAGCAAGTAATTTCCCGGCATTTAAAAATAATTCAGCTTTTTTCTGAAAATCCCCCGCGCTGTCCCGTCTTCTGTCCCGCGCGCAGCAATTGAGATTTATTCGTATTCATTGACTGGCCGGTTTTTTGTGCCGGCGCGGGGATCTTTGCATGACACACACCCTTCACCCGTTCGGTACGCCGGGCACGTGGCCGCTGCGCCTGAAAAAAGGTGCTGCCGCCAGCGTGCTCGGGCTTTGCTGCGCGTTTGGCCCGCTGCCGCTGGCCCTGGCGCAACCCGATGCGCCCGCCTCGGGCCACGTGTTCAACATCCCGCCGCAGCCGCTGGCCGGCGCCTTGATCGCCTTCGGCCTACAGAGCGGCAAGCAAGTGAGCGTTGACCCGCAACTGCTCAAGGGCGTGAGTTCCCCCGGTGTGAATGGCGACATGAGCAACGACGCTGCCCTCGCTTACCTGTTGCAAGGGACCGGCATCGGCTGGGGCTATCAGGATGGCGCGCTGGTATTCCATCGCCTGCCCAATGCCGCTGCCGGTGAACCCTTAATGCTGGACAGCACGGTGGTGCTGGGTTTCACCCAGGAAAACTCGTTCCAGGGCGCCACCGTTATTGATCAAAAGGCGATCCAGGCCTTCCCCGGCGCCAATGGCGACATCACCACGCTGCTGCAAATGCACCCCAGCGTGCAGTTCAGCGGTGCGCAGCAGAGTTCCAAGACCCCCGGAGAAATCGACCCGGCGGACATCAGCATCAACGGTGCCAAGTTCTACCAGAACAACTTCATGATCGACGGTATCTCGATCAACAACGACCTCGACCCCGGCGCCCACGGCTACGGCGAAACCCGTCAGTTCGATGCAGCACCGAGTCGCTCCCACGGCATCGCCCTGGACGCCGACCTGCTGCAGGAAGTGACGGTCTACGACAGCAACGTGCCCGCCGAATATGGGGGATTCAACGGTGGTGTAGTCGACGCTATCACCCGTCGGCCCACGCAGGCGCTGCACGGTAAATTCTCCTATTCCATGAGCCGGTCGGCATGGACGAGTTACCACATCACCGAAAAAGACCAAGCTAACTTCGACAACGCATCCAACGAGCAATACCAGCCCGAGTTCGAGAAGACGACGCTGCGCGGCAGACTCGAAGGCCACCTGACCGAAGACTTCGGCGGCATCCTGAGCTTCTCGCAAAAGCGCTCGGTCATTCCGTTGAACACCTACACCGGGGGCTACAACAGCCCCACCGGCGAGAACACTCGGGACCAGACGCGTCAACTCGACAACTACATGGTCAAGTCCTACTGGAACGTCAACGACAGGCTCAGCCTCGACGGTTCATTTATCCAGGCGCCCCAGGAAAACACCTATTTCCGCGAAAACTACCGCAACGCTGATTTCACCAACATCAACGGCGGCTGGCAGGGCTCGGTCAAAGCCGTATGGGAAGGCGACACGGCGCGCTGGTCGCACACGCTGGCGGTCAGCGACCTCAACAGCTCGCGCCGCTCCGAATCCAATGACGCGATCGCCTGGTTCTACTCCACGACCAAAGACTGGGGTCGCCCGGAAACTACCAACTCCCGTAGTGGCGAGGGTGCCTATGGCAACCTGGACCAGACCCAGAGCAGCATCGACTACAAACTCAAGGCTGACTGGCAGGCCTTCAACTGGGCGGGCACCGAACACAAAGTGGTCACCGGTCTGCAACTGACCCGCACCCAAGCGACCTGGGAGCGGGAAAAAATGGCCACCTCCGCCACCATCAACAAGCGCGACAGCATTGCCACCTGCGCCAACAACGACAACCTGTGTTCCATCGGTACGCTGCTCAACGGGTCCACCCGCCAGTGGGCGGGTACGCGCCTGGAGTACGGCGCCGGCAAGATCGACCTGACGGAAAACAAATACGCAGTGTTCGTCGAAGACGCGATGCAGATCGGCAAGCTCGGCCTGCGTCCGGGGTTACGCCTGGAAGGCGACGACTACATGCAACAACAGAACCTGGCCCCACGTTTTACCGGTGACTACGACTTCTTCGGTGACCGCAGTACCGTGCTGGTATTCGGCGTCAACCGCTACTACGGCCGCAACCTCTTCAAATACCGCCTGGCCGACGGTCGCCAGGGTTTTAACACGCTCTACACCCGCACCACCCAAGACGGCGCGTGGCGTTCCACTCAAGTGGAAAACCTGAACAAGCTGACCGACCTCAAGGTGCCCTACGATGACGAATGGACCCTGGGGCTTGATCAGGTTTGGCTCGACACCGACTTTCGCCTCAAGTACGTGCACCGCGAAGGCAAGGACAAAATCGTCAAGGCCTCCTCTCGCGTGCTGGGCCTTGGAGCACAAGCCGGCTATGACAGCATCTACTACACCTACACCAACCAAGCTTCCAGCGAGAGCGATAACATCAGCCTGACCATCACCCCCAAAGGGGAATTCAATTGGCAAGGCACCCGCACCAGCGTGCAAGCAGCCTTTGACTGGTCACGCACCAAAGACGCCTACGGCACTTACGAGTCAGGTATCGACGCCGATGAATTCGCCGATGCTGACGTGATCTACGACGGCAAGCGCATGGCCTATAGCGACCTGCCTGCCAGCGACTTCAATCGCCCCTGGACAGCCCGCCTGACCACCATCACCGAGATCCCGCAGTGGAACCTCACCGTCAGTAACTTCCTGCGCTATCGCGGCCCCTACGAACAGATCGTCAGCACCAGTAAAACCGTGACCGTCGACGGCGATGACCTGGCGGTGTACGACGCCGCGACTGTAAAGGCCGCCCCCACGTGGGACATGCGCATCAGTTGGGAAATCCCCACAGGCAAGGAGCAGGCGCTGTTCGCCGCGGTGGACATCACCAACGTCACCGACCACGTCAACGAGATCGTCGGCAGTGGCAGCTCGACCGTCACCTATGAAGTCGGCCGCCAATATTGGCTCGAAGTCGGCTACCGCTTCTAACCAGCCACCTGATTAGCCTGGAACCCTTGATGAATAAGTTACTTGCAGGCCTGCTCGGCCCACTGCTGCTGTGCGCCTGCGCATCGCCCGTCACCCAAGAACCGCTGCCGTGGGCGCCCCAGGTGGTGCGCGGCCAACTGGCCAATGGCTTGGAATACCGCTTGGTGCAGGACAGCACCCAAACCGGCCGCCTGGACCTGCGCCTGACCGTGCGCGCAGGCTCGGTGGATGAAGACGACGACCAGGTGGGCGTGGCCCATATGCTCGAACACCTGACCTTCCGCAGCCGTGCGGGCCAAGCCAGCGACCTGCGTGCGCAGATGACCGCGTTGGGTTGGGTGCAGGGCCGCAACTACAACGCCATGACCAGCTATGACCGCACCCAGTACCTGCTCAGCCCCATGGCCGGTACCACGCAAACACCCATAGCCTTGGAAAAGCTTGCGCAACTGGTGTTCGCGGGTGATTACAACACCGCAGACCTTGAGCGCGAACGCCCCATCGTCATCGAAGAATGGCGCGGCGGCCTTGGCGTGGCCCAACGCATGAATGACCAACGCGCGGCCACTCAACGGGTGGGTTCGCGTTACCCACAACACCGCACCATCGGCAATGAAACGGCGATCCGCGAAGCGTCGCTCGGTGCCTTGCAGCGCTTTCAACAGCGTTGGTACGTACCCAATAACATGGTGTTGTCGGTGGTCGGCGACTTCGAGCCACAGCAGTTGACGCAGCAGATCCAGCAGGCCTTCGGCGCCCCGGCCGCCAAGGCACTACCGGAACGTGAACACCGCGAACTGCCTCTCGATAACCAGCTCAAAATCTTCCGCCTGCAAGACCCGCAAACCGGCAGCAACCAAGTGTCCCTGCTGTTTCGCCTGCACGAACCGGACAGCCGTGGCATCACGGCCGAAGCCAGCCGCGAGCGTTTGGTCGACCGCATGGCCCTGTCGGCGCTGTTGGCCCAGTTACGCCGCCAACCCCTGCCAACCGGCGTGCGCAGCCTTACGGCGCAGAAGACCTTGATCGGCGAGTATTCCAGCGTACTGGGCGTCGCGGCCGGTGTTGACGGTGCTCATCATGACGATGCCCTGAGGCAGCTGCTGACCGAGTTGGAGCGTGTGCGCCAACACGGGTTGACTGCGCAGGATCTGGACCGGGAACGGAGCAAAATCCGCTTATTGGCAGACGCCATGCTGGCCAAGGATGAGTCGCGCACCTTCGAGCAATGGGTGACCTCGCTCAACGATGCCGCCGTGCAGAACCGCCCCGTCGTCGCGCCGCATCAGATCGCCCAGCGCACGCTTAACGCGCTGGACACCATCGACCTCGCAGCCCTCAATGCCCGCCTGAACCGTTGGCTGAACAGCCCCGACCAAGTGCTGCAATTCACCGCGCCGGGCAACCGTGTGGTGCGCCTGCCGACGGTGGACGATGTGCAACGGTTGCGCGCGTCCATTGCCCACTCATCACTGGCAGCGCCGCAGTCGGCCCCGCCGGTGGCACCGCCTGCTGCCACCTTCACACTGCCATCGGCTGGTGCACCCGGTTCGGTGCTGGGCAAACGCAGCTTTACCGCTGAACAGGTCGAGCACTGGCAACTGAGCAACGGTGATCGCCTGGTCTGGCTGCGCCGCAATGCCGAAGACGGCCAATGGCGACTGCAAGCCGAATCGTCCGCCGGTTACGAGCGCCGCGACGTACCCGCCTGGCGCCTGCAAATGGCGGCGCAACTGGGCAACCAGAGTGGCGCGCCAGGATTGGAGGCGTGGCGTAAACAGCACAAGGCAACCTTGAGCCTTGAACAAAGTGCTACGCGCCTGCAATTAAGCGCCCGCTCAAACGCCTCGATTGTCGCCCTGACCACACTGCTGCAAAGCTATCGCCAGAGCCAGGTGGGCGCGCCGATCGATGACGAACTGTTCAGCGCTGCCCGCGATGATCTGCTGACCCGTGTGAGCACCCGACCCGACGCCATCGCCGCCGCCCGACGTGAACTGCGCTACGGCGTCGACACCTGGCAAGCCCCGGATCAACACGCCTTGGAGGCATTGCAATCAAGCACCCTGAATGAGGACTGGCAGCAGCTCACGCAGGCCCCGGTCACCTACTACCTGATGGCGGACATGGATCCGGCGCACCTGGCAAAAGCCGTGGTCGAGCAACTGGCCAATATCCCGCGCGGCGTTGCCCAACCCAGCCGCCCTGCCCTGCAAAAACCCGGTCAACGCCGCGCCGACATCGCCGTAGCCCTGGAACCACGCGTGGTACTCGAAGCCAACAGCTTCAGCGAACAGCCATGGACGCCCGAAGCGGCGGCCCGTGTCGCAGCCCTGCGTGAACTGGCCAACCAGCAGCTCAAGCAACGCCTGCGTGGCGAGGCGTCCGGCGTCTACCGCCTGCGCTTCGACAGCGAACTGAACCCCGACACCCAGCGCATCGAAAGCCAGTTGAGCTTCACCTGCGACCCCCAACGCGCCGACGAGCTGTGGGCGCTGGCCCAGCAGACTCTGGCGCAGTTAGGCCGTTCGGTGGAGGCGAAATGGGTCGCTGACGAACGCGTGGAACTGCGCCGTCAGGAGCGAAAGCGCTTGCTCGATCCCACCACCCAATGGCGCCGCCTGTTGCTCAGCGAACGCCAATGGCAAGACCCGCGCTACCTGAGCCGCCAGACCCGTTTGCCGGACGGCCTGCGCCTGGAATTGCTCAAACCCTTGGCCAGCCAGTTGTTCCCGGCGAATAACCAAGTGCTGCTGCGCGTCCTGCCAAAGGTGGATGCCCCTTGAAGAGCCTGCGTACGTTCTACCGCCTGGCCGCGCCGTTCTGGCGCCAGGGCTCGCAGTGGCTGGGCTGGCTGATGCTGGTCAGCATCATCGGCATGGGCCTGTTGATCGTACAGATCAATGTCTTGATCAACGCCTGGAGCAAAAGCTTCTACGACACCCTCGGCGCATTCGACACGCCTGCGCTGTACGCGCTGATGGGCCGCTACGTGATTTACCTCGGCGCCTATGTGCTGATCGTCGTCGCCCTGGATTGGGTGCGCAAAGCCTTGGTGCTGCGTTGGCGCCAGGCCATGACCGAGCAGTTCACCCATGCCTGGCTCGCTGACCAGGCCTTCTACCGCCTGGGCCTGAACGGCGAGCCGGACAACCCCGACCAGCGCATCAGCGAAGACGTGGATATCGTTGCCGACCTGAGTGTGGAGTTGGTGGCATCGTTCATCATCAACATGGCCCAGGTCGGTGCTTTCATGAGCATTCTCTGGCAACTGTCGGGGGTGCAGACGTTCAGCGTCGGCGAATACAGCATCACACTGTCGGGCTACCTGGTGTGGATTGTGGTGCTCTACACCCTGGCCGGCAGCTTGATCACCCACTGGGTCGGCCGTCCGCTGCACCGCCTGAACGTGGACCGCCAGCACTATGAAGCTGACTTTCGTGCCAGCCTGCTGCGCAAGCGTGAACACGCCGAACAGATCGCCCTGTACCGGGGCGAGGCGGTGGAGCGCGCGCACCTGGCTGAGCGTTTCCAGGCGATTGCGCACAACTGGCGGCAACTGATGGGCCGCGAGCGTAACCTCAGCCTGTTTACCGTCAGCTATGAACGGGTCAGCCTGATCATTCCGGTGTTTGCCGCCCTGCCCGCGTTTCTGGCCAAGACCATCACGTTAGGCGGGTTGATGCAGATCCGCAGCGCGTTTGGCGCGGTGCAAGGCTCCCTCAGTTGGTTTATCAAGCTGTACCCGAAGTTGATGCGCTGGAGTTCGGCGGTGGAACGGCTGGGGCAGTTTGAACACGCCATCGCCGCCAGCCGCTGCCAGGCCCAGGCACCGGTGATTGGCGACTGCCTGTGCGTCAGCGGCCTGGATGTACTGCGCCCTGACGCGGGCCTGCTGCTGGGCGATGTGTCAGTACAAGTGGCTCAGGGGGAGTGGCTGTTGATTGCCGGCCGCAGCGGTATCGGCAAATCCACGTTGCTGCGCACCTTGCAGGGCATCTGGCCGTATTGCCGGGGCGGCTGGCAATTGCCGCCAGGGCGCAGCCTTTTGCTGCCGCAGAAGCCTTATCTGCCAAGCATGCCGCTGCGTCAGTTGCTGGCTTACCCTGCGGTTGAAGTGCCGAGTGGCGTGCGCTTGGTTGCCGTGCTGCTACAGGTGGGGTTGCCAGGGTTGGTAAATCGCCTGGACGAACAACGTGAATGGGCGCGGGAACTGTCGGGCGGTGAACAACAGCGCATCGGTCTGGCGCGCGCGCTGCTGTATGCGCCGGATACGTTGTACCTGGATGAAGCGACCAATCAGCTCGACGAGGCCAGTGCGCATGCCCTATTGGTGCTGGTGCGTGAGCAATTGCCTGAATGCACAGTGATTGGCATCAGTCATCAGGTGGCGCTGGCGCCACTGTTTGATCGCACCTGGTCCCCTGAAACGGCACAAAACGCTGGGGTTGTGGCAGGTTTTGGGGCTGCTGCGCAGCCCAGCGCGGGACAAGCCCGCTCACCACAGAAAGAGCACTGACCGGGGACTAGAGCACGCTGCCCATCGCCTTCATCAACACCAGGTCCCGCGCGTAAATATCCGGCGCGTAGACCAACCCACCCTGGCGGTCGACTTCGACCGTCCAGTAACCGAGCAACACCGGCACCGGTGTGGACAGCCTGAATTCATGGGTCACGCCAGTGGCCAGTAGTTCATCGGTGCGCGCGCGTTCGGCCGGGCTGACCAGCAGATCGCGCAGCAACAACGGTTGTTCCACCCGCACGCAACCGGAGCTGAATGCGCGAGGGCCTTTGGTGAACAGCGGCTGGCTCGGGGTGTCGTGCAGGTATACCGAGTACGGGTTGGGAAAGCGCATCACGATCTTGCCCAACGGGTTGCGCGGCCCAGCTTCCTGGCGCAGCAGGATATTGCCGGGGCGCGCCCAGTCGATCTGCTCGGGCGCCAGCGGGTGGCCTTCGGCGTCGAGCACTTGCAGGTTTTGCTGGCGCAGGTATTCAGGGTTCAGGCGGATGGCCGGGAGTTTATCCTCGCGCATGATGGTCGGCGGGATCGTCCAGGTGGGGTTGAGCGTCAGCCGGGTAATGCGGGATTTGAGCAGCGGCGTCTGGCGTTCGGCGCGGCCCACTTGCAGGCGGGTTTGCCACACCGGGATGCCGCTCTGGTACACGCTCAATTGCGCGGCGGCGACGTTGACCAGCACGCCTTCGGGCTCCAGGTCCTGGGCCAGCCAGCGGAAGCGTTCAAGGTTGATGCGCAGTTGCTCGCGGCGCATGGCCGGGCTGATGTTGAGTTCGGCCACGGTGCCGGCGCCGATCACACCGTCCGATTGCAAGGAGTGGCTGACCTGGAAAGCCTTCACCGCCGTGACTAACTCAGGACGGTATTGCTTGCCGGCGCCCTTCGGTTCGCTGGGCAGATAACCACCGCTGTAGAGCCGCCGCGCCAGTTCCGGAACGCGTGGATCTTCCATGCCGGGACGCAACAACGGGCCGCTGCCAACCGCCTCCCAATGGGGCAATGGCTGCTGGCGCACCGTGGAATAGGCATTGCGCAGGCTGCGGTACAAATCTGCGCTGGGGCGGGCCTGGTCGAACGCTTGCGCCATGTCATTCAAGCCGACGGCGGCAAAGGCCAGCACGTCGGTGTTGGGATCGCGGGTGGGAGGCTGGGAATGCCACAGCGGTTCGAAGCGCGATTGCTGCAGCCGGCCGAAGTGCAAGTCCTGGAGGGCTTGCAGGTAGTGTTGGCTGCTGTCGATATCGCTGCACAGTACGTTTTGCGTGGCGTGCGGCGCGGGCAGACTATAGTGGTTGGGATCCAGGCCATCGTCGGCGAGCATCAGCAATTGCGTTTGGAGTGCTTGGCGGCGCGTCTCGTCCGACCATAACGGTGCGTCGCCTTGCTGCTGATAGAACGCTTGCAGGCGCGCAAGGGCTGGCGCGTCGATCTGCGGCGCCAGGCCTGGGCAAACACTGGGCAACTGCGCCAGGGCTTGTTGCAACGGGGCCAGGTCCACCGGCGCGGGGGTCGTGACCGGCAGCGGTTCCACCGGCAGCGCATCCGCTGTGGCGACCAATGGTGCAACGAGCAGGCAAATGCTCAAGTAACATGCGTGTTTTTTGAACAATGGCTTGGCTCCAATCCACAGTGGGGGAGATGTACTGTAGATGCTGACTTTTATGTATCGCCTGGGGATCGCCTTGAGTTTGGCTGTATTGAGCAATTCTGCGCTCGCCGCCAATGGCAACCCTCCTTCCTTGTATAGCAGCCTGGCGCGCTCGGCTCCAGAACTCAATCCCACTGTGCTGAAAAGTGCCCTGAGCGCGATGCAGTGCGCAGTCAGCAATGGCGAGGAACGCTCCGAGCGCCTGGCCGTGATTGACTATTCTCAGCCGTCGACCGCCCGTCGGCTGTGGATCTTCGACCTGCGCAAGAAAACCCTGGTGCTGCGCGATCTGGTGGCCCACGGCGCAAAGTCCGGGGAGAACTTCGCCACCCAGTTCTCCAACACCGAAGGTAGCCATCAATCCAGCCTGGGCCTGTTCCGCACCCAGGAAAGTTACCTGGGCACCCACGGTTACTCGCTGCGCATGGATGGCTTGGAGCCGGGGTTCAATGACCAGGCCCGTGATCGCGCCATCGTGATTCACGCCGCCGACTACGTAAGCCCGCTGTGGAGCAAGCGCGAAGGCCGTATCGGCCGCAGCCAGGGTTGCCCGGCGGTGCGCCCGCAGGTGGCGCGCCAGGTGGTGGATAAACTCAAGGACGGGCAGTTTATGTTTTCGTGGTACCCCGACCAGCGCTGGTTGAAGTCCTCGACGTACCTCAATTGCAAACCCCAACAGGTGGCAAGTAGTCGTACAATCCGTGGCGGTTAGCCTGTCCCCACAGATAAAAGAGAGCGTTCAATGCTTCTACACCAATCGACCTGGATCGAGATCGGGCAGTTTCTGGAGCGCAGTCGCACGGTGGTGATCCCCATCGGCTCCAACGAGCAGCACGGCCCGACCGGTCTGCTGGGCACCGACTGGATGTGTCCGGAAATCATCGCCGTTGAGGCGCAAAAAAACGCCGACATCCTGATCGGGCCGACCTTCAATATCGGTATGGCCCAGCATCACCTGGGTTTCCCCGGCACCATTTCCTTGCGCCCTTCCACCTTTATCGCCGCGATTGGCGATTGGGTGCGTTCGCTGGCCGGGCATGGTTTCGACAAGATCCTGTTCCTCAACGGCCATGGCGGGAATATCGCAACCATCGAGGCGGCGTTTTCCGAGCTGTACGCCGAAGCCAGTTTTGCCCGTCGACCCGCCGGCTTCGCCCTGAAGCTGGTGAACTGGTGGGACCTGGAAGGCGTCAGTGACCTGGCCCACCGCCAATTCCCGGTAGGCCACGGCAGTCATGCCACGCCGTCAGAGATCGCGGTGACGCAGTGGGCGTATCCGGACTCGATCAAGTCGGCCGACTATTCGCCGCAGATCGCCAACACTGGTCCGATCCGCGAAGCCCTGGACTTCCGTGCACGCTTCCCCGATGGACGCATGGGCTCGGACCCGGCGCTGGCGACGGTGGAGAAAGGCGGTGAATTGGTGGAGTTGGCGGCTCAAGGGCTGGTCAAGACCGTCAACAGTTTCAGCAACGAAGCCAAAGCCTAGGTCGAGTACACATCAACCTGTGGGGAGGGGCGGCTTCGCAGCCCAGCGCAGGGCAAGCCTGCTCACCACAGCAAGCCTCCTCCCACATTGGATGTGTGTGCTACTTACATTCCTGCGCCGCCAACTCCAGTCGCGACGGCGTTAACGCCGATGCCAGCGGCTTGCGCTCATACAGGAACACCTTGGCGCCCTCTCCAGCCTTGTAGGCTTCCAGCACATCGTCGGCCGCAATCTTGCTGGTCAACACCGCGCGGGCGTGGCGCGAGTTCTGGGTCACGGTCGACGTAATCCCGTGTTTTTCCAGCTTGGGCAAGACGCATTGGAAATAGGCGTCAGTGCCTTTGCTGGTTTGTAGGGTCAAGGTTGGAGTGTTTGGGGCAGAGACACAGCCGGCCATCAACAGAGCCGTAGCCGGTACAAAAAAAGAGCGCATGAAAAAATCCTGATATTGAATATAAACGTTCACATCAACCGGCACGTACCAGCGCCTTGAGCGACGCATCAAACTGCTTCAAAGCATCCAACTGCACATCCCGCTGCTGCTCGATCTGCGCGGCAATTTCCGGCGCGTCCTTGTCACGGACCCACACCGACGGCACCTGTTTGTGCACCGAGCCTTCGGCCTTGGCGATGTATTGCAGGTCGGCGTCATAGAACCGCGCAATAAAGCGCGCCTCGACCTGATCGTTACGCTGGGTGAGCAGTTGATTATGGGTATCGAGCATCACCACTACATCGGGATGAGCCTGCACCAAGGCATCCAGGTTGTCGTAGACGGTCACCGACAAAAAGGCGCCCTGCAGCGAACTCATCAACCAATCAATGGCCAACTCCGGGTCGGAGCTGTTGACGAACGCCTGGCGTATACGCCCGTCGAGGGCATCCTTGGCGCCATTCAAGGCCATATCGTGGTAGCGTTCCAGATAGCTGAGGTTGTCGCGAGTATTGTCGCTCAACAACACACCTACTGACTGCGTGTGCTGCAGGGAGTTTACGCTACCGGCGATGGGTAGCAAATGGCCTGTACGCAGTTCGCCGGCGATGGCCGCGTTGCTCACTGCCACCGTACCCAGCATCAGAATCATTAGACCAAGCTGAATAATCGTCCTCATCGCGCATTTCCTTGAACAGCGTCTCGATGAAGGGATTTTGCGCTTTCCGTGCGAAAACAGAACTTGCGTTGCGTGATGGTGACTATTATCTGAAGCGATAGTGTTGCGATAAAACCGATAAGGAGCCGCCATGAAGCCCCACCAGAAAACCTTCGACCGCATCCGTGAAGCCGTCTTGCCGGAATTTCGCGAGCGGGTCGCCGATTACCTGGTCGACTATGAAACCGTGCTGCAGGACATCAACGCCGACGCCGACCAAGTCTGTGCCAGCGCCCAACAACTGCGCGGTTACCTGCGCGGCTTGAACACCACGCGGGTGCTGGGCATGGCCGATTGGGAAGACCTGGATCGGCGTGTGGAACACATCACCGCAAACGCTACAGCGCAGGACGTTGCTGATTGACCCATTCCTGCACCGACGGCCGCTGCCACTGACGCTGGGCATACGCCACCAACTCAGCCGGTACGCGGTCGCCGTTGAGGATCAGGCGGTTGAGCATGATCGCCAGATCCACATCAGCAATCGACCACTCACCGAACAGGTTCGTCGGGTTACCCGCCAACAACGCCTGCGCCCCAGTGATCAACCGCTTGGCGGCCGCTTCGGCCACGGGTGACAACGGCGGCATCTGCTGGCCGTAGAACACCACCAGCGTGGAACGCTCCTGACGAATTGGCAGCAAATCACTGCGCAACCACGCCTGTACCTGCCGCGCCCTCGCCCGCTGCTTTGGATCGGCGGGGTACACCGCTGTCTCGGGGTAGGCCTCTTCCAGATACTCGGTGATCGCCGAAGATTCCGACAACGCAAAGTCACCTTCCACCAGGGTTGGCACCCGTTGGGTCACAGACACCCGGGCGAAATCGGCGGTCTGGTTTTGCGCGGCATCCAGGTCCAGGGTAACCAGTTCGAAGGCCAGGCCCTTTTCCCGCAGGGTGACGAACACCGACATCGCGTAGGGGCTGGTGAACAGCGAATCAACGTAAAGGCGCAACGGGCTCTGGCTCATGGGCAATCTCCTTGAATGAGCCCTCACGCTACGAGATGTGCGCGGATAAAGACAATGCAGGGTTTTTATGGGGGCATTCCTGGCGGGAATACTGCTTAAAACGCCTGAATATCGACCTCGCCCGTGTAGGGCTGCCGTTGGGTGCCTACACGTCATTTATAGATCGGTTTTGGGTGGGCGTCTGGCGTCTGGCGCCCCCCAAACACGTTCGACAGGGGACCGTGTTTACCCTTTAGAAGTCCACCGTTGCCGATAGCTTCACCGTCCGTGGCTCGCCCTGGGTCAGGTAGTTATTGGCGGTCGACGCCGACGCCCAGTACGCCTTGTTCGCGACATTCTCGACGTTGGCGCGCAAGGTGATGAACTTGTCGTCGGCCTTGAAGCCATAACGCGCACCGAGGTCAACACGGGTCCAGGCCGGAATGCTGAGTGTGTTGTCAGCGTTGACGTACTCGCCGCCGGTGCGCAGCAGCCGTGCGTTAACCGCAGCGCCCTGGATGCCCGGAATGTCCCAATCGGCGCCCACGTTGAACTGAAAACGCGGCACACCGGCGGCGCGGTTGCCGTCGGTGAGGCCGTTGGCGGTGTTCTTCAACTCGGTGTTCATCCAGGTCGCACCGGCCAGCACGCGCAGGCCGTCGAGGGGTTCGCCGAAGACGTTGAGTTCCACACCTTTGTTGATCTGCTCACCGTCGACGCTGAAGGTATTGGTGCCATTGGCGTTGGTGTTGGTCGCACTGTTCGGCTGTTCGATGCGGTAGACGCCGAGGGTAGCGCCATAGCTGTCCCAATCGAACTTGACCCCGGCTTCGGTCTGTTTGCTGCGGTTGGGCGCAAAGACTTCGCCGGGGTTGGTCACGTTGGTCAGCGGCGCCGTCGGACCTTGGGCCAAGCCTTCGATTCGGTTGGCGTAGAACGCCACATGCTCCCAAGGCTTGACCACCAGGCCATAAACCGGCGTGGTGATCGACTCGGCATAGTTGGCACTGCGCACGCCGGTGGTGGTGTTCCAGGCGTCCACTTCGATGATCTGGCGGCGCACGCCCAACGTCAGCAATACGCGATCGTCGATAAAGCCCAAGGTGTCGGACACCGCAGCACTCTTGATGCGGTTTTTGCCAACGATGCGTGGGTCGTGCACATCGCTGCCGAAATAGGTGACGGTCGGGCGCGCTATCTGGGTCGGGTTGTACAGATCGCCGGGCTTGCGATTGCCCCGCAGGATCGCTTCAAACGCCGAACGCTGTTCGCCCCAGACTCCCGACAAACCGACGTTCATCTGATGGGTCACCGGCCCAGTGCTGAAGTGCCCGTTCAAACCGGCCATGGCACTCTTGTTGTCCTCATCATGGGGCGAATACAAAAAGCCCACTTGCCCGGCACCGTTGTTGCCCACATACAACGACGAATACTGACCATTCTCCCGCGTGTGCTTGGCGCCGCCGCCCACGTAAGCCGTCCAGTTGTCATTGAGGTCGTACTCGGCATTGAACATGCCGTAGGTGTCTTCCAACTCCGACCAGCTCCAGTCCTGGGCGTAGTTATGCTTCGCCGATGGCGCCTTCGGCACTTGGGTACCTGTGGGGTAGACCACCGAGCGGCCGCTGTTGATGCGCTCTTTCTGGTAGCCGAAATCGGTGGACATGCGCAGGCGCTCGCCACGGTAATCCAGGGCGATGGCGATCAGTTGTGAGCTTTTGAATTCATCCTCGATGGCCGTGTCACCGCCGTGTTTGGCCAGGTTGACCCGCGCACCGAAACGGTTGTCTTCGCCAAAGCGCTGGCCCAGGTCGAGGTGCCCACCGGCCTGGCCGTCGGTGGTGGTGTCGAGGCTGATGCTGCGGGTCGCGGTGTCTTCGGCGCGCTTGGGCACCAGGTTGACGCTGCCGCCGATCCCGCTGCCCGCCGGCGATACGCCGTTGACGAAGGCGTTGGGGCCTTTGAACAACTCCACACGCTCCAGGGCCTCGGTGGTGACGATCTGCCGGGGCAGCACGCCATAGAGGCCGTTGAAAGCAATGTCATCGGTGTTCAGTGGCAGGCCGCGGATGGTAAACACTTGGGAGAAGTTACCGAACCCGGAGGACTGGCGCACCGACGCGTCGTTGAGCAACACGTCACCCACGGTGCGCGCCTGCTGGTCGGCGATGGTTTTGGAGGTGTAGCTGACCACGCTGAACGGCACGTCATTGATCGAGCGATTGCCCAACACCCCCAGGCGCGCCGAACGCGCTACCTGGCCACCGCCATAGGTGTCCACCTCTGCCCCACTCGTTTCGGCGCTGATGGTGGTGGCGCCCAGTTGCAGCACGTCGCCAGTGGCCTCGGGCACCACGGTGTAGCCGCCGCTGCCGGTGCTTTGCACGGTGTAGCCGCTGCCCTGGAGCAGTTGCATGAAACCCGATTGCGCAGTGTAGCTGCCTTGCAGGCCCGGACTCTGTTGGTCATTGAGCAGCGCGGAATCAAACGACAGCGGCACACCGGATAACGCCGCGAACTGCGCCAACACATTGCCCAAGGGCCCCGGCGCGAGGACATAGCTGCGCGCGGCGCCCGCGACTGTCTCTGCTGCCATGGCGCTGTGCAGCGGTGCGAGAGTGGCAAGCGCAACAGCCAGGCTCAGCGCCTTGAGGGGACGGGGGCAAACGAGGTGCAGTCTGGCGTTCATGGGCGTTCCTGTCGGCGCGGTGCAACGTTGAGGGTTCTCCCTTACACCGGACGACAACGAAAAAGGTATCAGCGAATCTGAAAGAAATTTCAACGCGGCTCGACGGTGACCCAGTAGCCGGTCAAGCGGCTGACGGTCACCGGCAGGGTTTCCTGCAACAGGCGCAGGCTGGCATCGGTATCACGCAAGGGGAATGCCCCGGAAACGGTCAACCCCGCCACACCTGAGTGGCAACGCAACACGCCGGCACGGTAGCGCCCCAGTTCGTCGAGCAAATCCGCCAGGCGCATATGCTGGGCCAGCAGCATGCCGTTCTCCCAGGTCATGGCGCTGACATCCAGCGGCCCAACCGCCGCCACGCTGTCGTTGCCAAATGCGCTCTGCTCACCGGCCTTGAGGATCAACCCACGGTCGGCGTGGGCCGGCAGCATCTCCACCGCGCCTTCGATCACGGCCACGCGGCTGCTGTGCTCACCGACACGCACGCTGAAGTGCGTGCCCAGCGCACGGGCGGTGCCGTGGCGGGTTTGTACGATAAACGGACGATGGCTTGGCGCAGGGTCCTTGGCGGTGGTGATCATCACTTCGCCTTGCAGCAGTTCAATGCGCCGTACCTGATCGGTGAAGCCGATATTCAACGAGCTGGCGGTGTTGATCAGCAGCCGCGTACCGTCAGGCAAGGTCAAATTGCGTTGCTCGCCGATGGCGGTGCGCTGGTCGGCCGCCCACGACTCCCAGGGCTTTTGCTGCAAGGCCAGCCACGTCGCCGGACCTGCCAGCAGCAACAACCCCAATGCCTGGCGCCGGCCAAGGGATTTTTTGCGGCCGATACGCTTGAGGGTGTCGCCGGCAATCGCACTCGGCACGCTGTTGAAGTCCCCCAGAATCGCCTGCGCACGCTGCCAGGCCTGCGCGTGCTGGGCGCTGCGGCCTTGCCATTGGGCGATGGCGCGGTGGTCTTCGTCGGTCGCGCTGCCGGACTGCAACTGCACCATCCAGTCGGCGGCTTCGCCCAGGATCAGCGGGTCAATCGACGGGTTCATGCCACGCTCAGGCAGGCGAGGAAAGCATCGCGCATATAGCGTTTGACCGACACCAGCGACACCTTCAACTCATCGGCAATCTGCTGGTACGTCAGGCCATCGAGCTGCGACATCAGGAACGCCTGGCGGGTTTTCTCGGGCAAGTCTCGCAGCATGGCTTCGATACGGTACAGCGCTTCGAGAATCAGCCAGCGGGTTTCCGGCGATGGCACTTGCTGCTCGGGCAAGTGGGCGATGGTTTCCAGGTAGGCGCGTTCGACCTCCTGACGACGCCAACTGTCGATCATCAGGCCCTTGGCAATATGAGTGAGAGTGAGCAACGCCCGTGGCTCGCTGCCAAAACCGGCGCAGCTCTGGCGACTCAGCAACCGCACGAAGGTGTCGTGAGCCAGGTCGGCCGCATCACTGGCATTGCCCAGTTTGCGGTCGAGCCAGCGGTACAACCATCCGTGGTGTTCGCAGTACAGCGCCTGAATAGGCAGGTTGAGGGGGGACGACATGCGAGTCACCGGCATCAAGGCCACGGAGTAATTAAGAATTGATCGCATTCTAGTCTGGGCGACGGACCTCAGCAATGTGCAATTTAATGTTATAGGATAACATCCACTTTCCACCCAGCCCTGCGACCACACCCATGACCGATGCTGTTCCCCTCCGACAACGCCTGCTCTCCATCGACGCCCTGCGCGGCCTGGTGATCCTGTTCATGCTGCTCGACCACGTTCGCGAAACCTTCCTTCTGCACCGTCAGGTCGGCGACCCGATGAGCATCGACAACACCGAACCTGCGCTGTTTATCAGCCGCACCCTCGCCCACCTGTGCGCGCCGGTGTTTGTCTTACTCACGGGGTTATCCGCGTTTTTGTACGGCCAGAAATACCAGGGCCGCCGCGATGTGTCGGCGTTCCTGTTCAAGCGCGGGTTGTTCCTGGTGGTGCTGGAATTCACCCTGGTCAACTTCGCGTGGACCTTCCAGCTCCCACCGAGCGTGATCTACATGCAAGTAATCTGGGCGATTGGCATCAGCATGATCGCCCTCGCCGCCCTCGTGTGGCTGCCGCGCCCGCTGCTGATCATCGTGGCGCTGGTGATCATCGGCGGGCACAACCTGCTGGATGGCGTGCACTTTGCTCCAGGTTCGGCGCTGCAGAATCTGTGGGCAATCCTGCATGAACGCAGTTGGATCGACGTGTCCGCCGACCTGCGCTTGCGCACTACCTATCCGGTGTTGCCGTGGATCGGTGTGATTGCACTGGGCTACAGCATCGGTCCGTGGTTCGCCAATGCCACCGTGCCTGCAGTGCGCCAGCGCCATCTGTTGCTGGCCGGTGCGGGTTCGTTGATGGGGTTTGTGATGTTGCGTGCGGTCAACGGCTACGGCGAGAAGCCTTGGCAGACGTACGAGAGCGGCGTGCAAACGGTGATGAGCTTTTTCAACGTGACCAAATACCCGCCTTCGTTGTTGTTCTTGGCGTTGACGTTGGGGATTGGACTGTTGTTGCTGTTGGCGTTTGAACGCGCGGGGCATAAACGTTGGATCGGAGTATTGGCCGTGTTTGGTGCAGCGCCGATGTTCTTTTACCTGCTGCACCTGTACGTGCTGAAGGTGCTGTATGTAGCGTGTGTGGCGGCGTTCGGCCTC
The DNA here is from genome assembly GCF_000632245.1 of Pseudomonas sp. RIT357. NCBI lineage: Bacteria > Pseudomonadati > Pseudomonadota > Gammaproteobacteria > Pseudomonadales > Pseudomonadaceae > Pseudomonas > Pseudomonas sp. RIT357. Next base: position 52,989 of record NZ_JFYX01000045.1, read on the forward strand.
AACCATGGCAACTACTTCGGGTTCGACAGCATCGGTGCCGTATGGCTGGCGGCTCTGTTGCTGCCGCTGGTGCTTTACGTGCCAGTGCGCTGGTTTGCCGGGCTGAAGGCGCGTCGACGGGATCTGGCGTGGCTCAAATACCTCTGAGCGTAGATTCAATTGTGGGAGGGGCATTGTGGCGATGCTACAGGCCCTGACTACGATGTCTCCGAGTCAGGATGCTGGCTGAGTACATATCCGTTGCTGCGATAAGGGCGGCTTACGGTTTCGCCCTTACGGCGACCAGATTCTTAAGCCGAACTCCGTCCAACTGTGGGAGGGGGCTTGCTCCCGATGAGGGTGTGTCAGTTGATGCAGCTGTGACTGACCCACTGCTATCGGGAGCAAGCCCCCTCCCACAGTTTGATCTCCATAGATCAGACAGATAGGTCCTAGCCTGCTGTCCTGCTTTTGCTCTGCTTTAGATCTGCTTTTGATTTGGCCCTTACATCCTTTTCGCTGACGAAGTCAGCGGTCTTTTGATCTGCGCTTTTGATCTTGATCTCAGGCGCCCCGTCAAACACGCTGGCCGAACGCAGGCTTGAATCCGTGGGTAACCCGGCAGGACGCCGGGTTAGCCGCGCTGGGCCATGGATGGCCCATCGCGGCGGCCCACGGATTCAAGCCGGAGTGAGGGCACACCGAGCCTAGGCGAGGTGCCGAGTGTTGGGGCAAGAGCCCTTTGGTTACTTTGGGGCTTTGTCCAAAGTGACCCGCCGTAAGGGCGGAACCAATACCCGCCGTGACCGCAGAAACGGATACGCACACCAACAAACCGCCATCGAAAGCAAACCTCGCCCCACATTTTTAACCGCGTTACGCCAATTCCGCTCGCAGTTGACGCGCCGCAGTGACCATATGAATCAGCGCCGCCTCAGTCTCCGGCCAGCCACGCGTCTTCAAGCCGCAATCCGGGTTCACCCACAACCGCTCGGCCGGGATCCGCTTGGCTGCCTTGCGCAGCAGGTTAGCCATTTCCGATGCATCGGGCACCCGTGGCGAGTGGATGTCGTAGACTCCCGGGCCGATGTCATTCGGGTAGGCGAAGGCTTCAAACGCGTCCAGCAACTCCATGTCCGAACGTGAGGTTTCGATGGTGATCACATCGGCATCCATCGCTGCGATGGACTCGATCACATCGTTGAACTCGCTGTAGCACATGTGGGTATGGATCTGGGTGTCGTCACGCACGCCAGAGGCGCACAGGCGGAACACTTCGGTGGCCCAATCCAGGTAGTGCTGCCACTGTGCCTGGCGCAACGGCAGGCCTTCGCGAAACGCGGCTTCGTCGATCTGCACGATCTTGATGCCAGCGGTTTCCAAATCCACCACTTCATCACGAATCGCCAAGGCCAATTGGCGGGCCTGCACTTCACGGCTCACGTCTTCGCGGGGGAACGACCACATCAGCATGGTCACCGGACCGGTCAGCATGCCTTTCATGACCTTGTGGGTCAGGCCTTGGGCATAGCGGATCCACTCCACGGTCATCGCCTTCGGACGGCTCAGGTCGCCGAAAATTACGGCTGGTTTCACGCAACGCGAACCGTAGCTCTGGACCCAGCCGAAGCGCGTGAACACGTAGCCATCCAGTTGCTCGGCGAAGTACTCGACCATGTCGTTACGTTCAGCTTCACCATGCACCAGCACATCCAGGCCGAGGTTTTCCTGCACTTCGACGGCGTGCCTAATTTCGCTGTGCATCGCTTCGACGTATTCAGCCTCGCTCAACTTGCCGGCCTTGTATGACTGGCGCGCCAGGCGGATCGAGGCTGTTTGCGGGAACGAACCGATGGTGGTGGTCGGGAACAACGGCAGTTTGAGGCCAGCGCGCTGTTGCTCGATACGCTGGGCAAACAGCGAGTGGCGCTGGCTGTCCTTGGCAGTAATAGCGGCAACACGTGCCTGGACGGCCGGTTTGTGGATTCTTGGCGAAGCAGCGCGTGCGGCCTGCACGGTGCGGCTGTGCGTCAGAGCAGCAAGCACGTTGGGCGCTTCAGGTTGGTTGACCGCCTGGGCCAGCACCGCCACTTCAGCGCACTTCTGCACAGCGAAGGCCAGCCAGCTTTTCAACTCGGCATCCAGCTTGTCTTCACGGCCCAGGTCCACCGGGCTGTGCAGCAGCGAGCAGGACGGCGCCACCCAAAGGCGATCACCGAGTTTTTCATGAGCATGCTGCAAGGTCGCCAGGGCGTTTTCCAGGTCGCAGCGCCAGACGTTGCGTCCGTTCACTACCCCCAGGGACAGCACCTTGTACGCCGGCAGACGGTCGAGGATGGTCGGGTACTGTTCCGGCGCCCGTATCAGGTCGATGTGCAGGCCATCCACTGGCAGGTTCGCGGCCAGGCCGAGGTTCTCTTCCAGACCACCGAAGTAGGTCGCCACCAACTTTTTCAGTGGGTCGCGCTGGATCAGGTTATAGGCGCGTTCGAAAGCGTTTTTCCACTCTTGTGGCAGGTCGAGCACCAGGATCGGCTCGTCGATCTGTACCCATTCCACGCCCAGGTCCGCCAGGCGTTGGAAGATTTGGCCATACAACGGCAGCAGGCGCTCCAGCAGATCAAGCTTGTCGAAGTCGCCGCCCTTGGCCTTGCCCAGCCACAGGTACGTCAACGGGCCAATCACCACCGGCTTGACGTTGTGGCCCAGTTCGAGAGCTTCCTGCACTTCTTCGAAGAGTTGATCCCAGCCCAGATGGAAGTGCTGGTCGACGCTGAATTCAGGCACCAAGTAGTGGTAGTTGGTATCGAACCACTTGGTCATTTCCTGGGCGTGGGCACCGCCGCAGCAGTTGTCGCTGACACCCCGCGCCATACCGAACAGGGTTTGCAGGGTGGCCTTGCCATCCGCCGGGCGAAAGCGCTCAGGGATCACGCCGAACATCAGCGAGTGAGTCAGCACCTGGTCGTACCAGGCGAAATCGCCAGCGGGCAGCAACTCAATACCGGCCTGCTTCTGCAACGCCCAATGGGTCTTGCGCAGGTCACGGCCAACGGCGCGCAGGCCGTCCTCGTCGAGCTCACCCTTCCAGAACGCTTCCTGCGCTTTTTTCAGTTCACGATCGCGTCCAATGCGCGGAAATCCCAGGGAATGAGCGACAGCCATGACTTACAACTCCAATGTCGTTATGTATGGCAGTCATTGTCGGGAATTGATCATAGTGAGACAAACTCATTCTATTTTAGATCAGCACAAGTTTCGCTCATGTTAAGGCTTGCCTTTAGCCGACACGGCACTCATTCATTGCGGGTACTATGCTCGCAAACAATACATTCAAATGAGCACCCATGATCAAAGCCAGCCTGCGCAGTCACCTGACCTTATGGTTCGCCGGTTTATCCCTGCTCACCTTGCTGAGCGTGGGCTTTTATGTGGGGCACATCGCAACTGGGCAGATGAAGCAGGCCAGCGGCGTTGCTTTGTTGAGCACAGCGCGCTCCACGGCTGCGCTGTTGGCCGTGCAACTGCGCGAGCGTCAGCTGGAAGTGACCCTGCTCAGCAAAGCGCCGCTGTTTCGCAAGGGTGACTTGAACGAGCCGGACATCCTCACGCTGATGGAGCTGCGCACCCAGTCTCGCGCCGAGTACGCGTGGATGGGCGTCGCCGATGCCGACGGCCGTGTGCGCCAGGCGGTGAATGGGCTGCTGGTGAATCAATCTGTCAGCCAGCGCCCATGGTTCCAGGCCGGTCTGCTTGGCGAGTACACCGGCGATCCCCATGAGGCGGTGCTGCTGGCCAAGTTGCTGCCAGGGGCGGCCAACGGCGAGCTGTTGCGTTTTATTGATTTCGCCGAGCCTATCCATAACGCCAAGGGCGAGACCATCGGCGTGCTGGGGGCCCATGCGCACTGGCGCTGGGTGACGCAAATCGTCGATTCGGCAGTGATGCAGAAGGACGCCATCCCTGATATCGAGGCGCTGATTGTCGACTTCGACGGCAAGGTGCTTTATCCCGAACTGCTGGCCGGCGAGCAGATGCCTAAAGACAAGCTGGTCACGCCTTCCGGCTGGTCCACGGCGGACGGTTTTGTGACCGCTTCGGTCGCGGTGCCCAGCCCCTCCAACGCAAAAATGACTTGGTACATCATGGTGCGCCAGCCGTTGGATGTGGCCCTGCAACCGGCGCGCACGCTGCTCTACAAACTGCTGATACTCGGTGTACTCGCCGCCGTGGCGTTTATGGTCGCGGCGTATTACCTGGCCTCCTCCCTCAGTCGCCCTATCGAACAACTGGCCAAATCCGCCAAGCAAGTCCAGGAGCACCAGCCCGGCGCCGTGTTTCCACAGGAGCACTCGGTGCTGGAAATCGCCCAACTGGGCCGCTCGCTTACCGGCATGACCCAAGCGCTGCTGGCCAAGGAACGCCAGCTGCAGGAAGCCAACGCCTCCCTGGAAGCCACTGTCGCCCAACGCACCGCCGACCTCACCCAGGCCAACGCCGAACTGCTGAAACTGGCCACCCACGATGCCCTCACCGGCGTGTTCAACCGTCGCCGCTTCGATGAAAAACTCGCCGAGAACAGCCTGCTGTTCCAACGCACCGGCCGCACCTTCGCCCTGCTGCTGATCGATGCCGATTACTTCAAGCGCGTCAACGACACCTACGGCCACGCCATTGGCGATGATGTGCTGTGCCAACTCGCCGCGCTGATAGAAAGTACGACGCGCGCCACTGACTTTGTGGCGCGTTATGGCGGGGAAGAATTCGCCGTGCTGCTGCCGGAAGTCGAAGCGCCGGACAGCCCCGACGTGGTCGCCGAAAAAATCCGCGCGGCCGTCGAGGCGGCAGTGTTTCCAGCCGTGGGCCGTCTGACCGTGAGCATCGGCGTGGGCGTGGCCGAGCCTTCGGACCGTGACTCCCTGGCACTGCTCAAACGCGCGGACATGTGTTTGTATGAGGCCAAGGCCGCGGGCAGGAACCGGGTGGTTTGAGCACGCCTCCCTCGCCACAGGTACAGTGCCCGCCACGCTATTTCGGATAGGTCCCTACAGGGATGTCATTACCCAAGGCTGTTGTCTTTGGGGCGCAATCAGCTATGAGGTCGAACGCTCAGTGCCCACACAAAGAGTCCCTATGAAGCCCTCCAGCGAAGCCCCTTCGATACGTAGACTGGAAGAACTCCCAGACGAGATCCACACGCTGGAAGCGCAAGCCATTGCCGAAGGGTTCAAGTTCCTCACGCGCCTGATCACAGAGTGGGAAACAGGCGCCAATCGGTTCGAACAACCGGGCGAGTACCTTTTGGGCGTGTTTTACCAGGAGCAACTGATTGCAGTCGGCGGCGTTTCCCGTGATCCCTACGCCGGCTCAACCGTGGGCCGGCTGCGCCGGGTATACGTGACTCCCCAAATGCGAGGGCGAGACGTGGGTAAGGCCTTGGTTCAAGCACTGCTGGATTACGCCACGCTGAAATTCCACGATGTGCGCTTATCTACCGATACACCCGAAGCCGCAGCATTTTATCTGCGCTGCGGTTTTCATCAGATCAGCGATGACACCGCAACGCATGCACGATCACTGAGCGCCCACTCGCGTCTACAGAGGTGAGGCGCTCAGCTGTACTACATCAACGGAATCGAATAACTCACAAACACCCGATTCTGGTCCTGGTCCCGCGCCACTTCACTGCGTGACACGCCGTTACGCCAGCCGAACCCGACGTTCTTGAACGTGCCGCTCTGCACCACGTAATCCAACGAGATGTCCCGCTCCCACTCGCTGGCGTCGTTGCCGCTGGCGGTAAGAATGTGGTCGCCCTTGAGGTACATCACCGAGGCCTTCAGGCCGGGTACACCCAGCGACGCGAAGTCGTAGGCGTACTGGGCAAAGGCAGTGCGTTCGCCGGCCTGGATGAAGGTCTGCACGGTACGGTCGGTGTAGAGGTACAGGCTGGCACCGCCCTCCCCTTTGTTCACCAGGCCGCCCTGGTTGAGTTGGGCGAAGTTGCTGTCGTCCGAAACTTGCTGGTAGCCGGCGGTGATCGCGTGCGGGCCCAGGGAGTAGATGAACGCGGCGCTCCAGGTGTTGTTGTCGATTTCACCGTTGCCGTTCTTGGTATAGCCGCCCAGCTTGTAGCCCTCGGCACGGCCGGCAGCACTGCTGTTTTTGCCGTCGGAGCTGGTCTTGAAGTAGCGCAGGTCGGTTTTCAATGAGCCGTATTCGCCCAACGGCAATACGTGGATCAACCCGGCGAAGTGTTGCTGGTAATAGTCTTCGAGATTGGCGTAGTAGTACTGGACCATCAGGTCCTTGGTCAGTTGGTAGTCCGCGCCGGCGTAGGTGAATTTATTGCTTTCCTGGGTACCGCCCGCCGCGGCCAGGCCACTGCGGTCGCTGGAACCGCGACCGGTGGTGTGCTCAAGCTGACCGCCGACCAGGGTCAGGTTGTCGATGTCCTTGCTGGTGACTTGCCCGCCTTCGAACGACTGCGGCAACAGGCGGCCGTCGTTGCTCACCAGGATCGGCAGGTTCGGGCGCAGGTAGCCGTAGCGCGCTTCGGTCTTGGCAAAGCGTGCCTTGGCGGTCGCGCCGCCACGGGCCCAGTTATCCGTGGCCTTGCCGTCTTCGGTGGGGATCATCGAGCTGCCGACATGGCGCGCGGCGCTGCTGTCGAGGGTCACGCCGAGCATGCCGATGGCGTCCAGGCCAAAGCCGACGGTGCCGTCGGTGAAGCCCGACTGGTAGTTGAGGATAAAGGCCTGGCCCCACTCTTCGGTCTTCGACGGTGCCGCCGTGCCGTCGCGGTTGTCGTTATTGAAGTAGAAGTTACGCATGCTCAAGTTGGCTTTGCTGTCGCTCAAAAAGTCAGCAGACGCCAAGGGGCTCAGAGCAATACCCAGGCTGCCGGTCAATACACTTAATACATTCAACGTGGCTTTCATCAGGACGAACTCCGGCGCGGAATCCAAGTTCCGGGCGCAAAAAATGGGCAGCAGGATGCCGTCGGCCAAATGTGAAGTTGGCCGCGGCGTTAACGGTTATTCAGTTGCCTAGTTGCTCGATTACTCAGTTGCTTAGTCAGCTGGTTGAGTGAAGTGAAACCTCCGTAAACCTCAGTCAATCAATCCATGAGCGTCATAAAACGGATACGGCCCCGGGTAATCCCCGAACACGCCGTTGTGGCTGATCAAGCCGTGTTGCGCATCCCAGCGATGCAACAAATACCCCGCCGGTTCCAGGTTGAAATGCGCGGGCGCGGCGTCTTGCAGGTCCAGCACAATCTGATGGGAGGTGCCGGGGCACACACAACTCAAGCTGCCGCCAAAGCGTCGCTGCATCGGCCGGTGCAGGTGCCCGCACAGCAGGCGTTCCACTTGCGGGTGGCGCGCCACGACGCGCTCCAGTGCGGCGGCATTGATAAAGGGTTCGCGGTCCATATGGCCGATGCCGCTGATAAACGGCGGATGGTGCAGGATCAGCAACGTCGGCGCGTCCGGGCGTCGTGCCAGTTGCGCGTCCAACCAGTGCAATTGGCTGTCCAGTAGCTGGCCGCCATGCCCACCGGGGATAGTCGAGTCCAGGCCGATCAAGCGCAGCGGATGCTCGTCCACCACCCAGTCCAACGGCCCCTCTGCCGACGACGGCAAATAAGCGTGATCACGGAATGCCTCAAGCAACGGACCGCGTGTGTCGTGGTTGCCGGGCACCAGGTAGCACGGCATGTGCAGGCGCGCGAGTTCGGGGTGCAGCACGGCGTATTCATCGGCGCGGCCGAAGTCCACCAGGTCACCGCTGACCACCACGATATCGGGCCGGGGTTGGCTGGCGTTCAAATGGTCGACGGCACGGCGCAGCGCGCCCAAAGTATCGACCACCCCATACGTCAGGCGCTGGCCGGCTTTAAGGTGCAGGTCGCTGATTTGCGCAACAAGAAACGGACGATTCACAAGCAAACTCTCACGCATTCAGGGTGAACAACATGTGCGGCGCAATCGCCAGGGCGATCGGCGCGCCGACGGCGTACAGGTGGTTGTCGCTGCTGTCCACCAGCAGCGGTTGCGGGCCGCCTACATCCACCAGCAGGCGGCTTTGTGCGCCCTGGAAAAACTGCGCCAATAGATAGCCGTGCAAGTGCCCTTCGCTCTCCATCACCCGCAGGTGTTCGGGGCGGCAGTACACCGTGTTAGGCACGTCGGCGGCCTGCCACGGCAATTCGCCGCCGCAGACTTTCAGGCCATGGGCTGTTCGCGAGGTAACGGCAAAGGCATTGAGGTTGCCGACAAAACCGGCGACGAACGCATTGGCCGGTTTCTGGTAGATCTCCCGTGGGCTGGCCAGTTGCGCGACGCGGCCGTGCTCCATCACCAGGATACGATCGCCCAGGGCCATGGCTTCGCCCTGGTCGTGGGTGACAAATACCGAGGTGATACCGAGGCCGCGCAGCAGTTCATTCAGCTCGCTGCGCAAGCGCTCGCGCAATTGCGCATCCAGGGCGGCCAGCGGTTCGTCCAGCAACAGCACTTTAGGGCGCGGCGCCAAGGCACGGGCCAAGGCCACGCGTTGACGCTGGCCACCGGACAATTCGTGGATGCTGCGCTTGCCATGCTGTTGCAGGCCCACCAGCTCCAGTAATTCCTCGCAGCGCTTGTTCCGCGCAAGCGGCGCCATGCCGCGAATCTTCAAGCCGTAGACGATATTGCCGGCCACATCGAGGTTGGGAAACAGCGCGTAGTTCTGGAACACCATGCCCACGTCGCGGCGCTCGATGGGCAGACGAGTGACGTCGTCGGTGCCGAAAAAAACCTGGCCCACATCCGGGCGTTCCAAGCCGGCAATCAGGCGCAAGGTGGTGGTCTTGCCGCAGCCGGACGGGCCGAGGATCGCCAGGGTTTCACCGCCTTCGACGGTCAGGTTCAGATCATGCACAGCCACGGTGCCGTCGGCGAACGCCTTGCGACAGCCTTGCAGGCGAATAGTGATAGCGGTCATCGACGCTCTCCACGGGACAAACGAGCGCTGATGGCCTGCAACGCAATCAGCAGCGGCACGATCATCAGCAAAAAGATAAGGGTGTAGGCGCTGGCGATTTCCAGGCGCGCCGAGGCGTAGCTGTCGGCCAGGCCCACGGGCAATGTCTTGGTCATGGGTGTGTGGAGCATCCAGGTCAGGTTGAATTCGCCCAACGACAAGGTCACCACCATCAGCACGCCAGCCAGAATCCCCGCCCGGCAGTTGGGCACCACCACGCTGAAAAAGCGCTTGATCGGCCCGGCGCCCAGACTGGCCGCCGCCTCTTCCAGCACCGGCAGTTGCTGGCGTTGCATCACCGCCATCACCGGACGTACCAGGAACGGCAAGGTGAACAACACATGGCCCACCAGGATGAACAACCAGCTGCTGCGAAACGTGCCGAACTGGCCGTAGGTGAGCAGCAACGCCAGCGCACTGGCCAGCCCCGGCATCGCCACCGGCAACACCATCAGTTCTTCGAAGGCACGGCTGAAGCGGTTGTTCATGCAAACCAGCGCATAGGCCGCCGGTACGCCGATCACGCAGACACACACCGCGCACGCCAGCGCCAATTGCAACGACAGCCATACGGTGGGCGAGTACGCCTGCCATACCTGGATCAACCAGTCGAAGGTCAGTCCGCTGGACAGGCCGACGAAGAAATTGCGCGTCAACCCAGCCAGCAACGACATCAGCACCGGCACCAACATGAATGCGCACACCAGCAAGGTGAACAGCAGTTGAATCACGAACAGCGATGAGCGTTTCACAAGACCGTCCCCGCATTTTTCACCAGGCGCCGCGTGAGCAATAACACCGCCCAGGTCACCGCGCCGAGCACCACCGACAACGCGGCGGCGACGGCAAAATTGGCGTAGTTGGTGAACACGTTGTAGATCGCCACCGGGGTCACATTCAGGCGCGTGCCCAAGGTGAACGCGGTGCCGAAGGCGCCCATGGACGTGGCGAAGCAAATCGCGCCGCAGGACGCCAACGCTGGCGCCAGGCCCGGCACGATCACGTCGCACACCACCCGCCAGTGCCCTGCCCCCAGCGAATGCGCCGCTTCTTCCAGGCTGCGGTCGAGGCTTTCGCACGCGGCCATCACCGTGAGGATCACCCGGGGAATCGAGAAGTACAGGTAGCCGACAAACAGCCCGGCCAGCGAGTAGGCAAAGATCCAGCGCTCACCGGCCACTTGCAGGCCCAGGGACGCCAGCAGCCCCTGGCGCCCAGCCAACAGGATCACCAGAAAGCCCACCACCACCCCGGGAAACGCCAGGGGAAACGTGAGCAAGGCCACCAACGCCGACCGCCCGAAAAACTGCTGGCGCGCAAGGAATACGCCGCTGATGCCACCGATCAACAATGCGGTGAACGTCACCACGATCGCCAGCACGCAGGTCTGCGCCAGGCTGCCCAGGTACTGCGCGCTACTGAGCACCTGCCAATAGCCGCTGCCGAGGCTGTCGCGGCTTTCGGCGCCGAGCACCATCAAGTGCGCCAGCGGCAACAGCCAGAATGCGAACAGCACCGCAAAGGCCGGGGCCAGCGCCCAGGCCGCCTGTTTTGCCGATACAGCCACTTACTTGACCTCGTTCAGGTAACGGGCGGCGAAGGCTTCCTGCACAGCGGCCATTTTCTGATAGTCCACCACACCGGCGCGGGCGTAATCGCTGTCGGGCAGGAACTGCGCGGCGACGTCTGCCGGCATGGTCACCGGGCGTACGGGGCGCAAGTACGCCTTGGCCCAGAGTGCCTGGCCTTGGTCCGACAGCACGAAGTCCAGCACCTTCTCGCCATTGGCGCGGTGCGGCGCGTTGGCCACCAGACTCATCACATAGGGCACGCTGATGCTGCCTTCCTTGGGGATCACGAAGGCGACGTTGGCGTTGTCTTTGTAGCGGGCGCGGTAGGCGTTGAAGTCGTAGTCCACCAGGATCGGCAACTCGCCGGACAGCACCCGAGCATAGGCGGTCTGCTTGGGCACGATGGGGGCGTTTTTCGCCAGCTTCTGGAAGTAGTCGATGGCCGGGGCGAAGTTGTCCAGGTCGCCGCCCATTGCGCGGTTGATCGCCACGGCAGAGACATAACCGACGAAGGCGCTGGACGGGTCCAGGTAGCCGACCATGCCTTTGTATTCAGGCTTGAGCAGGTCGGCCCAGCTTTGCGGCACCGGCAAGCCACCCAATGCATCGACGTTGACCATGATGCCCAAGGTGCCGGAGTGGATCGCAAACCACTGGCCGGCGGGGTCTTTCAAGCCGGCGGGGATCTGCTCCCAGCCCTTGGGTTTGTAGCCATCGACCACGCCGGCCTTTTGCGCCTGCAAGCCGAAGGTCACTCCGTAATACACCACGTCCGCGACCGGCGCGGCCTTTTCGGCCACCAGTTGCGCCAGGGACTGGCCGGAGTTCTTGTTGTCCAGCGGCACCTGCACACCCGTGTCGGCGGCAATGGCCTTGAGCTGGGTGCCCCAATCGGCCCAGTCCGGCGGGCAGTTGTAGCAAATAGCCGTTTCGGCGGCCTGGGCCAGGCTGGCCACACCGCACAGCAGCACGGCTGCCAGGGTTTTACTGAATGCGCGCATCAAGGGACTCCTCAAACGGTTGGGTACTTTCGCCCGGCCGGATATGGCAAGGCAGGCAATGGGAAACCGGGGCATTCCCGGCGATCTGCGCCAGCAGTTGGTCAATCACCGTGCTGGCCAGCAGCGCGATGGGCTGCACCACGCTGCACAGGGTCGGGTGCATCTGGGTGCCGAGGGCGATGCCGTCAAAGCCCATCACCGACAACTGCCCGGGTACATTCCAGGCATTGCGGCGCAGCTCGGCGATCAGGCTGATAGCCAGGAAATCGTTGGAACACACCAGCGCGCTGGGGGCGTCGGGGCCGTTGAGGTACGGCTGGATGGCGGCGAATTCGGCCTGGGTATGCGCGGGCATTTCGATCACCGCGCGGCTTTTGAGGCCGTATTCCTTCATCGCGTCGCAGTAACCGGCATAGCGCAGGCGTGCGCGGTCGGACTGCAAGGCGGGGCCGGCGACCATGCTGATGCGTCGATGACCGGCCTCCAGCAAGTAGCGCGTGGCCAAGGCCATGCCCGCGCGGTTGTCCACCGACACGGCGCTGTAGTTGGGGTTGCTCGGTTGGTGATAGGCCAGCACGAACGGGGTTTGTTCGGTATTCAGGCTGCTGAGCACGCTGTTGCTTTCGGCATCGGTGACCGTCAGCACCAGGCCATCGACGCGCTGGCGCAGCAGTTCTTCCACCACAATGCACTCGCGCTCGCTGCTGTAGTCGGTGGTCGCCAGCACCAGGCTGTAGCCACGCAACCGCGCGGCACGCTCCATGGCCTGGAACTGCTCGGCGAACACCGGGTTGAGCAGGTTGGGCACTACCACGCCAATCAATTGGGTGGTTTGCAGGCGCAGTTGGCGGCCGAGCAGGTTGGGCCGAAACCCCAACTCACGGGCGGCGGCGAACACCTGCTCACGGGTCGCCGGGCGCACCTGCTCGGGAGAGGCAAAGGTGCGGGCGGCAGTGGCGCGGGATACGCCAGCCAGCCGCGCAACGTCTTTCAGGTCAGTCATGTTTACTCGCTTGAGATCGATCTCATTGGCGAGGACAGTAACGGGGGAATGTGGCAGGAAGGTGGTGGGGAGATGACGGTTTGATGGCAGCCAGGCCCCGACACGCTCTAATGTCAGGTGATCGCATGTAGCAGTTGCCGAGCTGCAAGCGAGGCTGCGTCAGGCGCGCCGCCGATTCAGACTCGAGTCGCGGCGGACGCTGCCTCGCCGGGGCTCGACAGCTGCTACAAATTTGCGCGGTGTTGGATAGGACGGTGTCTACGTGCGACCGCGCTGAAAGCAGGCAAACCTGCTGACTTTGTCCGTCGGTCCTCGTCAGGCACGAATCACCAGGCCCTCCTCAGCCGCGATCGCCAGGATGTCTTTGGCTGAAACGTTGAGCCACGTATCTGCATCAGGCGCTCCTACCGACGCCAACCATAATCCGACAATCTGATAACCCAAGGCATACCCCAGCCATCGAGGCTTGTCGCCGGTGCCAAAAAACCAGGCGCTGTGATCGTAGTACGTCGCCTCAAGCTCGCTAAGGTGTGCAGGAAAACGCCTGAGCGCTTCAAGGCTGAACGCCCTCTCCCACGCCTCGGCTTCGCTGCCCAGCACATGCTGTACAAACATGCCTGCCAGGCCTTCGCTGACCAGCGCCTCCCCCAGCGTCCAGCCATACCCCGGCCCAGCCATGCGCAGGCAATGATGCACCTCATGCACCACATGTCGACTCATTGCGCCGCCTTCGAGGCTCGTGGCGAAATTTGGGTTATCGGGGTCCAGGGTCAGGGAGAACATCGTGCTGCGATAAGCGCGACCAACCAGGCCCAACTCCGGAATGGTTTCGCCGGGCAGCCGTTGAATCAGTACATCCAAGCGTGGTGGTGGCATCACTTGGGAAATCCCCCGGTAGGCGACATCGAACGCTTGCATCAATGCCTTGCGATGCGTGGCCAGGGAGCCCGAAGCTTCCAGCCAGTGCAGTGTCCATGCGTCCATTCTCACCTCTCGTCATCCCAACGTTGTGTCGTCACCCGAGTGGCTGATCATACCCACGAGCTGTCACATTGGCAGGTCAGATTAAAAGCGGCGCAGCAAAATCCGCCGGCTAACCTTTCGATTCGATCCAAGTGCGGGCACAATGCGTGTCCTTTTTTGGCAGGCACCGCCGCAGGCTCTCAAAAATGATCAAAACGCCGTACTACCTCATCGATAAACAGAAGCTTCTGGTCAACATGCAGAAGATTGCTTACGTGCGCGAGCAGTCCGGCGCCAAGGCCCTGCTGGCGCTCAAGTGCTTTGCCACGTGGTCGGTGTTCGACCTGATGCAGGAATACATGGACGGCACCACCTCGTCGTCGCTGTATGAGTTGAAGCTCGGTCGCCAGAAGTTCGAAGGTGAGGCGCACGCCTACAGCGTGGCCTGGGCCGACGATGAAATCGAAGAGATGCTCGATAACTGCGACAAGATCATCTTCAACTCCATCAGCCAACTGCAGCGTTTTGCCGAACGCAGTGAAGGCAAGACCCGCGGCCTGCGCGTCAACCCGCAAGTGAGCAGCTCCGACTACCTGCTGGCTGACCCGGCGCGTCCATTCAGCCGCCTGGGCGAATGGGACCCGGTGAAGATCGAAGGCGTGATCGAGCAGATCTCCGGTTTCATGTTTCACAACAACTGCGAGAACGGCGATTTCAACCTGTTCGACCAGATGCTGAACACCATCGAAGAACGCTTCGGCGCGCTGCTGCACAAGGTCAACTGGGTCAGCCTCGGCGGCGGCATCCACTTCACCGGTGAAGGCTATGCCATTGACGCCTTCTGCCAGCGTCTCAAGGCGTTCTCGCAGAAGTACGACGTGCAGGTCTACCTGGAACCCGGCGAAGCGGCGATCACCAACAGTGCCTCCCTGGAAGTCACCGTGCTCGACACCCTCTACAACGGCAAAAACCTCGCCGTCGTGGACAGCTCCATCGAAGCCCACCTGCTGGACCTGCTGATCTACCGCCTCAACGCCAAACTGGCGCCGAGCGAGGGCGAACACACCTACATGGTGTGCGGCAAATCCTGCCTGGCCGGGGACATCTTCGGCGAGTATCAATTTGATCGTCCGCTGGCCATCGGCGATCGGCTGTCGTTCATCGACACCGCGGGCTACACCATGGTCAAGAAAAATTGGTTCAACGGCCTGAAAATGCCGTCCATCGTAGTGAAACAACTCGACGGTACAGTCGAAGTGGTTCGTGAATTTGGTTACGACGACTACCTGTCCAGCCTTTCGTAAGCTGGCGGATATAGGAGAAATAAAGCAATTGAAAAAGAACGTTCTTATCATTGGTGCAGGAGGTGTCGCCAAGGTGGTGGCCCACAAGTGCGCGCAGCACAACGACGAACTCGGTCGTATTGCTATCGCGTCGCGCAACATCTCCAAATGCCAGGCCATCATCGACAGCGTCAAGGCCAAGGGTAGCCTCAAGGTTCCCGCCGACATCCAGGCCTTCGCGCTGAACGCCCTGGACGTGGAAGCGACCAAGGCCCTGATCCGCGAGACTGAATCGCAGATCGTCATCAACGTGGGTTCCGCGTTCCTCAACATGTCGGTACTGCGTGCCTGCATCGACACGGGCGTTGCGTACCTCGACACCGCCATCCACGAAGAGCCGGGCAAGGTCTGCGAGACCCCACCGTGGTACGGCAACTACGAATGGAACCACCTGGAAGAGTGCAAACAGAAGAACATCACCGCCATCCTTGGCGTGGGCTTCGACCCGGGTGTCGTCAACGCGTATGCCGCGCTGGCGCAGCAACAGCATTTCGACCGCATTGATTCGATCGACATCCTCGACGTCAATGCCGGCTCCCATGGCAAATACTTCGCCACCAATTTCGATCCGGAAATCAACTTCCGCGAATTCACCGGGCAGGTGTGGAGCTGGCAGAACAGCCAGTGGACCAGCAACACCATGTTCGAAGTCAAACGTACCGACGACCTCCCGGTCGTGGGTTCGCAGAACCTCTACCTCACCGGCCACGATGAAGTGCACTCGCTGTCGAAAAACCTCGACGTGCCCAACGTGCGTTTCTGGATGAGCTTCGGCGAACACTACATCAACGTGTTCACCGTGCTGAAAAACCTCGGCCTGCTCTCCGAGAAGCCGGTCACCACCGCCGAAGGCCTGGAAGTGGTGCCGTTGAAAGTGGTCAAGGCCGTGCTGCCCGACCCGTCTTCGCTGGCTCCGGGCTACACCGGCAAGACCTGCATCGGCGACCTGGTCAAAGGCACCAAGGACGGCCAGCCGCGCGAGATGTTCATCTACAACGTAGCGGATCACGAAGAAGCCTACGTTGAAACCGACAGCCAGGGCATCTCCTACACCGCAGGCGTTCCACCGGTAGCCGCAGCGCTGCTGGTAGCCCGTGGCGAGTGGGATGTGAAACACATGGCCAACGTCGAGGAACTGCCGGCTGAGCCGTTCCTCAAGGCGCTGGACGTGATGGGCTTGCCGACTCGGATCAAGGACGAGCACGGTGATCGAGCCTGGGATGCGATTGCCTGATAGGCGATAGCTGACCGAAAAAAAAATGCGCCCTACGGGGCGCATTTTTTGTTTGGGCGGATACCTATTTCCAAGACACTGAACATCCAATGTGGGAGGGGGCTTGCCCCCGATTGCAGTACATCAGTCACAGCAGCAGTGACTGACACACCGTAATCGGGGGCAAGCCCCCTCCCACATTGGAATTCACAGATGACCGCGTGCACTGCAATTGTCGGCAATTTGCACAAAGGTACTGAGTCCTGAACTTAAGGCGTTGAACACAGCCTGCCCGGCGGCTTGAAGATGGACGGGATAGAGCGCCTGAGCTATCTTCAGCCGCCTTATCGACCGCCCCGAAACAGGAAGTTACCGATTGAGCACGTCGCCCCTATTGCGAGGCCGCAGCTTCGCCCTCCTCGCCGGCATCACCTTCATTGCTATGGACCAGCTTGTGAAACTCTGGGCCCTGGTTTCACTGCAGGCCAACAGCTTCAAAATCGGCTCAAACCCGATCAACTTTGCGTTGGAGCTAAGCCTCAACCCCGGCGCATTCCTGAGCCTGGGCGCCGCTTTGCCGCCACAGGTCAAACAACTGATCTTTATCGTCGGCGTAGCCGTTGTGGTGGCCTGGGCGATGGGGTGGTCCCTCTCCAACTGGAACCAGCCGCTGCGTAAAGTCTTGCCGCTGTACGCCATCGCCTTGGGTGGCATCGCCAACCTGATCGACCGGGTGTTTCGCGACGGCCATGTGGTTGACTACATGGTCCTGAACGTCGGGCCAGCGCATACCGGGGTGTTCAATATTGCGGATATCGCAATTACTGTCGGCGCGCTGTACCTGCTGATCGACCTGTTCGTGAAGCCGCGTAAAGCCTAGGCGTATCAGTATTTCTCCCCCTCATCGCCTCGAATTTCAGCGGCGAGGGCCAGGGCGATCGCCTTGGCTTTCACGATGCTCTCATCGCTGTATACAAACGAAATTTGGCCACGGCGATAATCGAAATAGTAATCCTGCTGCGTGGTGGGAGAGGTCCAGTACGCCGTTTGGTTACCGCTGATGGAGATCGTCGCTCCTGTCGTGGGATTAACGGCAGTCACTTCGTCCTGCAACAGGAGGGACGGGTCACCGGCACACACGTCACGCCATTCTTCAGGCCTTATTGCATTGCTTCCGACACGGGCGATATGGAGTTCATAGGCCATACAGACATCCATCTGAGAAAAGGGAAAATTCCTGGGCTGCGGCGGCAGCGTAGCATTGGATGACGCCCATCCAGCGGCATGACATCCAGATCATCGTTCCCACGCGCGTGGGAACGTTCTCAAAACACCGACCACCCAATCCGCTCACTCAACAACTCCAACGCCTTGATCCCCGCCAGTGAGTTCCCCGCCGCGTTCAACTCCGGCGACCACACGCACACGGTAAATTGCCCCGGCACCACCGCGACAATGCCGCCGCCGACCCCGCTCTTGCCCGGCAAGCCCACGCGATAAGCAAAATTCCCCGCCTCGTCATACAGCCCGCTGGTGGCCATGATCGAGTTGACTTGCTTGGTCTGGCGCGCGGTGAGGATCTGTTCGCCGCTGTGGGCACTCGTGCCCTCGTTGGCGAGGAAACTGAACGCCTTGGCCAAGTCCAGGCAGCTCATCTGTAAGGCGCAGTAGTTGAAGTAGCTATGCAGCACCGCATCCACGTCATTGTGGAAGTTGCCGAAGGATTTCATCAGGTAGGCCATGGCCGCATTGCGCGCGCCGTGCTGGGCTTCGGAGTCGGCGACGACGCTGTTGACCAGGATCTGCGGGTTGCCCGACAGGCGCCGAACGAAGTCGCGCATCGACAGAATCGGCACCGCAAAGCGTGATTGGTTGATGTCGCAGATCACCAGCGCACCGGCATTGATGAAGGGGTTACGCGGGCGACCGCGTTCGAATTCCAATTGCACCAACGAGTTGAACGGTTGCCCCGACGGCTCGTGGCCCAAGCGTTCCCAGATGGATTCGCCGCCATGGTCGATGGCCTGCACCAGGCTGAACACCTTGGAAATGCTCTGCACCGAGAACAGCGTATCGGCATCTCCGGCGCGGTAGGCCGAACCGTCGTTGCCATACACGGCGATGCCCAGTTGGTTGGCCGGTACATCGGCCAGCGCGGGAATGTAGTCGGCGACTTTGCCGAGGCCGATCAGTGGGCGCACTTCGTCGAGGATCGACTCCAGCAGCGCCTGCATGTCTTGTCCTGTCATCTGTCTTTGAATCAGTGGAAAGCGGGGTGCGGAGGATACTTCAATGGGCGCGGAAGCCCCACACAATCTCCACAACCCGCTCGGCCACCACCAGATAAACCAAGATCAACAACAGCTGCAATGCCAAGTGATAACGCAGCTTGGCCAGCCGGCGAATGCCGTCGCTGACGTTCAACAGCATCAACACCGTGGACAGGATGATCAGCCCCCAGCCCGCCACGTTTGACGCGAACATGCCGATAAAGAGTTCACGTTGCCCGAGCAGCGTATTGGTGCCCGCCGCGAACAGCAGCGCGCACACCAGCAGGTTTTTAACATTGTCGAAGATCTGAGTGCTCAGGTCATTTTCCAGCAGGGCCACATACCGCTTCCATAACGTGTGCATGAGTCATTACCGGGTGGGGATCGCTCGTCAATCAAAGTAGTCCATATGCCCGTACACTGCACCGCTGCGCTCACTCCACGAGGACTTTGCATGAAATTAATGATTGGCCTGGCCGCTTTACTGCTGGTATCGGCATGCACCACGACCCCGCCCGCTCAGGACGCTGCAGCGTCCACCTGCCTGGCGGGCGGCGGCACCATGAAGCAAGTCGGCAAGCTGCAAAGCTGGAAGTGCATCACGCCATATAAGGACGCAGGCAAGGCGTGCACCGACTCCAGTCAGTGTGAAGGCGAGTGCCAGACCAGTGTCACCACCCAGTCCGGCAACGGCCCGGTGACCGGCGCGTGCCAGGTAGATAACGGCCACTTCGGCTGCTCGGCGACGGTAGAGAAAGGCAAGCTGGGCCGGGCGATCTGCGTGGACTGAGCCACACCACCGACCCCATTCGGCGCGCGGGGGCAGCGAAACGGACGTGTATTGCTTGATGATCGAAGCCGCGCACCCGCCCATGGCCCAGTTGTTCCAGCGGGCAGGAAGCGGCTGAAAGCATCCTAAGCTCAGATCGAAAGAGTATTTATCGAATGGTTTTTAGATCATTAAGCTCAGGGCTATTTCGTTGAAGATCGAGCCCACCATGTCCCTTCGTCGTCCACTCGCCGCTGTATTAGGATTGCTGGCCTTTTCCGTTGCCTTTAGTGCGCAAGCCCAGGAAACCGTGCGCATCGGCTACCAGAAATCCTCCACGCTGATCACCCTGCTGAAGACCCAAGGTACCCTGGAGAAAGCCCTCAAGGCTGACAACATCGCCGTGAGCTGGCACGAATTCCCCAGCGGCCTGCCGCTGCTGGAGGCGCTGAATGTCGGCAACGTCGACATCAGCGCCGACGTGGCCGACACCGTGCCGATCTTCGCCCAGGCGGCCCAGGCCAAACTCACCTACTTCGCCCAGGAAGCGCCCTCGCCTTCGGCCCAGGCCATCGTGGTGCGCAAGGACTCGCCGATCCAACAGTTGGCGGACTTGAAGGGTAAGAAAATCGCGGTGACCAAGGCTGCCGGCACTCACTATTTGTTGATCGCCGCCCTGAATAAAGCTGGCCTGGCGTTCTCGGATATCGAACCGGCTTACCTGTCGCCAGCCGATGGCCGCGCGGCGTTCGAAAACAACAAAGTCGACGCCTGGGTCACCTGGGAACCCTTCCTCACCAGCGTGCAGCGCCAACTGCCGACCCGCACCCTGGCCGATGGCGCAGGCCTCGCCAGTTACAAGCGCTATTACCTGACCGGCACGCCCTACGCCAAGGCGCACCCAGAAGTGTTGAAGGTGGTGTATGGGGAATTGGAAAGGACCGGCAAGTGGGTGAAAGCCCATCCGCAAGAAGCGGCGAAAGTGCTCGGCCCGCTGTGGGGCAACCTGGACGTGGCCACGGTGGAAGCGGCGAACGCGCACCGCAGTTATCAGGTGCAGCCAGTGACGGTGGATCAGTTGGGTGAGCAGCAGAAGATCGCCGATGCGTTCTTCAAGGCGGGGTTGTTGCCGAAGGCGGTGGATGCCAAGGATGTGCAGACCTGGCGGCCTTGAAGGCTGGTGTGATCTAAATGTGGGAGGGGCGGTGCGACGATTCGACTTGCGCCCGATGACCATGGGTATCTAAACAACTTTTCAGACGCTGACAAATATCCCTGTGGCGAGCGGGCTTGTCCCGCGTTGGGCTGCAAAGCAGCCCCAGTCAAGAAGAATGCGGTGTATCAGACACTCTGTTGAGGCTGGTTTTGGGGCTGCTACGCAGCCCAACGCGGGACAAGCCCGCTCGCCACAACAGCCCTATCTGCCGGACGTTCAGTGTTGAGTCAACGTTATGTAGATCCCTATGCTCATCGGCGGCAAGTCGAATCGTCGCACCGCCCCTCCCACAGTGGGTTTGCATATGCCGTTAGAGGAGTGTTCGGGCTAAAGCCTTTTTCCACTCTGCATAACGCCCTGCCATTGCGGGGTCATCCTGCGGCTCAAACCGCTCGCGCTGGCGCTCCAACTGCCCCAGCGCCGTATCACTCGCCCACACGCCCAACGCCCGTCCCGCCAGGTGCGCTGCGCCCAGCGCCGACACCTCCGGCGACAGGCTGCGCACCACCGGGCGTTGCAGCAGGTTGGCAAGGAACTGCATCAGCCAGCGATTGCGCGTGGCACCGCCGTCCACCCACAGTTCCTTCAAAGGACTGCCGATGTCTTGTTGCATCGCCTCAAACACATCGCGAATCTGATAGCCGATGGATTCCAGCGAGGCGCGCAGGATGTGCGCGCCGGACGTGGCTTCGGTCAACCCGCAGATCAGCCCACGGGCGTCGGCCTTCCAGTGCGGTGCGCCGAGGCCCGACAGCGCCGGGACAAAATATACGCCGCCGTTATCCGGCAGTTGCGCAGCCTGTTCGGTCAAGGCATCCAGGGATTCGCCAGCCACCAAGCGAGACGCCCACTGCACGGCAGCGCCGGTATGGACGATATTGCCCTCCATGCCGAAGGTGGGTTGGCTGCCGTCATGCCAGGCCAATGTGGTGGACAAGCCATGGGTGGACGCAATCGGGCCGCTCATGGGCGTCATCAAGGACGAACCGGTGCCGAGGGTGGCCTTGACCAGACCCGGCGCAAAACCGCCCTGCCCGTACAGCGCGGCATGGGAGTCGCCAATCATCGACATCACCGGGATACCGGCGGGCAAGCCGCCCACGGCGACGGTTTCGGCGAAGAACCCGGCGCTCGGCTGGATCGGCGCCAAGGCCGCAGCAGGAATGCCGAACAGTGCCAAAAGCTCAGGATCCCAGGCGCAGGAGTGCAGGTTGAACAACTGAGTGCGTGCGGCGTTGGAATAGTCAGTGGCGAACACCTGGCCGCCGCTGAGTTGCCACAACAGCCAGCTGTCGACCGTGCCCAGGCAAATATCACCCGCAGCAGCGCGGGCGTGACCATTGTCCAGGTTGTCGAGAATCCAGCGAAATTTGCCCGCCGAGAACATCGGGTCCAACGCCAGCCCGGTCTTTTCCAGGATCAGCGCTTCATGACCCTGCGCATGCAGTTGCGTGCATAACGCCGTAGAGCGTCGGCACTGCCAACTGATGCACGGCGACAATGGCTCACCGGTATGCCTATCCCAAGCCACCACCGATTCACGCTGGTTGCTGATCGCGAGCGCAGTGATCGGCCGATCTACCTGGGCCAGGCACTCTTCAATCGCAGCCAACGTGTTTTGCCAGATCAGCAGCGGGTCCTGCTCGGAAAACCCGGCCTGGGGATGACTGATGCTCAAGGGCCGCGAACCGCGCGCGATCACCTGGCCCAGTTCGTTGACCAGCACCGCCTTGGCGTTGCTGGTGCCTTCATCTATCGCAAGGATCAGCGGGGTGTTGTTATTCATTGATTTCACCGCAACCGAGTGGCAGCCGCCACGATCCCAGCCGCGTCGATGTTATGCAAGGCGCGGGTCGGTTCGCGGGCGCCGGCGGCGGCGTATTCGCCATCGCCGATACCCAGGCGGATCAGGGCAATGCCCAACCCAGCTTCGGCCAGCACTTCAGCGACCAGGCTGCCGACGCCGCCATTAACGTTGTGTTCTTCCACGCTGATGACGGCGCGGGTGCCGCTCAAGGCGCTGAGCAATACATCACGCTGCAAGGGCCGGATCGACGACAGGTTGATCACCTGAGCCTGGATGCCCTGCTCCGCCAGCAAGGCCGCAGCATCGACCGCTTCATGCACCACCGAGCCCAGGGCCACGATGCTAACGTCCGCGCCCTGGCGCAGGATATCTACCTGGCCGGGTTTGAATTGGTAGTCGGCACCGTGAACATCCGGCAAGGCTTTACCATCGAGACGGATATACACCGGGCCGTGGTAACGCAGCGCGTAATCGACGATCTGCCGACACTCGACGGCATCCGCCGGGGCAAAAATCTGCACATTGCCGAAGCCGCGCATCACAGAAATATCGTCAAGGCTGTGGTGGGTGCTGGCCAACGGGCCATAGCTGGTACCGGCGTTCAGACCGAACATTTTCACATTGGCCTGGTTGTAGCAGACGTCCACCTTGATCTGCTCATTGGCGCGAGAGATTAGAAACGGCGCCGCATTGCAGGTGGCTGCAATCTTGCCGCCCAGCGCCAGCCCCGCCGCGACGCTGACCAAGGACTGCTCGGCAATCCCGACATTGATCAACCGCTCTGGAAAGCGCTGCACAAACGGACCGATCTTGGCCGTCGACGTGGAGTCGCTGACCACTGGCACAACGTCCAACCCGGCGTCGACTGCATCAATAAAGGCCTGCACCATGACACTCGCCAAATGTTCACTCGCCATGGTTCAACTCCTCCAGTGCTGCATTGATTTCATCGCCCTTCGGCACACGGTGGTGCCATTCAGGGCGGGCTTCGATAAACGACACGCCCTTGCCTTTGATGGTGTGGGCGATCAGCACCTGGGGCGCGCCGGTTTGGGTCTGCATGGTTTCCAGGGTTTCGATCAACTGGCCCACGTCGTTGCCATCGCATTCGCTGACGGTGAAGCCGAAGGCGGCCCATTTCACGTCCAGTGGGTCGAGCGGCATGATCTCGGCGGTCAGGCCGGCCAGTTGCAGTTTGTTCTTGTCGACGATCACAAACAGGTTATCCAACCCGTACTTGGCTGCCGCCATGGCGGCTTCCCAATTGGAGCCTTCGGCCAGTTCGCCGTCGCCGGTCAGCACGTAGATGCGTTTTTTGCTGCCGGACATCTTTGCCGCCAATGCCAGCCCCACTGCCACTGGCAAGCCGTGGCCAAGGGCGCCGGTGTTGAGTTCGATGCCGGGGGTTTTCTGGCGTACCGGATGGCCGGGCAAATGGGAATTGAAGTGCTGGTAAGTGGGCAACCATTCAGTGGGGATATAGCCCGCCTGTGCCAGGCAGCAATACAACCCCCCCACGCCATGGCCCTTGCTCTGGATATAGATATCGCGATCAGGGTCTTCAGTGCGTTCCGGGCCGGTATTGAGGATGCGGAAGTACAGAGTGGCGAGGATGTCGGTTTCCGACAGGTCCGCTCCGGTGTGACCGCCCGCCGGTGAATCGGCGTTGAGGTGGATCACATGGCGGCGGATCAGGCGGGCCTGTTCCTTGATCTGGTGGGCGTCGTACTGGAAGGCATTCATGCAGCGGCTCCTGTGGGGCTGACCACGTGAGGTGAAAGTGTCCAAAGCTGTGTTTGAATATTTATTCAGCAGTGACAATATATTTCTATTTAGACGCTGATCGTCCGCGCGGTCAAGTGAGCGATCCACGGAAAAACGAAATAAATAGAAGAAACATCCCTCGGACAAACGGGCAAAATCCCACACGGGCTGGTCTATCCCGTGGCTTTGCCCGTGGTGAAAGCGCCGGTTTAGAGGCATACCTGAAAAATTAAGCGCTTGACTTTGCCACGGTGTCACTGGAATCTGAATTAACAGTCAGGCACGCATAAATATTCAAACGGCCTGAAAGCACTCCAAAAAAAATAAATCAGGAGAACACTGTGGACGCCAAAGCTATTGTCCAGCACCCGGCCGAACTCAAGCCGCCACCCCGCCCACGTATTGTGAAACTGCTGCCCAGCAACATCGGCGGCCCGTTGATCGGGCTGGTGTTGCTGGTGCTGGTCTTCTCCTTCAGTTCCGAATTCTTCTTCTCCTTGCGTAATGGCCTGAACATCCTCGATCAGGTCACGGTGCTGGGCATCCTGGCGATCGGCATGACAGCGGTGATCGTCATCGGCGGCATCGACCTGTCGGTAGGCTCGGTGCTGGCCTTCTCGATGATGATGCTCGGCTGGCTCTACCAGGATCAGGCAGTGCCGCTGGGCTTCGCGATTCCGATCTCGATTGCCACCGGGATGCTCGCCGGGCTGGTGTCCGGCGCGTTGATCACCTACGCCAAGCTGCCGCCCTTTATTGCCACACTGACCATGATGTCGGTGGCCCGTGGCCTGGCGAATATCCTCACCGAAGGCCGGCAGATCGTCGGCTACCCGGAGTGGTTCACCAGCCTGGCCACGGTGCGGCACTTCGGCTTTCTCTCGGCAACCGTCGGGCTGTTTCTGGTGATGCTGCTGGTGGCGTGGGTGTTCCTGCGCTTTCGTGCCGGCGGCCGCAACCTCTACGCCATGGGCGGCAGCCCTGAAGTGGCGCGCCTGTCCGGCATCAAGGTGCGTGCGATTACCTTGTGGGTGTACGCCATCAGCGGCGCGCTGGCCGGCATCGCCGCCGTGACCCTGGCGGCGCGCCTCGACTCTTCCCAACCCAGTGCCGGCCTCAGCCTGGAACTGGACGCTATTGCCGCCGTGGTGATTGGCGGCGCCAGCCTCAGCGGCGGCGTCGGCAGCATCGGCGGCACCCTGGTGGGTGTGCTGATCATTGGCGTGTTGCGCAATGGCCTCAACCTGCTGGGCGTTTCCCCGTTTATTCAACAAGTGGTGATCGGCGTGGTCATCGCCCTCGCCGTGACCATCGACACCCTGCGACGCCGTTCCAGTACTGCCCGTTAAACCTGTTCGACAGTTGACACCCTCCAACAATAAAACCAGGAGTCACCGACATGTTCAGCCCCAAGAAACTGCTTATCGCCACTGCTCTGGCGGCCGCGACCCTTACCGCTGCCGGCACCACCTGGGCCAAGGACCTGACCATCGGCCTGGCCGTGGCCAACCTGCAGGCCGACTTCTTCAACCAGATCAAGCAATCGGTGGAAGCCGAGGGCAAGGCCAAGGGGATCAAGGTGATCACCGTGGACGCCCAAGGCAACTCCTCGACCCAGGTCAGCCAGATTGAAGACCTGATCACCCGCCAGATCGACGTGCTGATCTACATCCCCGCCGGTGCTACCGCCGCCGGTGTGCCCGTCAAAGCCGCCAAGGCCGCCGGTATCCCGGTGATCGCCGTGGACCGCAACGCCCCCGACGCACCAGGCGACACCTTTATCGCCAGCGACAGCGTGGCCGGCGCCAAGACCCTGGCCGAGTACGTGGGCAAGATCACCGACGGCAAAGGCCGCATTGCGATCCTGCAAGGCCAACTCGGGACCACGCCGGAGAATGATCGCGCCAAGGGTTTCGAGGAGGGCCTGAAAGCCTTCCCGGACCTCAAGGTCGTGGCCCAGCAACCCGCCGAATGGGCTCAGGACAAAGGCTTCGCCGTGGCCCAGGACCTGCTCCAGCGTGATCCGAATATCACCGTATTCTTTGGCCGCGC
This sequence comes from Pseudomonas sp. RIT357, assembly GCF_000632245.1. Taxonomy (NCBI): domain Bacteria; kingdom Pseudomonadati; phylum Pseudomonadota; class Gammaproteobacteria; order Pseudomonadales; family Pseudomonadaceae; genus Pseudomonas; species Pseudomonas sp. RIT357. Next base: position 78,967 of record NZ_JFYX01000045.1, read on the forward strand.
CGATGCGATGGCCCTGGGCGCTGCCCAAGCGGTGAAGGTCGGCAACCTGGATCACAAGGTCGTGGTCGTCGGTTTTGACGGCGACGTCGCCGGGCTCAAGGCCGTCGAAAGCGGCGTGCTCAACGCCACCATGACTCAGCAGACCCAGAAAATGGGGCGCCTGGCCGTGGCCTCGGCGATTGACCTCAAAGCCGGCAAAGCCGTGCCCAAGGAGCAACTGCTGCCCACCGTGCTGACCACCAAAGAAAACGTCGCGCCGTTCCTGCAACAGCATCCGTAAGCCTTGGAGGTCGTCATGCAAGCAGCAGCTCTGGATAGCAGCGCCGATGCGGTGCTGTGCCTGCGCAATATCAGCAAAGCCTACGGCCCGGTGCAGGTGTTGTCCCAGGTCAATGTGGATATTCGCCGCGGTGAAGTGCTGGCCCTGCTCGGTGAAAACGGTGCCGGTAAGTCGACCTTGTCGTCGATCATCGCAGGCCTCGTGCAACCCGAAGCTGGCGGCAGCATGACCTGGCTCGGCGCGCCGTATGCACCCGCCTCGCCGGGTGCGGCACTGGGCGCAGGTATCGGCCTGATCCACCAGGAAATCCGTCTGCTGCCGCAATTGTCGATCGCCGAGAACATCTTCGTCGGTCGCCTGCCCATGCGTTACGGGCGGGTCGATCGCGACTACATCGAGGCCCAGGCGCAGATCCAACTGGAACGCCTGGGGCTCAACGTGCCGGCGTCGCGCAAGGTCGAAGGCCTGAGTGTGGCGGCCCAGCAATTGGTGGAAATCGCCAAGGCGCTGACCTTGAAGGCCAGCTTGCTGATTCTCGATGAACCCACCGCAGCGCTGGGCGCTGAAGAAACCGAGTTGCTGTTCAAGCAGGTGGAACGACTGAAAGCAGAAGGCGTGTCGTTTATCTATATCAGCCATCGCCTGGAAGAAATCGCGCGCATCGCCGACCGCGTGCTGGTGCTGCGCGACGGTCGTCAGATCGCCCTGCATGCCACCGCGCAAGTGCCGGTGCGCGAGCTGGTGGAACAGATGGTCGGGCGCAGCCTGGAGCGGATTTTCCCCGCGCTGCAGGCGCCGCAGGAGCAGGTGATGTTGCAGGTCAAAGACCTGACCTGCCGCGAATTCGCCTTGCATGGCATCGACTTCAGCGTGCGTGCCGGCGAAGTGTTCGGCATTGCCGGCGTGGTCGGCGCCGGGCGTACGGAGCTGGTGCGCACCATTGCCGGTGCGGCCCAGGACATCAAGGGCCAGATGGTGCTGGACGGTGAAGTGCGCCAGCTGCGCAGCCCGTTTGAAGCGATTCAGGCCGGTGTAGTGCTGGTACCTGAAGACCGCAAACAGCAAGGCGTAGTCGTGGAACATCGCATCGAAGACAACCTGGTCTACGGCAACACCGACCTGCTGGACAAACGCGGTTGGGTGCTCCCTGCCCCGCTGCGTGAGTTCGCCCGAACGGCGGTGGCGCGGCTCGGCGTGAAAGGTTCGCCGCAGTCGCGGATTTCCAGTTTGTCCGGCGGCAACCAGCAGAAAGTGATCATCGCCAAGTGGCTGGCACGCAACCCCAAGGTGTTCATCCTCGATGAGCCGACACGCGGCATCGACGTGGGTGCACGGGCGGCGATCTATGAAGTGATCGCGGATTTGGCGGCCAAGGGCATGGCGGTGATTGTGGTCAGTTCCGACCTGGATGAAGTGCTGGGGTTGTCCCATCGGGTGATGGTGATGAGCCGAGGACGGCAGATGGGGATTCTGGAGCGTGGCGAGGCCACACCGGTGTCGGTGATGGAAATGGCCACCGCATAACCAAACACCTACACAGATCCAACTGTGGGAGGGGGCTTGCCCCCGATGAGGGAGTGTCAGTAGAAGCATCTGTCACTGAACCACTGCTATCGGGAGCAAGTCGAGTCGTCGCACCGCCCCTCCCACACGGGTCCACTGTGATTTCAAATAACGGAGTTATCCATGCAGCTTTTCAGTCTTCAGGGCCAAGTGGCCTTTGTCACCGGCGCCGGCAGCGGCATCGGCCAAGCCATCGCTGTCGGGCTGGCCGAAGCCGGCGCAGATGTTGCTTGCTTTGATCTTCCGGGCAGCCCCGGCATTGCCAGCACGGTCGAGCGCATCCAGGCTCTGGGCCGGCGTGCCCTGGCCCTCAGCGGCACCGTCACCGAGCGCGCCGCCCTGGATGCAGCCGTCGCGCAAACCGAACAAGAACTCGGCCCACTCAGCGTGGCGGTCAACTGCGCCGGCATCGCCAACGCCCAGGCCGCCGAAGACCTCGAACTGCAACGCTGGCAAACCACACTGGACATCAACCTCACCGGCATCTTCCTCAGCTGCCAGGCCCAGGCCGCCGTGATGTTGCCGCGTGGCAAAGGTGCCATCGTCAACATCGCCTCCATGTCCGGCAGCATCGTCAACCGTGGCCTGTTGCAGGCGCACTACAACACCTCCAAGGCTGGGGTGATCCACCTGAGCAAAAGCCTGGCGATGGAATGGGCCGACAAGGGCCTGCGCGTCAACTGCATCAGCCCCGGCTACACCGCCACGCCGATGAACTCGCGCCCGGAAGTCGCCGACCAGGTGAAGATCTTTGAACAGACCACGCCCATGGGCCGTATGGCCAGCGTGGAAGAAATGGTCGGCCCGGCAATTTTCCTGGTCAGCCAGGCGTCATCTTTCTGCACCGGTGTCGACCTGTTGGTCGATGGCGGCTTTGTGTGCTGGTAAGGAGTCTTGTGATGTCGCAACGTTTCAGCGGTAAAACCGTAGTGATCACCGGCGCCTGCCGTGGCATTGGTGCCGGCATAGCCGAGCGCTTCGCTCAGGAAGGCGCCAACCTGGTGCTGGCCTCCAACGACCTGGAGCGCGTGACCTTCACCGCCGACCAACTGGCCCAGGAATACGGCGTGAGCGCCCTCGCCCTCGGCATCGACGTCACCAACGAAAGCGATATCGAGAAGCTCTACCGCGAAGGCCACGCCCGCTTCGGCAGCATCGACGTGTCGGTGCAGAACGCCGGCATCATCACCATCGACCACTACGACAAAATGCCCCGCGCTGATTTCGATAAGGTGCTTCAGGTCAACACCACCGGCGTGTGGCTGGGGTGCAGGGAAGCGGCCAAGTACATGGTCAACCAAGGCAGCGGGCGGTTGATCAACACCTCGTCCGGGCAAGGTCGCCAGGGCTTTATCTACACACCGCACTACGCCGCCAGCAAAATGGGCGTGATCGGCATCACCCAAAGCCTGTCCCTGGAACTGGCGCCGCATAACATAACGGTCAACGCATTCTGCCCCGGCATCATCGAAAGCGAGATGTGGGACTACAACGACCGCGTGTGGGGCGAGATCCTCAGCACCGACGAAAAACGCTACGGCAAGGGTGAATTGATGGCCGAGTGGGTCAAGAACATCCCCCTGCGCCGTGCCGGCAAACCCTCGGATGTGGCGGGTCTGGTGGCGTTCCTGGCCTCGGATGACGCGGCGTACCTGACCGGCCAGGCGATCAATATCGACGGCGGCCTGATCATGTCGTAAGGGTTTGGTATCCTCACGGCCATTGTGTCAATAACTGAGGCTTTCATGAGCCAGATCGAAGAACAGCGCCTGATCACCAAGATCGCGAGCCTCTATTACGAAGAAGGGCTCAAGCAGTCCGAAATCTCCACGCAGCTGGACCTGTCCCAGTCCTTTATCAGCCGCGCCCTGCGCCGGGCGCTGCAGGAAGGCGTAGTGAAGATCAGCGTGATGCGCCTGCAAGGCCTGCACCTGGAACTGGAAACCCAACTGCAACGTCGCTACGGCGTGCGCCGGGTGATCGTGGTGGAAGCCACCGAGCCCGGCAACGACGAAAGCATCAAGCAAGCCATCGGCTCGGCCGCTGCACACTACCTGGAAACCAGCCTGTCGCCCCAGGACCATATCGGCATTTCATCATGGAGCAGCACCATTCGCGCCATGGTCGGCCACCTGCATGCGCAGTCGGGCAAGCAAGGCGCCGAGGAAGTGGTGCAACTGCTCGGTGGCGTCGGCAACAAAGGCGCGTTCGAAGCCACCTTGCTGACCCAACGCCTGGCCACCCTGCTCAACTGCCCGGCGTATTTGCTGCCGTCCCAAAGCATTGAGCAATCGGTGCAGAGCAAGCAGCGCATCGTGCAGATGGAAGAGGTCAAGGAAGTGCTGCAACGCTTTGACAGCATCACCCTGGCGATCGTCGGCATCGGCGACCTGGAGCCCTCGCAATTGCTGCGCAACAGCGGCAACTACTACACCGAAGACATGCTGCGCCTGCTGGCCGAGCGCGGTGCGGTGGGCGATATCTGCCTGCGCTACTTCGATGCCCAGGGCAAGCCGGTGCTGGAAGAAGATGAAGAATTCGTGGTGTCGGTGGCACTGCCCAAGCTGCGCTCAATCCACCGCGTGCTCGGCCTGGCCGGCGGGCTGAACAAGGTCCAGGCAATACGCGGCGCGCTCAAGGGCGGCTACCTGGACATCCTGATCACCGACCTGGATACCGCACAGGCCCTCAACCAATAACCTATTTTTTGGAGACAGCCGCTCATGACGTCCAAGCTCGAACAACTCAAGCAATTCACCACCGTGGTCTGCGACACCGGCGACCTGGAAGCCATCAGCCGCCTGCGCCCTGTCGACGCCACCACTAACCCGTCACTGCTGCTCAAAGCCGCTGCGATCCCGGAATACGCCGAATTGCTGCGCAATGCGGTGTCGTCATCCAAAGGCGATGTAGGCCTGGCGTGTGACCGCTTCGCGGTGTCAGTGGGCTGCGGCATTCTCAAGGTGATTCCGGGGCGCATCTCCACTGAAGTCGACGCGCGTCTGTCCTTCGATGAAGACGCGCTGTGGGCCAAGGCCAACCAATTGATCGCCCTGTACGACCAGGCCGGCGTCGGCCGCGACCGCGTGCTGATCAAACTGGCCTCCACCTGGGAAGGCATCCGCACCGCCGAACGCCTGGAAAAATCCGGCATCCAGACCAACCTCACCCTGCTGTTCTCCTTCGCCCAGGCTCAGGCCTGCGCCGACGCTGGCGTGTTCCTGATCTCGCCGTTCGTGGGCCGCATCTACGACTGGTACCGCAAGAGCACAGGCCTGGACTACACCGGGGCTGAAGACCCAGGCGTGCAGTCGGTGACGCGCATCTACAACTACTACAAAGCCAACGCCATCCCGACCGTGGTGATGGGCGCCAGCTTCCGTACCCTCAGCCAGATCGAACAACTGGCCGGCTGTGATCGCCTGACCATCAGCCCGGACTTGCTGCAAAAACTGGCTGAAGACAACGGGCCGCTGGAACGCAAGCTGCAACCTGGGGCGGCCGGTGAAGCGCGCCAACCGTTGACCGAAGCGCAGTTTCGCTGGGCGTCGAATGAAGATGCAATGGCCACCGAAAAACTGGCCGAAGGCATTCGCCAGTTTGCGCGGGATCAGGAGAAGTTGGAGGCGCTGTTGGCTGGGCTGTAACGCCGTCAACCTGTAGGAGCGAGCTGGCTCGCTCCTGCATCAGCTTTGTGCCACACCCGTGCCGAACCTGCGAATCGCCAGGCAATACCCGATCAACGCCACCGCCGCCAGCATCCCCCCCGCCACGCCAATCCAGGCGAAACCGAAGTGACTGCCGACCCAACTGCCCATCAGGGCGCCGCCGCCAATGCCGATGTTGTAGATGCCGGAGAACATCGCCATGGCCACGTCAGTGGCGTCCGGCGCCAGTACCAGCACTTTGGATTGCATGGCCAGGCCGAAGCCCATGATCGCCATACCCCAGAAAATGCTCAGGATCACCAGGTACGACTCGGCGCCGCTCAAGGGCAGCATCAGCGTGAGGCACGCGGCTAGGATAAACACCGCGCCGACCACAAACAGGTGCGGGTTGAAGCGGTGCACCAGGCTGAACAGCAACGAGCCGATGATGCCCGCGCCGCCGAAGACCAGCAGGATCAGGGTCACGGCGCTGCCATCCATCCCGGCCACGCCTTCGACGAAGGGTTCGATGTAGCTGTAGGCGGTGAACTGCGCGGTCACCGTGAGCGCGGTGAGCACGTAAAGCGCCACCAGCGCCGGGCGCTTGAACAGCAGCGGCAGGCTGCGCAGTGAGCCGGAGTTCTGGCTCGGCAACGGCGGCAACGTGCGTGCCAGCCAGAACACGAGAGCGGCGGCGAAAGCGCCGATCACCAGGAAGGTAGTGCGCCAGCCCATGGCCTCGCCGAGCAGACGCCCCAGAGGAATCCCCAACACCATCGCCAATGACGTACCGGTGGCCAGCAACCCGAGGGCTTGCACTTGTTTGCCCTCCGGCGCCAGGCGCACCGCGAGGGACGCGGTGATCGACCAGAACAACGCATGGGACAAGGCAATGCCGATCCGGCTGACCATCAACAAGCCAAAACTGTTGGCCACGCTGGAAAGGATATGGCTGAGGATAAACATGCCGAACAGCACGATCAGCAATTTGCGCCGCTCGACGTTACGGGTCAGCAGCATCACCGGCAGTGAGGTCAGGGACACGATCCAGGCGTAGATGGTGAGCATCAGGCCGACGCTGGACACGGGCATGTCGAAGCTGGCACCAATGGCGCTCAGCAGGCCGACCGGTACGAATTCGGTGGTATTGAACACAAACGCGGCCAGCGCAAGGGCGATGACCGGTTGCCAGTTGGCTTGGGGGGTTGCGGCTGAAATGCTCATTGAAAGGCGAGGTACTCTGGCGATGATCAAACGGCCACCCAGGACAAGCGCCGCCGCTTGGCATTCTATAGGTTTCTCGGCTGGCTGTTGACGCCGATACCCCTCAAGACACCCTCAGTTTTGTCACGGTGTGGTCACAGTGACGACGTACTTGCCCGACACAATCGGCTGGCCGGAGCTGTCTACCAGCACATACCGCTGATCGTGATCACGCCCAAGGCCGCTGTCTGCAACAGGCGATAGCCGGGGAACGGCGACACCCGCCACCGGCATCAAACTGCGCACGTCGAAGCGATTGGCACGACCGGAAGCGACACAGCCCTTGCCTTCCGTCACCAGCCCACTGCGCGCATTTGTCGCACACCCTGGCTCGACGATGCTGCCACTGAACGCGATGGTGCCCTGCCCCACGGACTGCGCCGCGCCGCATGTACTTGCCCATAGGCCGAGGAGGCCTGCGATTACCGAAATACCTTTACTGCTCATGCCGACACTCCTTCTTGGGCCAGTAAGCAGTAAGTCGCCGGGCTGAGCAGTAACTTGAGGTTATTCGTCGGTTTGAATCAAGGATCCACCTGCGCCATCAACTCCGGAACGCTTTCAGGACGCTTGGCATACCGCTGCGCTAACGCCGCGCAGACCATCAACTGGATCTGGTGAAACAGCATCAACGGCAAAATCAACACCCCCATGCTCGCCCCGGCAAACAGCACTTGTGCCATGGGTACGCCGGTGGCCAGGCTCTTCTTCGAACCGCAGAACAAAATGGTGATCCGGTCTTCCTGATTGAAGCCAAACGCTTTGCCCAGCACGCTCGACGCCACCAGCACCAAGGCCAGCAACACGCAGCAGGCCACCACCAGACCGCCCAGTTCCCACAGTGGGATCTGATGCCAGATGCCTTCGTTGACCGCTTCGCTGAATGCGCCGTAGACCACCAGCAGGATCGAGCCTTGGTCGACGAATTTGAGCCAGGCCTTATTGCGGCCCACCCACTCGCCGATCCAGCGCCGCGCGATTTGCCCGGCGATAAAAGGCAGCAGCAGTTGCACGCTGATTTTCAGGATGGCATTCACCGTGGAGCTGCCTTCGCCGTGCACGTTAAGCAATAACGTCACCAGCAGCGGCGTAAGGAAGATACCGAACAGGCTCGACGCCGCCGCGCTGCAAATCGCCGCCGGGATATTGCCCCGCGCCAGCGAAGTGAAGGCAATCGCCGATTGCACGGTGGCCGGCAAGGCGCAGAGGTAAAGCATGCCCATGTACAGGTCTTTGCCGATCAGCGGCGACAGCACCGGCTTGAGCGCCAGGCCCAACAAGGGGAACAGCACGAAGGTCAGGCTGAACACCAGCAAGTGCAGGCGCCAGTGGCCAGCCCCGGCAACGATGGCCTGGCGCGACAGCTTGGCGCCATGCAGGAAGAACAGCAGCGCGATGGCCAGGTTGGTGACCCAACCGAAGGCTACGGCGGTCTGGCCGCTGGCGGGCAGCAAGGAAGCGAGGATCACCGTGGCGATCAGGGTCAGGGTGAAGTTGTCGGGCAGAAAACGAGGGCGTGTCATAAGCGGATCTTCCAGGGGTTGCCAAGAGCGTCACCGCGACTCTAACGTAACGGCTTGTTACCGACTAACGCCAATGAGCCAGTAAATGCCGCCTAAAGGACATGACAAAACGGTGCGCCGCAGCATCCCCGGGCTGTCCAGCCTGCCACGGCCGGTGTACGGGCGCACCGAATCCTTGCCCAATCGCGCGTTGACCCGGCGCCACAGTCACCCGTGGGTGCAATTGTCTTACGCGATTTCAGGCGTGCTGGAGATCCAGACCAGCGCCGGCCGCTTTGTCGCGCCGCCGCAGCGGGCGGTGTGGATCCCGGCGGGCATGCCGCACCGCGTGTTCAGCTCGCCCCACACCGAAATGCGCAGCCTGTACCTCGATTGCAGCGTGACCGCTTGGGCCTCGGAGTGTTGCCACGTGCTGGAGGTGAGCAGCCTGTTGCGCGAATTGATCCGCAGCTTCAGCGAGCTGCCGGTGGAATATGCCGAGGACGGTCCCGAGGGGCGCCTGGCCCAAGTGGTACTCGACCAACTCGCCGCCGCGCCCCAAGTGGATTTGATGCTGCCACTGCCCCTCGACCCACGTTTACGACAGATCTACCGCAGCTTGAACCTGCGCCCGGAGCAACAGACCACACTGGGGCAATGGAGCGAAAAACTGGGGCTTAGCGAAAAGACGCTCAGCCGCTTGTTTTTGAAGGATACCGGCCTGACCTTCCGCGCCTGGCGCCAGCGCCTACGCCTGCTGAGCGCCCTGCCCGCCCTGGAGCAAGGCGAGCGCGTGACGGATGTGGCGCTGGGGTGTGGGTATGAGTCGACGTCGGCGTTTATCAATGCGTTTCGCCAGCAGTTTGATGCGACGCCGGGGGAGTTCTTTCGGTGACGCCTCAGGCACTGAAGGTCGAATGTGGGCGGGGGCGATTCACACAATCAAAAGCGCAGATCAACAGACCGCTGACTTCGTCAGTGAAAAGGATGTAAAAGCCAGAGCAAAAGCAGAGCAAAAGCAGAGCAAAAGCAGAACTGCAGGCTAGGACCTATCTGTCTGATCTATGGAGATCAAACTGTGGGAGGGGGCTTGCTCCCGATAGCAGTGGGTCAGTCACAGCTGCATCAACTGACACACCCTCATCGGGAGCAAGCCCCCTCCCACATTTGGACGGAGTTGGAGCTGAGAACCCGGTCGGCTCTAAGGCCGCCGCGGCCTTGCTTTTGATCTGAAATCGCCCCGTCAACCACGATGGCCGGAATTCGACATTGATTTGGGGGGTAAACCGGCAGGGATGCCGGTTTACCCCCCGGAGCCATGGACGGCGCGTGGCGGCGGCCCCCCAAATCAATGTCGGATTACGGGCACACCGAGCCTAGGCGAGGTGCCGAGTGGTGGGGCGAAGGCCTTTTGGTTACTTTTGGCTGGGCTGGCATTCCGGCCTTTACAAAAAAGACCTGCTGTAAGAGCAGAACCCTAGGCGGCCGTTACCGCAGCAACGGATATGTACTCAGCCAGCAAAAGTGGGGATTTTTCTGTTAGAACCCAGCGTCTGGTTTTGGGGCTGCTGCGCAGCCCAACGCGGGGCAAGCCCGCTCACCACAGGGTCATGTGTCAGCCTCTAGGAGTTATGTGAGGCTCAGGGAGTTGTGTCAGCCTCTGGGAGTTGTGTAGAGCCCCATACTCATCGGGTCCCCTCCTCCCCGCAAGTTTCAGTGATCAACCCACGTAGCATGCCAGGCACCAGCCCGCTCTGCGTGGAAATGCTGTTCCACACTTCGCACGGCTGCTATTGTGCCGCGCTTTGAAAAACGGCCACCGACCCGCGAGGAAATGCACGTTGAACACTGACGAAAAAATGACTGGGGACCTGTTCGAGGTGGATAAGCGTCTGTCACTCAAGCCCGTGGTGGACTTCAACGCCTACCTGCGCAGCGCCTTCGGTGATGGCCCGTGCACCTGCATCCGCTGCAGTGCCAGCGGTGGCGATGAAAGCGGCTATGAGTTCCAGCACACTTTCAACTTCGACAGTAAACCGACGCAACGCCGCTTTGCCTCCACAGCGGGCAGTGATGTGCTGATGGCGCTGAAGAAGGCATGGTTGTCGTACTCCAAGGCCGAGTTGCCGCTCAGTGGCGTGTTGGCACTGGATACGGTCAAGGAATTTGTCGAGCCACAGCTGCACAAGCGCTTGGCCCCATTGTTCCTCGCCAGCGGCTTGGTCAAGGAAGTCGACGGCGAGCTCCATCTGCAACCGCAAGCGGCCGCCTGACCTTTCAGCTCGGGGCGGCAGCTGATCAGCAGTCACCCCGACGCTGGGCCAGAAGACGGTCCACCACCTGCCGCAGACAGGCGTGCGTGTCGGCGACACTGCATTGGGCGGCGTCAGAACAAGCGCGTAACGGTGAGCGCGACCACGGCGATACGCTCCACGCGCTCATACCCCGGTTTGTCGAGTTCTTCGCCGAACACATCCGGGTCAAGTTCGCGATAGGTCCAGCCCACTGCATCGCTGACCAATAAAGGCATGACCGCCTTCAGGAACGGGTCTTCCCCGGCGACGATCGCCACCCCGGTGTACAGCACCAGACTGCCGCCCAAGGCCAGGCGTGGGAGGGACTCGCCGACAATACGCACCGACAGTTCCTCACCCAGCGCCCCGCCGCCATGCCGATAGGCGCGTTCGCGGTCGTCGTTCATATAGGGTGGGTTGGCGACGATCAAATCGAACTCGCCTTGGACGCTGCCCAGCACATCACTATGGTAAGCGCTGACGTTGACCAGCCCCGCCAACTCGGCATTCACCGCCGTGAGGCGCAAGGCGCGCGGGTTGATATCCACCGCCATCACTTCAGCGTCAGGCCGCGCGCGGGCGATCATCAGCGCGCCCACACCTGCGCCGCAGCCGATATCCACCGCGCGCTTAATCGGCTCGAAACGCTGCTGCAGATGGGCCTCGATCAGTTGCGCGAAACGGTAACTGTCCGGCCCGAAAAACACCGCATCCGCCTGTGTGGTGGGATACGCCGAATGGGCGAACAACAGATCACTCAGGCTCGACCACCGCACCGTGCTGCGCCACAGCGAATCGTGCTGCACGACTACATCGGCTTGCTGCAATTCTTCGCGAAAGGCATCAGGTAACAGCCCGTGATCAAACGGCATGGACCAGCCGAACACGTCACGCAGGTCCACCGCCAGCGGCGTCCCCAGACGCTGGTAAAACCGTTCATGGGTCAACGGCGTCGGCGTGATGAAACGGTAGCCGTTTTCCTTCAAGCCCCGGCCCAGGTTCAGCAGGGCGCGATCAGCGAGTTGTTGCGCAGACATGGGTGAATTCCTTAGCGCAGACGTGCGCGCAGTTGGATAAATCGGCGAGTCGCATACAACCCGGCAGGCGTGCAGTGGCGGCGTGCCGAGAGCCAGGGCAACAGTGCGGTGAGCTGCTGCTCATCGGGCAAATTCCACAACGAATCCACCAGGGCCTGAATATCCGGGTCGGCCGGGCGATGGTGCTCGCGGGAAGTCCGGCTGCCGCGCCCCGGCCGTACGGGCGCGATGCGCTCGCCGCTGATCCAGTCGCCGGCGATCCAGTCATGCAGCACCTGTTTCTCATAGCCGCTGAACACACCGAACATCGCAGCGCCAGCGCCCTCGATCAATTGCCAGAAGCGGCTGTCGGCCGGGTCCTGGTGGCGCTTGATCCAGCCCTTGTCTTCCATCGCCTTGAGAAACGCGCCGGCCTGACCCGGCTGGGCCAGCCACTGGTTGACAGTCTTGCCCTCGAAGCGGCAGTAGTCCGAATGCATGTGCTGGCCGAAGGTGCGCTTGCGTTCGAGCATGGCGACCACCTCGTCGTGCAGATCAAACGCGTCGATCACCGCCAGCGTGCCAGGGCCAAGATCGTTGAGGCGATAACCCTCGGCAACGCGCCGGTAGAACTCCGCACGGCCCTCCCCCAGCGGCAGCAGGCTGAGCACCGACTGCGCCGCCTTGCACGCGTGGCCACTGCTGGCGTTGTCGATGGTGACGTGGAGGGTGAAGTAATACGGGTCAATCCCCAGCTCGCTCAATTCGTAGGCGGTGATCAGCAGGTGCAGCGGTAGCTGCTCATAGCCGAGGTTGTAGCCGATGATTTCCGGCAAAAACGCTTCGGCACACAGTCCCAGCGCCAGCTGCAGAGCACCCTGCTGGTAGTGGGCGTCGTCGAGGCCGGCGTCGCTGTCGGCGTCGTGGTCGCTGAGCAATTTGCGGTAGATCAGCACATGGTTCTGCGCCGCTTCGCCGTCGCCCAATTCTTCCAGGTAGGTAGTGAGCAGGCCGTCGAACCGCGGGTCCTGCCAATAGCGCAGCAAACCGTTGAGCCAGGCGCCGTCGACCTGTTTGGTCGGCGCCACGCGTTGCAGGAAATACAACGCCTGAGCTTTGTTCTGGAAGTAGCGCCTTGGATGGCCTTGCTGGCGTTGTTCCAAGTACCCGGCGTAGGCCTGGGCGACATCGGCACACCGCTGCTCGATCCAGGCCGACAATTCTTCAGGCAATGGCGGCAGCTCGGACGACGCCTCGCGCACCTGGCTCAATTGCCCTTGCAGAAACGCCCGCGCAGCCTCTTCAGCGCCCGGAGCTTCGCGATAGAGCTGCTGGTAAACCCCGCGATACTGACCGTGAACCGGGTGGGTGATAGAGGCCGGTTGGCCCGACAGCGCTGTAAGTAGCGTCATGATGGCAGTTTCCGCAAAGTCCGATACAACCAGGCCTCCCGACAAGGAGGCCCCGCAAGAGCGCTGAAAACCACACGCTTCTAAAATGCAGAACCTGCGGGTATGCGGAAAATTCAATCGGGGTTGGCAAGGTACGGATCAGCGGCGATGGTCAGTTGTTCTGACCGCCGTGGAGTTCGGTTCGAATGGCGCCGAGAGGCACTGATAGATGTGGCGAGGGAGCCGCCCCCGTTGGGCCGCGAAGCGCCCCCAGAAATGAGGCGGCTGCGCAGTCCAACGGGAGCAAGCTCCCTCGTCACAGAAACCCAGCAGACCTGTTATTTACGCGCCGCCTCCCACGACTTGAGCAGGTCGCCGTAGCTCACGGTCTCGCCTTTTGGCTTCTCGTTCGCCAGTTTCGGTTTCGGTGCGCCCGGTTGGTCGAACCAGTATTGCGCGTCACGCTCGGGGTTCATTTTCGGGCCGCACACGGGTTGCACTTTGGAGCGTTCCAGGCGCGTCATGATCGCGTCCTGCTCCTTGGCCAGGTTGTCCAGCGCCTGTTGCGGGGTTTTCTCGCCGCTGGCGGCCGAGGCGATGTTGCTCCACCACAGTTGCGCCAGGCGTGGGTAGTCCGGCACGTTGGTGCCGGTCGGTGACCACTCGGTGCGCGCCGGGCTGCGGTAGAACTCCACCAGACCGCCGAGTTTGGGGGCCATGTCGGTCATGGCCTGGGAGTTGATGTCGGACTCACGAATCGGCGTCAAACCCACGATGGTTTTTTTCAGCGAGACGGTTTTGGAGGTCACGAACTGCGCGTAGAGCCAGGCCGCGAGTTTTTGCTTCTCAGGCGTGGATTTGAGGAAGGTCCAGGAGCCTACGTCCTGATAGCCCTTCTTCATGCCCTTTTCCCAGTAAGGTCCCACAGGCGAAGGCGCCATGCGCCATTTCGGCGTGCCGTCGGCATTCACCACCGGCAAGCCCGGTTTGACCATGTCGGCGGTGAACGCGGTGTACCAGAAGATCTGCTGGGCGATATTGCCTTGGGACGGCACCGGCCCCGACTCGGAGAAGGTCATGCCCGCCGCTTCCGGTGGCGCATAGGCTTTCATCCAGTCCACATATTTCTGAGTGGCAAACACCGCGGCCGGGCCGTTGGTGTCGCCGCCGCGGGTCACGCTGGAGCCCACCGGATGGCAGTCCTCCACGCGAATGCCCCACTCGTCCACCGGCAAGCCGTTGGGTAGGCCTTTGTCGCCGCCGCCGGCCATGGAGAACCAGGCATCGGTGAAGCGCCAGCCCAGGGACGGGTCTTTCTTGCCGTAGTCCATGTGCCCGTAGATGCGCTTGCCGTCGATTTCCTTGACGTCTTCGCTGAAGAATTTGGCGATGTCTTCATAGGCCGACCAGTTCACCGGCACGCCGAGGTCGTAGCCGTATTTCTCCTTGAACTTGGCTTTGAGCTCCGGGCGCTCGAACCAGTCGGCGCGGAACCAATAAAGGTTGGCGAATTGCTGGTCGGGCAGCTGGTAGATCTTGCCGTCCGGCGCGGTGGTGAAGGACAGGCCGATAAAGTCTTTGAGGTCGAGGGTCGGCGAGGTGAAGTCCTTGCCTTCGTTGGCCATCAGGTCGGTGATGGATTCGGTCTTGCCATAGCGAAAGTGCGTACCGATCAAGTCGGAATCGTTGACCCAGCCGTCATAGATGTTCTTGTCCGACTGCATCTGGGTTTGCAGCTTCTCGACCACGTCGCCTTCCTGAAGCAGGTCGTGGGTCAGCTTGATCCCGGTGATTTCACTGAAGGCCTTGGCCAGCACCTTGGATTCATACTCGTGGGTGGTGAGGGTTTCCGACACCACGTTGATCTTCATCCCACGGAACGGTTCCGAGGCCTTGATAAACCACTTGAGCTCCTCAAGCTGCTGCTCAGCCGTGAGCGTGGACGGTTTGAACTCGCTGCCGATCCATTTTTTCGCGGCATCTTCGTACGCATCGGCCCAAGCCGTGGCGCTCAAACCGCTGAGGGCCAGTACGGCAGCCAATGAAATGCTATGTCGCAGCTTATTGTTCTTATTCAACATAGAGACCTCCAGGTTGTTTATTTATAAGGGCATCAACCCCAACGCATCACACTCAACAGCCATACCAGGGAGAGCGCGGACGCCACCCAGATGCTCCAGTCGGTAACGCCGATAACCAGCAAATGCAGGTAGGCGCTGCCGAGAAGACCGATAAACAAGCGATCACCACGGGTGGTGCTGATCGGTAACAAACCGCGCCGGGGGATGCTCGGCGAACGCAGTTCCCAAGTGGTCATGCCCGCCAGAATCAGGGCGATGCCGCCAAAGAACAGTGCAGTGGGGGTGGTCCAGGCCATCCATTCCATCATCGACTCCTCAGACCCGGCCCAGGGCAAAGCCCTTGGCCACGTGGTTGCGAACAAACCAGATCACCAGCATGCCCGGCAGGATGGTCAACACCCCCGCCGCTGCCAGCACGCCCCAATCGATACCCGAGGCCGACACCGTGCGCGTCATCACCGCTGCGATGGGCTTGGCGTTGACCGACGTCAGGGTGCGCGCCAGGAGCAACTCGACCCAGGAAAACATGAAGCAGAAAAACGCGGTCACACCGATGCCGGAGCCGATCAACGGGATAAAAATCTTCACGAAGAACTTCGGAAACGAGTAGCCGTCGATGTAGGCGGTTTCGTCGATTTCCTTGGGCACGCCGGACATGAAGCCTTCGAGGATCCACACCGCCAACGGCACGTTAAACAGGCAGTGAGCCAGGGCTACAGCGATGTGCGTGTCGAACAAACCGATGGACGAATACAGCTGGAAGAACGGCAGCAAGAACACCGCCGGCGGCGCCATGCGGTTGGTCAGCAGCCAGAAGAACAGGTGCTTATCCCCCAGGAAACGATAGCGCGAGAACGCATACGCCGCCGGCAGCGCCACACTCAGGGAAATCACCGTGTTCAGGCTTACGTAGTACAGCGAGTTGAGGTAGCCGGTGTACCAACTGGGGTCGGTGAAGATCACCCTGTAGTTCGCCAGGGTGAAATCCTGGGGAAACAACGTGAGCCCGCCGAGGATTTCGGTGTTGCTCTTGAAGGACATGTTCAACAGCCAGTAGATCGGCACCAGCAGGAACAGGATGTAGATCAGCAGCGGAATAAGCTTGCGTTTGCTCATGTCAGCGGCCTCAGCGGTTGGCGTCAGAGTGGGTCATGGCGGTGTAGAACAGCCAGGACACCAACAAGATGATCAGGAAATACACCAGGGAAAACGCCGCCGCCGGGCCTAGGTCGAATTGACCTACAGCCATCTGGGTCAACGTCTGACTCAGGAAAGTGGTGGCGTTACCCGGTCCACCGCCGGTCAGGACGAAGGGCTCGGTGTAGATCATGAAGCTGTCCATAAACCGCAGCATTACCGCGATCAGCAGCACGCTTTTCATCTTGGGCAGTTGGATATGTCGGAAGACTGCCCAGGCCGATGCACGATCAATCCGCGCGGCCTGGTAGTACACGTCCGGAATCGCCCGCAACCCCGAATAGCACAGCAGCGCGACCAGTGAGGTCCAGTGCCATACGTCCATCACCAGCACGGTCACCCAGGCATCCGCCGTATTGGCCGCGTAGTTGTAGCTGATGCCCATGGCGTTGAGGCTGTAACCCAGCAGGCCAATGTCAGCACGGCCGAAGATCTGCCAGATGGTGCCCACCACGTTCCACGGGATCAGCAGTGGAATCGCCAACACGATCAGTACCAAGGACGACCAACGGCCCTTGGTCGGCATGGTCAGGGCGATGGCGATGCCCAGGGGTATTTCGATCAACAGCACGCAGGCGGAATAGATGAACTGGCGCAGCAGGGAGTCGTGCAGACGCGGGTCGAGCAATACCTGCTTGTACCAATCGGCGCCGACGAAATAGCGGCTGGATTGGTCGAAAATGTCCTGCACCGAATAGTTGACCACGGTCATCATCGGGATCACCGCGCTGAACGCCACCAGCAGGAAAACCGGCAGCACCAACCACCAAGCCTTGTTGTTCTGCACCTTGTTCATGGCAGCACCTCCAGCAGGTAATCGTCGGCGTAGAGCATCAGCCATTGCGCGGGAAAGCTGATGGAGGCCGTGCCTTCGGGCACCGGTTTGTCTTCGGCCAAACGCACTTTCAAGGTGGCGCCATCAAGCTTGAGCGT
Source organism: Pseudomonas sp. RIT357 (assembly GCF_000632245.1). Lineage (NCBI taxonomy): Bacteria > Pseudomonadati > Pseudomonadota > Gammaproteobacteria > Pseudomonadales > Pseudomonadaceae > Pseudomonas > Pseudomonas sp. RIT357. The sequence goes on from NZ_JFYX01000045.1 coordinate 96,134, forward strand.
CATGATCTTGTAGGTGCCGAGGTCTTCCAAATGTGTGACATCGGCCTGCATGGCGTCGGGGTTGTACTCGTCCCACACGTGGATAAATTCCGGGCGGATACCCACCTGCAATTTCTTGTAGTCCGTGCTGGCGATGCGTTCTTGCAACGCCTCGGGCAATGGCAAGTGGGTGTCGGCAAACCGCACCCCGCCCGCCTCGGCCTGCACTTCGATCAGATTCATCCCAGGGCTGCCGATGAAATAGCCGACAAACGTGTGGCTAGGCCGCTCGAACAATTGCCGTGGCGTGCCGAATTGCACGATCTGCCCGCCATACATCACCGCGATCTTGTCGGCAAAGGTGGAAGCCTCCAACTGGTCATGGGTGACATAGACCATGGTGATGTTGAACTGCTCATGGATCTGCTTGAGCTTGCGCCGCAGTTTCCATTTGAGGTGCGGGTCGATCACTGTCAGCGGCTCATCGAACAGGATGGCCGACACGTCGTCACGCACCAGGCCACGGCCCATGGAGACTTTCTGTTTTTCGTCAGCGGTGAGGTTGCGCGCTTTCTTGCTCAGCAGGTTTTGCAGGTCGAGGACTTCGGCGATTTCCTGCACCTTGCTATGAATTTTCGCTTCGGCCATGCCCTGGTTTCGCAGCGGGAACGCCAGGTTGTCGAACACGGTCATGGTGTCGTACACCACGGGGAACTGGAACACCTGGGCGATGTTGCGCTTCTCGGGCGTGAGGTCGTTGACCACTTTCGTGTCAAACAACACTTGGCCTTCGGACGGGCTGAGCAGGCCGGAAATGATATTGAGCAGGGTCGACTTGCCGCAGCCCGACGGGCCGAGCAAAGCGTAGGCGCCACCCTGTTCCCAGACGTGGTTCATTTCCCGAATCGCGTAGTCTTCGGGTCCGGTCGGCGCGGGGTTATAGCTGTGCGCCAGGTTCTGCAAATGGATCTCGGCCATCAGGCAACCCTCGCGACACGGCGCCCGGGGGCCTGGACCAAACGGCCCTGGCCATCGAACACAAACAGTTTATGGGTGGGGATATACACGCGGATCGGCGCGTCGACGTCGTACTCATGTACCCCCGGCAGGTGCAGCACCAACAGGAAGTGTTCGCTGCGCACATGCAGGAAGGTTTCCGAGCCGCTGATCTCGGCGACTTCTACGGTTACCGCCAGCTCCAGATCGTCGTCGTTGCTCGGCACCAGGCTGATATGGCTGGGGCGCACGCCAAAGCGGAATTCGCCCTCGCCGATGGGGCGCAGGTCGACGTTCAGCGGGAAGTGCACAAAATTGGCGAAGCTCACCTCGTTGCCAGCAATACGCCCAGGCATCAGGTTGATCGGTGGCTCGGAAAACAGCTCGGCGGCGAGCACCGTCTGTGGCTGGTGGTAGACCTCCGCGGCCTTGCCGCTCTGGATCACCCGGCCTTCGTGCAGGATGGTGGTGGTGCCACCCAGGGCCAGGGCTTCGTTGGGTTCGGTGGTGGCGTAAATCGCTATGGTGTGGCGGGCCTGGAACAGCTCGCGCATTTCCTGGCGCAGCTCTTCGCGTAGTTTGTAGTCCAGGTTCACCAGCGGCTCGTCGAACAGGATCAGTTCGGCATCCTTGACCAACGCGCGGGCCATGGCCGTGCGTTGCTGCTGGCCACCGGACAGCTCCAGCGGGTGGCGCTGGAGGAACTTCTCGATGCGCAGCATCCTGGCGGTTTCCAGCACCTTGCTCTGGATCACCTCGTTGGACACACCGGCCTGGCGCAACGGCGAGGCGATATTTTCGAACACCGTCATGGTCGGGTAGTTGATGAACTGCTGATACACCATCGACACGTTGCGCAGGCGCACCGGCTTGTGGGTGACGTCGACGCCGTTCATCAGGATGCGACCGCTGTCGGGTTTGTCCAGGCCGGCCATCAAGCGCATAAGGCTGGTCTTGCCGGACAGGGTGCGACCGAGCAGCACGTTAAAGGAACCGGGTTCGAAACGCAGGGTGGCATCGTCGATCCAGGTTTGGCCTTCGACGACGCGGGAGACATGTTCCAGGGTCAATGACATGACACGACCTTTTTATTATTGGAATGAATCTGGCCAGTCGTCAGAGCGAGTTTCGTGCCAAAAACGGCAGGTGCTTGATCCACAAGGAAATGGAGTGAATGGGATGTTCGGGAGTGAACAATCGGGCTGAACAACTGAACACTCGGGGGGTTGACAATGAACAGTTCTGAACAACACTAATGGGGCCCCCGCGCCTGCGGGGCCCCATAAAAACAATAAAAACAGAAGGTCGCCCGATGGCCGAACCCTTGGCGCACGACACCATCATCCAAGACTCCTGGCGCCGTTGCCGCGCCTTCGGCCTGGACCACCAAAGCACGCCCAGCTTCGATCAATTGCCGGCCGACGGCATCAGCCAACTGCTGGAAAGCCAGCATTCCCTGGTGCAGACCACGCACCAGGAAGTCCTGCCCTATTACGAAAACATCCTGAGCAATTCCAACTGCCTGATCATGCTGGCGGACAACCAGGGCCAGGTGTTGACCTCGTGGGGCACCCAACGCTTTATCGAGCCCAAGCTGGCCCGTGGATTCAGCGCCGGTGCCAGTTGGCAGGAGCGCTCCAGCGGTACGAATGCCATCGGCACCGCGCTGGCCTGTGCCCAGGCGGTGCATATCGAACACGACGAACATTTCCTCAAGGCCAACCGTTTCATGACCGGCTCGGCGGCCCCAATCTTCGATGCTCAGCGCGAGATCATCGCGGTGTTGGATGTATCCAGCGACAGTTACCTGCCGCCCTCCCACACTCTGGGCATGGTCAAGATGATGAGCCAGACCGTTGAGAACCGGCTGATCCTCAATCTATTTCGTGGTGAGCATTTCCAACTGACCTTCAACACCGGCCTGAGCAACCTGGACAGCCAATGGGCGGGCCTGCTGATCTTTGATGAAAGTGGCCAGGTGCTGTCGGCCAACCGCCGCGCCGATAACCTGCTGGGCATCAGCCTGTCGCGGGTGATGATCGACAGCTTGTTCAAAGTGTCGCTGCTGGAGTTGCTCAACCAACCGGAGGGCTTGCCGTTTTCGTTGCAAGCGGCGGGACGCAATCGGTTTCAGTGCTTATTGAAACGCCCCAAGCAGATGCCAGTGCAGGCGCGCGTCTTCACTGAGCCTGTGGTTTCGAAACAGGCGACGATTGGTCTCAACACCCTGCATTTTGGTGATGCTCGCGTAGAAAAAGCAGTGCGCCAGGCCGAGCGTTTGCTGGAAAAAGATATCCCGCTGCTGATCCACGGCGAAACCGGCGTGGGCAAAGAAGTGTTCGTCAAAGCCCTGCACCAAGCCAGCTCCCGCAGCCAGAAGGCGTTTATCGCGGTGAACTGTGCGGCGATTCCCGCTGAGCTGGTGGAATCGGAACTGTTCGGCTACGAAAAAGGCGCGTTCACCGGCGCCAATCAAAAAGGCAGCATTGGCCTGATCCGCAAGGCCGACAAGGGCACGCTGTTTCTCGATGAGATCGGTGATATGCCACTGCCGACCCAGGCGCGCCTGCTGCGCGTGTTGCAGGAGCGTTGCGTGCAACCGGTGGGCAGCAGCGAGTTGTTCCCGGTGGATTTGCGCATCATATCGGCGACCAACCGCGCACTGCGCGAGCTGGTGCAAGCCGGGCGCTTTCGCGAGGATTTGTACTACCGCATCGGCGGCCTGACCCTGGAGTTGCCACCCTTGCGTGAGCGTACCGACAAGCAGGCGCTGTTCCAGCAACTGTGGCAACAACACCGCGAGCCCACTCAATGGGCCGGTTTGAGCGCTGAGGTGTTGGCGTTATTCGAGCAGCACCCATGGCCGGGGAATTTGCGCCAGGTCAGCAGCGTTTTGCAGGTGGCGCTGGCGATGGCCGAGGAGCAACCGATACGGGCGGAGCATCTGCCGGATGATTTTTTTGTGGATTTGAACGTGGCGCCGCCGCTGCCGACCAGTGAGTACCTGGACGACAGCATTGATCTGACCCAACGTTTGAAAGCGGCCGGCGGGAATATTTCCCACTTGGCGCGGGAACTGGGGGTGAGCCGCAATACCTTGTACAAACGCCTGCGCCAGCATTAGCGGGGCTTGATCACCACCAGCAAGTCGGTGAAGTACTCCACCTGGATCGGCAGGTTATCCGCCAAGGTCGACAGGGCCGCCGCCGTATCGTCCAGCTTGAACACGCCGGACACGCGCAGGTCCCGCAGCGCTTGTGGGTCGAAACGCACCATGCCAGGACGGTAGCTGGCCAGGGTTTGCAGTACTTCGCTCAGCGGCTGGTCGTTGACTTTGAGCAAGCCGCGAGTCCAGGCGTCCGGGTCGGCATTGCCGATCGCCTGCGCAGGCATGGCGCGGCCATGGTCGAGAACGGAGCGCTGGCCGGCGGTGACCTTGACGCCCTCCTCGACCTCACCTTTAACCGCCACGGTGGACTCGATCACAGTGACCACTGTTGTGCCGTCCGGCGCACGCTTGACCAGGTAACGCGTACCCAGTGCGGTCGCCGTGCCTTGGTCGGTTCGTACCACGAACGGCCGTTGCGCATCTTTGGCCACGTCTACCCAGAGTTCGCCTTGCAGCAGCTCGATCACCCGCTGCTGGCCGTCGAACTTCACGTCCACCGCCGAGTTGCTGTTGAGCTGCAACTGGCTGCCGTCTTCGAGCGCGATCTGACGGCGCTCGCCGACGCCGGTGCGCTGGTCGGCCATCCACACCGGCAGGTGCTCCAGGCTCAGCCAACCGCAGAACACGACGCCGAGCACCCCCAGCACCTGTGCGCTGCGCGCCCGTTGCGGGGCAAATGCGCGGTTCAGGGCGAGGCGAGCCGGTTGCGCCGGCACGCTGTCGAGGCTGCCCCATAAGGCGCGCATGCGGTCGATGGCCACGGCGTGGCGCGGGTCGGCCTCGCACCAGGTAGTGAAGGCCTGACGGTCAGCGTCGGTGACATCCTCATCGTGCAGGCGCGTCAGCCAATTCGCTGCTTGCTGGATGATCTGTTCGGAGTTCATGTCAGTGGATCCGCCGCGTGCAGGCTGTGATAGCAGTGCACCAGGGCGCTGGAAATGTAGTTTTTGACGGTGCTGGGGGACACCGCCAGGCGTGCGGCGATTTCGCTGTAGGTCAACCCATCAAGGCGACTCAACAGGAACGCCTCGCGGGCCTTGGTCGGTAAACCGGCGAGCATTTCGGCGATGCGTTCCAGGGCTTGTAGCGCAACATGGATCGCCGCCGGGTCGGGCATGCCGGCGTCTTCGCACTGGATGACCAGCGCTTCCATATAGGCTTTTTCGATACGCCGACGACGGGCGCCGTCGATCAGCAGGCGCCCTGCCGTGGTGGCCAGGAAGGCCCGGGGTTCCTTGATAGCTTGCGGCTCGGCCAGCATCAGGACACGGATGAATGCGTCGTGTGCCAAGTCGGCAGCGTGCTGGGAGCAACCGAGTTTCCTGCGCAGCCAGCCATGCAACCAACCATGGTGCTCGCGGTACATCGCCGTAAGGGCCTGCTGACGCGCTGAGTCGCCCAGCGCGGCCGGAATGTCATGCATGCGCAAAAAATTCTCAAATGGGAAGTGTTACCAATTGCGCAAACAATGCCAGTAAAACAGCGTTGGGGCAAGCGGGCTCACATTCTCTGAAAGCCCATTCCCACAGGTGTGTCCGCTTAGCGCCAGCTCCACGACACGCCGGTGTAGATGCCACGACCATCCGCGGGTGTAGACCGAGCAACATCCAGGCCTTTGTCGTCATAGCCCGGCGTGACCGTGTTGGCGTAACGGCGGTTAGTGAGGTTGCGCAGGTCAACCCAAGCTTGCCAATCCTGCTTTGGCGCGTCGTAGCCGAACGTTGCGCCGACGATCGTATAGGCCGCGGCGTAGTAGGAGTTGGCGTAGTCCACCGCCACCTTTGATGAATGCTCGGTGTTGAGGCTGGTGTAGAAACCGGTCGGGTGGCTGTAGCGCAGTTGCGCCTGATAGTAGTGCTTGGGGATGCCCGGCAAGGTGTTGCCACCGAAGCGGTCGTCGTCACGGTAATGGAAGTCGCTGAAGGTGTAGGCCTGGCGCAGGTCAAGCTTGCCGCTGCGGCCGCCATCCCACAGCGGGCTGAGCAGGCCCAGTTCCACACCTTGATGCACGGTGGGGCTGGCGTTGGATTCAACGACGACTGTTAATGCTTCAGTCTGGGTTTCCACAGCGAGCAGTTCGTGCCGCACTTCGGAGCGGTAAAGCGCCAGGTCCCACTGGCCGAGCCACGCTTCACCGCGACCGCCGACTTCCAGGGTGGTAGCGGTCTGGTTTTTCAGGCTGACGCCTTCGCGCGCCAGGCCAGTGGCCGGTCCGCTCTTCTCCGGGAAGTACTTGTTGGAACCCCAGATCATCGACCACGCGTGCGGCGGCTCGACGGAGCGGCTGAGGTTGCCGTACACCTGCAATTGCGGGTTGAAGTCGTAACGCAGCCCGATGCGAGGCGCGTAGTCCCAATCGTGCTGGCTGAGCGGCGCGTGGCCTTCGGGATAGCTGACCTGGGTTTCGCGACGGGTGTAGATGGCGGCCAGGCCGGTGGTCAGCCACAGGTCCGGTATCAGTTCCAGGTCGTTGCCGATATGCAACACGGTGTCGGAACCGAGGTAGCTGTAGTCGCGGGTCTTGGTGCCGGGGGCGTAGCTGGCCGTGTTGCCAGCGGGAATGCGCACATACTCGGCACCGCCGTTATTGGGCATCGCCTGGGTGGTGCGCAGGCCTAGGGTGGTTTTGCTGTCGTGACCGAACACCGTGTCCTGGCGGATGTAATTGAGGGTGCTGCTGACGTCGGTGTAGGCGACTTTCAGACGGATAGTGCCCTCGCGCAGGTCCATCGGGTAATCGTGATACGCCAAGCCAACTTCAAGGCGTGAGTTGTCGTCCAGTTGCAGGGTGGTCTTGTTGGCGATCCAGGTTGAGCCGGGTTGCAGGCGCTTGGAGTCGCGAGCGGCGTTGAGGCTGTTGGCGGCGCGCGGGTCGTGACTGATCTGGTCGCGGGTGAGTTTGCCGGGTGTGTCGTTGGTGGTTTCGCGGTAACGGAAATAAAAGCGGGTTTCCAGATTCGGATTAAAGCGATAGCCGAAGTTGGCAGCCACGCCCTTGCCCGTGGCCGCGCTTTGGCGCTGGTAGCCGTCGGATTCCGAGTCAGTCAGGCTGATGTAGTAGTCCGCATCCCCCAGCACCTGCCCCGAACTGATCTCGCGTTGGGCGTAGCCACGACTGCCCGCCTCATAGCGCACCTGCAGCTTGGGTGCGTCGTAGCCGGTTCGGGTCACGTAGTTGACCGCGCCACCGAGCGCCAGGGCGCCCTGATCAAAACCGTTGGCGCCGCGTAACACCTCGACCCGGCTTTGCCATAACGGATCCTTGAGCTCGTAAGGTGTGCCACCGGGACCGGTCAGCGGCAGCCCATCGAACATCTCGTAGAGCCCCGACGCATGGGAGCCAGGGCTACGGTTGAGGCCCGAACCGCGAATGGACAGTTTCACCCCTTCGTTATTCGCCGCCTTGGCGTACACCCCTGGCTGGTACTTGAACACATCTTCGTTGGTGCTCACCCGCCCCTGCTGCACGCTGCTCATGTCGATGTAATTGGTGGCGCCGGGCACGCTCTTGAGCTGCGCCTGGGCGACTTCTCCAGCCGTGGCTTCAGCGGTGGTGACTTCGACCGGTGCCAGCTGCAAGTCTTCGGCATGCACCAGCGAGCTTAAGGTCAGGGCGGCAAACAGGAATGGAGGTTGGCGCAGCAGCATGGGCGAGTCCTTGAAATGCGGGGGCGTGACGGCTGGGCCGTCACGCGAACAGTGATGGGAAGCCAGCGATGATCACCAAGTCACGCCTTTTTAATGGACCAGACCCTTCCCACAACACCTTCGGACCCGCTTTCTTTTTAAGTCCAAAAACGAATTAACACATGCAAACTCAGTATTTAAAGAAATAACCACTAACCATTATTGTGGAGCCACTGAGTCACCTACGAGATCACCCTGATGCCAACATCCGCGAACGTCATTGACTTTACCCTTCACCGCAAACGCCGCCAGGCCCGCGCAGCGGCTGAGTTGATGTGGACGATGTACGCGGCGCGCGCAGGGTTGGCGGTGTTTACCAACCACGCTGCGACGCCCAGCGATACCCGCCGGGCGTAGGCCGATGAATTTCCTGCATGTGCTTCCCGAACCTCCCGCCCCACTACCCAAAACGACTACGGACGACGATGTAATCAGCCTGTGCGTCGCACATAACCTGCAACGCCTGCGCAGCAAGCGCCATTTGTCACTGGACGGACTGGCCCGTGCCTGTGGCGTGAGCCGGGCGATGCTGGCGCAGATCGAATCCGGGCGCAGCGTGCCGTCGATCAAGGTGCTGTGCAAGATTGCCAAAGGATTGAAAGTGTCGGTGGCGGCGTTCCTGGAAGACCGCGCATTCGAAGGGGTCGAGGTGTTGCCGGCGCAACAGAGCAAACGCCTGGTGAGTGCCGATGGGGCGTTTATCAGTCGAGCGTTGTTCCCCTACGATACGGCGCGCCAGTCGGAGTTCTACGAGATCCGCCTGCGCGCTCTGGGTGAGGAAGTGTCCGCAGGCCATGGCCCAGGCATCCAGGAAAACCTGGTGGTCGCCCAGGGCGTATTGGAAGTCAGCGTCAATGAAGAGCGCTACTTGCTGTCTACCGGCGATTCGATCCTGTTCTACGCCGACCAGCCCCACCGCTACCGCAATCCGGCGGACAGCGAGGCGGTGGCGTTCCTGGTGATCACCTACCCAGAACGGTTGGACTGAATGCAAAACGCCCCGACTATTCGGGGCGTTTTTGGTTGCGCGGGACCTGTCAGCAGGTGCAGCACATCATTGGCATGCCGTTGCAGCTCATCATCATCGGCATGGCGCAATCGCTCATCAACTTGTTCATGAGCATGCAGCAGTTGTCCATCATGGCCATGCTCATGCCCGGCATCGGCATCATTTTGCACAGCATGCCATCGGCCTGCATCCTGCATTCCATCACGCACTTCATCATCGGCATCGACATGCCCATCGGCATCATCATAGGCATATTCATGCTCGCCATCATGGCCATGGCGTCGGCCGACAGGCATATCATCGACATATTGGCGCACTGCATCATCATCGGCATGCCACAGTTCATCATCATCGCCATCATCTCGGCGTTGGTCTTGAACTGAGCCATGTCCATGCCGGCGGCAGGCTTCATGGTGCACATCATCGCGTCACCGGCCATTTCGCACTTCATGGTCGCCATCATCATCGGCATGCCCATCATCGGCATCATTGGCATGGCGGTGTTCATCGGCATCTGCATTGCGTTCATCATGTTCGAAACTCCGTAATCGACAGGAAATGGCTAAGTTCTGGCGCCGATTCTAGTGATGCCGGAGCGCTGCACAAGACGACGGCAGAGCAGCGGGAATGGGTGTTGCGCAGCCCGCTTAGTCAACCGCAACAGCGAAACGTAATGTGATGACCGGGATTGCGCTGTGATAACAACGGTTTGGTAAATCAAAACATCGAAATCGATGTGATGGATATTCGAACCAGGAATACCCACCAACCTTAAGGAAATAAACGATCTAACGCTGGCTCAGAAACATCAGCATCAGGTCCGGCTGTACTGCAATTCCAGCGTGGTGCTGATCAGGCGAGTGAAGATGGTGAGTATCTCGATCATTTGCGGGTTTTCCAGTTTTTTGGGGAGTACGTCCAAAGCGCATAGGGTGCCGAAGACGCTGCCATCGGAGAAGACAATCGGCAGTGAGATATAGCTTTCGAAGCCATGCTCCCTGGGCAATGGGTTTTGCCAGAAAACCGGATCCTTGCTGGCGTGTTCGATGATGATGGGGGTGGGATTAGCACGCAGACCGTTGCACAGCGTGGCTTCAAGCTGCAATTCATAGCCGACCTCCACGCCGAAATGCAGCTCGTCGTACACCGCACATGCCACCCAATGGGTATCGGTCATTTTCGAGATCGCCGAGAAGCGCATATCCGTCAGGCGTGTAGTCAGCCGCAGAATATTGGACGCCGTTTCTATCTCGGCGATGACCGCCAGTTCTTCAGAGGTTAAAGGTTTGATAGCGCTCTCCTGATTCTCAAATAAAACCAAGCAGCCCTATACCTGGGCTATTGCAGCTCATTCGCAAAACGCCCCACCGCGTTCACCACCTGCTTGGCGCCACCCTGGATCTCGGTGATGACGGCGCCAGCCTGGTTGGCCAGTGTCAGGCCTTGCTCAGCTTGCTCGCGACTGCTGAACATTTCTGTGATGGCTTCGTCGGCGAGGCGCTGGTTCTGCTGGACCACGCTGACGATCTCTTCGGTTGCAGTGCTGGTACGGCTGGCCAATTGCCTTACCTCATCAGCTACGACCGCAAATCCACGGCCCTGTTCACCCGCTCGGGCGGCCTCAATTGCGGCATTGAGCGCGAGCAGATTGGTTTGCGCGGCGATGCCCCCGATGGTCTGCACAATCGCGCTGATCAGCAACGATTGTTTGCCCAACGCCTCAATGCTCCCGGTGGCGGATTGCATTTGCAGAGCAATGTTTTGCATGGTCTGTACAGTGTTCTGCACCACCGCGGCGCCACGTTCGGCCGTGACATCGGTTTGCAGCGACACCTCGTAGGCCACGCCGGCGGCGGCCTTGACCTCGGACTCGCGCAAGACCTGGTCGGTGACCACGCTGGCAAACTTGACCACTTTGCACAGCTTGCCTTCCGCATCGTGCACCGGGTTGTAGGTAGCTTCGAGCCACACCTCGTTGCCACGGCTGTCCACGCGTTTGAAGCGGCTGGCGACAAATTCGCCGCGATTGAGGGTTTGCCAGAACGCGGCGTAACCGCTCGAAGCGGCCTCCTGCGTGGTGCAGAACATACTGTGTTTTTTGCCGACGATCTGATCGAGCGTGTAGCCCATGGCGTCGAGGAACTGGGTATTGGCGGTGACCACCGTTCCGTCCAGTCGGAACTGGATGACGGCCGTCGAACGTATCAACGCGTTGATAAACGCTTCGTTTTCTTTGGCTTGCTCAATGGCGCGACTGACTTCGGTGCCGTAGCCCTGGATCTGCGACAGCCGGCCGTCACGCCCTCTGATCGGGCACCATGTCAGGTTGATCCACGCCAGGCTGGCGTCACTGCGCAGGAAGCGGTAATCGTCACTCACCGGCTCTGAACGGGCGATTGCTGCGTTGAAGTCACGAAAACAGGGTAAATCCATGACGTAAGGCGGAACAATTTCACTCAGGAGTCGACCCTGCAACTGTTCGCGGGAGTAGCCCAAAGCCCGGGCAAAATCCTCGTTGACGGCCGTAAGCCGCAAGTCAGCATCCAGGCATATGGAGAGCATGCCACGGTCATACTGCGCAACAAGCTGTCGTAACTGGAAAAGCTCGTCGTCCCGGTCCTGCAGATCCTTCTTCAAACGGCGATTAAACATGGCGGCGTCCCTGGGGTAGTCATCACTGCATCGGCCATGCGGCCTACGGCTTAAGCATAGGCCGACGAATAGTCACTTGCCCCTCAGTTGTTCCGCTCAACGAAGATGGATTAATCGCCGGGCTTATCCAGTGCCTGCATCAGATCGTCTGCCTCGGATCCCACCGCAAACCTGAACCCGTACATCTCATCAGCCGCCAGTATTTCCCGAAGGGCCTCGATCAACTGCGCTTCGGTGGGTGAGTCACGCAGCAGTTTGTGCGCAGGCAATAACAACTCGGCGGAAACTCCCTCGATACTCGCGGCGTTGATCACCGCAAAGAGGATAAAGCGCAGGCGTATCTCGCGGTCCGTCGGCCACACCGTTTTTCGCTTCCCCAAGGTAGGGCCTCACTTTTTCGGAAAAGTCCGAGGCTATTGCCGACGTCGGGGTGTTTCAAGCACGGGGGTGCAAGATAGGCTGTTTCCTACAGCCAAAAGAGAAAGACCTTACCTGCACGAGGATTAGGGTAGTGCATATCGGGCTGACGCTACCGCGTTGCCTGCCGGCAGCTCACTGTACTGGCAGGAAATTCATCAGCAATAAGCTTTGCGCATAGTTGAGACCTATACGCCGGTATCGTTCATCAAGCATCTGTGTCAGCAGATCGAGGCGCGCCACGATCTTGCCAAACTCCACCGCAAAACTAAGGTTGCTGCCCTCCTCCGATATCTCATTGGAAAACAACAGCAACACGCCATTCGCATCCTGGCGCTTGCTGAGCAGCCATGTGGCCTTCTCGATATTGCGCGCGGCATTGCTGACAAACTGTGGATTGATCGAGTCGGTTATGTAGAACTCGGTGCGCCCACCATGGGCTGTCACCAGCATGCTGCCGATCGCATAGATAAACGCACCGACTCGATCGCCCTGAAACTCTGGGCTCAAGGAGTAGCTCAAGGCGACCAGATCGCGACGCTCGCCCAGGGCGGGCAGCGGTCGTCGCTGCTCAATCGCCTGGCGAATCTCTCGCTCGGCACTCACCGCATCCGGGTAACCCGACTGTCGCCACTGGCTGGGATTGCGCAGATAGAGCTTGCTCATCAGTAAATACAAACTTTGCAGGTTGTCACGCATGCCCAGGGTCGCCATACGATCGACACTGGTTTGAAAGAACTCATCGGGCTTTCCATTGCTGAACTGCTTGGCAATGTCCTGCCCCTGTTGCTGGGTGCAACCAGTGGCGCCGAGTACAAACATCGCAACCAACAGCAGTGGCCGGCGTAGGCGACGAATGATTGAAAGAGGAAACGTACGATCCATCGGCACCCGATCTTGTTCTACTGCCCTCGCGGGGAATCGGCGGGGCTGGGACAAGGATAGAGCCGAGAAATCAAAAAAAGTGCGACCGATATCGGCAGATTGTGTTCGAAGTGTGTGCCAGAGCGCTTCGTGACGAATTCGTCGCAGGGTCTATACTTCTGGAAGCAGTTGAATGTGTTGTTGGCGAGCCAGGGTTGCATTTCCATTTTCGAGCGTTCTGGCGCATATATGTACATTGCCTACGGCACTACCACCAGCAACTGCCTACGAGGTGACGGCGATGAAGCATCCAATTCGAGCACAGATGTTTGCCCAGATGATTTGCCTGCTTTCGGTGGCTCAGCTTTTCTGCTGATTGAGATGAGAAACTGCCTTTAACAGTGGCTGCGGGTGTGGCAGTGAGAGGTATTGCCCACCTGACTCCAAAATCCCAAAACCAAAAAAGCCCCGCATTGCGGGGCTTTCGTATGAATCTTGGCGGAAAACCAGGGGTTCGAGCGCTTCTTGGACAGCCCATAGCCTCTCTAGGCCAAGAAGTGCCCATGCTGGATCTACTTATGCTTGCCAGCGCATTCGGCAACCGCGAAGAAAATATACTTCATCGGCGCTCAACCATTCGAGTCCCGTGAGTCACGTACTTCACCAGAGACGGAAGTCTTTTTCAGCGCTTCCTCTACTGGCAAAAGACCGCCCCTAACGTGGAGTCATTATTTGGCTTGGCGAAGCACAAGCTCCGACAGACGAGTTTTAACTCGGAAGCAGAACTCGCGAATTTGAAATTGATAAGCGGGCATAACCATGTAGTTTAAATCGGGACCTAACGAGTCTTTAATTTCCATGTATTTAGCAGTTTTGGCAGCAATGGCTTGGTATTCAGCTTCATATTTGGCGTAAGACGCTTTGTTGTAAACCTTTAAAACATCCAGCTCTTTACGGCATTGCTCAGCGCGATTTTGATTTAGGTCTGTTTCTGATTCTGACTGAGCGGCTTCAGCAGAGGCATGGACTGGGGATTCAGCACTGGCGTTCGCAGCAGGTGCAGCTTCATAACGCACAGTCCAATTTTCTGGTGTCGAATGGGCGACTTCAGGTGGTGCTTCATGGACCACGGCAGGGGGTGGAGTCACGTTAGGTTTTTCTGGAGTTTTCGTAGCGCATCCCGAGAGGGCAAGTCCTACCACTACAACGATGCCACACATTTTATCCATCGGTTTCACCAAGAAGTAATTACGGTTGGCTGAGTCGTTAGGTTCTGGGTAAAAGTCATAACTCATTCAGTGATCGAGTGTAAATTTTCTACCAGACTCAAGGCGCTCAGCCTCTCTTCCTTGAGTGCACAGATGAGCGATAATAGTAAAAAAACAAAAAGATGACGAGTAAAAGCTCTTCAGAAAAGCCACAAAATTATTGGGATAATTTATGGGACCAAACTAAGCATGCCCCCTGATTGGGGATGCTGAGCGGGAGAATCCGGACCGACACGCCAGGAAGGCAAAGGAGGTACAACGCGGCTACTAAGCCACTGTGGTGGTTTCAACTTCGTGATAGACGGCCCAAGACAGCATCGAAAGTTATCGACATTGGCGACCCGAGTCAGCCACTGGTGCACGGTGAGCAGGCGGTTACCAAACGGGTTACAGAAGGAGATATGCAACCGTCAAATCCTTCGAATAGGCAAATTTAGGCATGCCTATGACGAACCGTCTCCCGCAGCCAGAACTCCAGAAACACGAAAGCCCCGCATTTGCGGGGCTTTCGTTTGAATCTTGGCGGGAAACCAGGGATTCGAACCCTGGGAACGCTATTAACGTTCGCCGGTTTTCAAGACCGATAGGCAAATTCACACGGGCCAGCGTCTTGAAGGCCGTTGGCGTTCCATTACTTATGGCTCTCGATCAAGCTACAGGCCGCATTCTGCATGGGGTGCTTTTTGAGTTAGGGAACTATTTTGCCCTCCCCCGGCGTCCCGCGGAACGAACGCAAACCACAGAAATACCAAAGATCTACGAAATACATCTTGACTGCTTTCGAGCAAAATCTGACACGTTTACAGCCTTAGGCCGATACCACACAGCGGAGACGAAACACTGCCCTGTGGCGTTTCGAAGTTGCCATGCTTCTGGCGAAACTGGATGATGAAGTATCAAGTCGCCATCCCGGAGTGAGGCCGCCCCATATGAGCAAAACGAATAACATCTCTATCGGATCCATGCACAGCTCTCAAGTGCAGCAAGATGCTCAGCACTCCAGTCAGCATTATGACCAGAGTGTTCAGCACCTTGATCTGAACGCCTTCTTGGACGCCTTCTCACAAGACATTTCGAAGGTCAACGATCAGGTCGTCGCACAGAGGCTGCGATCTGACGTCGATACAATTAAGGCGCAGAACAGCTCTCCGGCTCCGAAAAAGGGCGTCATCCAGGAGTGCTTGGGTTCGATCAAAAACGTCTTGGAAGGCACTGCCGGCAACGTGCTCGCCTCATACCTACCTGCAGTTATCACCTTCATGGGAGCACTATGACTCCATGGATAGCCTAGTATTGGAACTACAGAGTGACGTACTTGACCGGACGATCCACCTTCCAGATCTGTTGCGTAAAGCATTGCTCGTATCCAGAAAACTCAAGATCAAGGACATTGAGGAATGGCTCAATGACGAACTGAATGGATACGATGCACGCTCAGTACCCAGCTACCGGATTGTCACGGGCGAACTGAAAGCTTTCAATCCGTATAGAGGATGGATCCCTGTCAACATGGGCGGCGAACTCCACGCTTCCATGTGTGAACAACCTGCACGAGACTCAGTGAGCCAGCTCATTGACCTAGTAGAGCGCACTGAGACCGGAACGGTGATGGTGAAATTTTCTGCCGATCTCAACACGGCCTTCAAAAACTTCATGAGCACAGATTACGAGCCGGTTCTGCACGTACCTGTACACAAGCTAGTTCGCATCCTGGACGTTACAAAAACCAAGATTATGGACTTTGCCCTGGATTTAGAAGCGCGAGGGATTCTTGGCGAAGGTATCCGCTTCAGCAAGGTTGAGGAGCAGCTTGCGCAGTCGATCACATACAATACGATCCATATCGAGAGAATGGAAAACTCTCAGCTGCAACAATCCACAGACGGATCAGGGCAGACTAGGACTAGATAATAATCGGTGTTTGTTCGGTGCTAGTCTTATGAAACCCAGCCAGATTAGACATCTGCGAGGCCGACAGGTAAGTGAATACCGCCGTTCATCAGGACTCGGCCCTGGTCATTGAACAGACTTGTTCAATGAGCCGACTGACCGTATATTGCCCGCCTCGAATGTAACTGTCGCCAACATAGAACACTACTTATTTATCTCAATCCACTTCCGCGCCCCCTCGAAAAACTTACTCGATTGAGATTTCATTTCATCGTTCCACTCACGGTCGTCCACAAATGATATATCACCAATGACGTATGCCCCAACGGCGTCTACATTACTACGCAGGCGATCCAAGACCCCAGACTTTTCAGCCTTCTCAGACAAATACTTGATTTTAGCTATTCTGGATGTCAACTCCATCCAAATTTGAGCCTGAGGAATTCCTAGAACAAGAGAGACCTGCAATGAGTCCGACATCATTTGATGGCTCCACTTACTCATGTATGCAATAGCCAGAAGACTAGCCACTTCGGTCTCTCCACGAAGCGTTATTATATTGTGCTCGAGATCTTCGATTCGAAGCGCTTTGAATTCAGCCAGAGATTTAGCGTGCCCGGATATCTCAGCACACTGGAAGCTTTCGACGTGACCAGCCACCAGTGAATTCAAGAGCTTTCTTGCTCTTCGCTCAGCGTTCAGCCTCGGCATCCAGTCTATAAAAACATAGAAAATGTATGCCGCCACCAAGCCAGTGAGCATGTCGCCAACGATATCTTCAAAAGCTTTGGACTGGAAAAACTCAACCCAGGTTTTCCAATCAGACCCTCTCATATAGTCGGGGACATCCAGTTTCAACTTGACTAGCATCAGCAGCCCAAACGCGATCACGGAGCCGCACAGTAATGCCCTATCTCGATACTTATCCCACCAATCCAACATTGCTACCTCTTCCCGCAGTCACAATACAATACCCCCGCAGGGGCCTGGTTATTGGCGTTTAAACTCACACTGCTTTGCCATCGTGGTTGTGAGCCGACTCGCGAAGCGAGGTCTCGAAATCGACTTCCTTTTTCAGGCTTTCATTGCTTCCAGGTCAGCCAGTTGCTCAGTCAGGTTTTTTTCGAGTTGACGAAACTCAACAAGACGGGACACCTAACACCTCAGATATTTGGTGTTGCGAGTATAGGGAACAGGTCTGATGGAACAGAGGCTACATAGCTGCATCCGGCGTGATAGACCAGTGCTGACCATTCCAGCGGAGATCGTTATTGGAGATTGCGGCCAGCAGTTCGAGGTGACTTGTCGACAACCGAGGGGAATGAACATTCACGTGAGCGTCAGCCTCGGGATTTAGGATGCCGAAGAAGAACGTAGGAAGACTCACAAAAAAGCCGTCAGAAGGCATCGTGCGGTTGAATTCCTCGATCCATCGTTTGCGGAGAATCGACTTGCACAAAGGCTTGGCCACCTCGTCCCTGACCAGCCAGTAACACTCGACGCCATAACGTTCGTACCGCTCCTGACGACGAACGAAATCCCGAAGGTGCTGATAGGAACGTTGGAGTTCGATGGCAATCTTGCGGTCACCGACCTCGAAATACACGTCAGCCTTCCAGCGATCCTTTCCTATACCACCTGGCACTTCCACAAGTGGACTAACCCCGCAGAGGTTGAGCGCGCCGAGAATCATGTCTTTGCCGGCGATGTGCCACTTGGTCTCAGGTGCAGTAGCGCATTCGTCTGAGTAGTGAGCGAAGAACCGCAGGCCGTTGATGCTGGTCTTGAGAACTGCACGGGACGAGCAGCAGCCCATTTTGAATGCTGAGGCGTTTTCCAGACTCTGGGCCTTCAGGGTGTCCCACTCGTGGGTAGTATAGTCGCCCGCGTAGACCGGCTGATCATCATGAGTGAATGCATCGGGGGTCATAGCTGTTCTTGTCCTGAGTTCTACCTGCTGGCAGTAGGCCACAGATCCTCACGCGAGCTCAACTGTGAGACGATTTTCACAGTCTGCAAGACTAAATTAGCTGGACGGATGGCCCGGCGTTTCATTTCCTGGAGGTAGTCCTTACGAGGGAGGCCGTCCAAGGTACATAAGCCGAACAATGCGGTTAGCTCTTCCAGGGAGAAGGTGGTCAGGAAGTACGCATAACCAGCCAGGCAAGGCTCCAGTGCGGCAGCTTTGTTCATTGCGATGACTGCGATCTTATTGTGCGTTTGGCCCGCTTACCCGAAAATTTCGGAACGCCTCTGAAAAACCGTTGCGCTCCACCCAAACCCCAGAAACACAAAAGCCCCGCATTGCGGGGCTTTCGTATGAGTCTTGGCGGGAACCAGGGATTCGAACCCTGGGAACGCTATTAACGTTCGCCTGTTTTCAAGACCGCTATGCAAACTCAAAGGGACTTGCGTTAGAAAGCCCCAACGAGCGAAGCGAACGATTTGAGCCAGTTGTTATACGTTTATATGGATGCATATTTTTTGATATTTTTGTTTAATGTATTCATGAGTTTTTCTTGGGCAGCATAGGAAGCATCATATGCCTGGAAAATATCATATTCATCAATATTGTATGCATGCGTGATATCCGAATCAGTTTTTTTGTATTTTTCTATAGCTGAAATTATATCTTTATTCAACAGCGGACCATAAACAGTGACGGTATGGGCTAGATATTTGTCAAATTTTGAATATATAGAATTGTCAGGTGTGAATTTGTGTTCTTCAGGGATGCCTTGCGCACCATTAAATGCATTATCAGATAGCTTTCCGGTTTGCGACATCAAGTCGGATAACGTGGTGCTAACGTTAATTAGTGCGTCTTTGTTAACCTCCCAGCGCCGACTTTCTTTTTGACTTTTTACGGAAAGATAGTTTATGGCGACAGCAACCACAGTAGCAAGGGCGATTACGATATTGGTCATTGTTTGAATCGTTAAATTTCTATCTTGGCTTTGAATGATATCAAAACCTACCGTAGTAATAATGAGACCAAGAATCCCCCCAATCAATAGATTTATCAAACCACATCCTCTTGCGTATAACGATTATTAGACGACACAAGTGGCGTAAGGTTTTCCGACGATTGTGTCTGATAATTTTTCTGGTGCATACGTAACTCCCTGATTAGCTTAACTGTCGCGCCAGAACGCGACATGGGCTAGAAGGAGAAACGACATTACTTGGCACACAATACTGGCGTATTAGCAGCGTGTCCATGGTCTGCTTTTCGCCGAAAGCTGCCGCTAACTACAGGCTACAGACCAGAGCTGATCAAGCTTCGTAGTATAACTTTGACTCATCATATCGCGGCGCATGCCCCAATCAGGATCTGCCGGCACACAAGCCGAGCGCAGCGTTCCCCTACCAGTCAGGTCAGCGAATGCCTCATCAATGCTGTACACCTCAACTGCCGGCACCATCGCCTAGATCAGGCTCATCACGCGCTCGCTCATGTCGCCGTACAGCGCATAGTTCGAGGAGAACGGGACAATGCCGTGCTGTTTGAGCTTGTGCTTGATCTGGAAATACGGCTCGCCCATCTTGATGAAAGGCTTGGCGTCGTAGCTACGGGCGATGACACAGCCGTCGTTATTGCTCAGCACCACGATGGGCACCTTAGCCAGGTCGGGCCGGAATACGCGCTCGCAACTGGCGTAGAAACTGTTGCAGTCGATCAGTGCAAAAGTCGGCTCTGGCTTAGACATGCCTGCGCACTGTGCTGGTGATCACTCCCCAGATCGACAGCTCGTCGCCTTCGAGAACGTAGCGCGTAGGGAATTTAGGGTTCTCGGAAAGCAGCACCACCTCCTGGCCGCGCTTACACAGGCGCTTGCACACGGGCTCATTGTTGAGCAATGCCACCACCACATGCCCGTGGATCGGCTCGATGGCACGATCCACCACGGCGAGGTCTCCATCGAAAATCCCGACGCCTTGCATGCTTTCACCGGTGATAGCTACCAGGTACACATGAGGCGCACGGATGTTCAAACCTCATCCAGCGAGATGTGCTGCTCTATGTGATCCGCTGCCGGCGATGGAAAGCCGGCCGGAACCTGGAACGAGCACAAAGGCAGCTTCGCGCCGACTTCAGCAATGGGGCCCAAAATGGTAAAGCTCATGGCGCGACCTTTTACATATACTGTACGAATGTACAGTTAACTTTGTAGAACGCTTGCGGTCAATTTTTCTGTGGGAAATTTCGACAGATGGAGAGCGGCGTATGTGTGGGCGATTCGTGCACTACGAAGGGATGGCGATTTTTATCGAAGGGCTTAACCCACAGATGAAGCTATTCAGTCGGTACGGCGCCGTGCCCATCAATAGCTACAACGTCTCTCCAACACCACGGGTGCAAGTGCTGCACACCCCGATTGTGTAGGGGTATGTGGGGAATTTTGGGGGGAAGGCCCGTGGTTGCTGGCTGGAACGAGCACATGCTGACAGCTGCATAACTGCTTAATTGGCATTGATTGGCGTGCGGTTTGCTCCATTTTTGCCCCATGCTTGGTGCTTGAGGTTCCATTGGAACGATCCGTCCATGATGGCTTGAGCGTGGCTCGACTGAAATCTAGACTCACGTGGCTCCAGCCTTCCCTGCGCAAGCTTGCGTAGCAATTTCTAAGTAGCCACTTCCGCCCCCATGCTCAGTGTAGCTACCGAGGAATTGTTCATACCAAACAAAACTGTTGAACGTCAAACTAGGTTTGTCGACTCCCCAAACGGCAAACCAATGCCAAGAGATTGATGAATCTGATTCTGGACGTTTCGACCAACGATACGTTACTTTCAATGAGGCTGATTAGCCCCCAATTTGAGAGTTAACCGATATGGATATCCACCACTACACGCGAGCATCGACCCTTCCACTGATCCTCCAAAGCGGCAAAATCCGCTTTACTCGGGCAGATCAACTCGATGATGGGAGTGAGATGCCCTTTAAAACCGCGCACGTTGATGCTCAAAACTTCTTCGTCAGCTCATGGACCAGTAGTGTCAGCGAACACTCCGGGCAATGGTTCCGCTATGGAGATCAGCACCGAGGCATCAGAATTACGCTTCCGCACGAGCCATTTGAATACCATCGTGTAAGCTGGAAACTCTCTAGAGGAAAGGTTGGTATTGAACTTATAGATATTACGATACCCTTTACAATCACTGAGATGCTAGGGAACGGGTACGTCCTAAATCCTTCCAGTCATGACATGAGCAAGGATTTCGGGGGAGCTGTAGAGTATGTTGAAAATCCGCAAAAGCGTGTGCAAGAACTAATCTCTCACACTGAATGCGAAACCACTATCCACAACACAAGTAAACTCGGACGGATAAAATCGGATGCATGGGCAGACCAATTCGAATATCGTTTTGTACTGATGGCTTACCAAGGGGCGGACTTAGATCAATCAGTTTGCCGGGACTCGTATGAAACGGCATTGCTAGACTTGTTCGAGGGGTATCATAGCCAGAGCATAGCACCACCTAAGATAAAGTACATTGACCTTCCGCTAGCTAAAGTCGCCTTGGACAAAATGGTTGTCACTTTGGGTTCCAACATCTCCAATGATGATCGAGCAGCTATCAACCAAGCTATTAATCTGCACTCACCCCAAGTTCGAATAGAAGAAAGCGGCATGAACGTTCGAACAGCCCTGTGACCTGCCGCCTCACGAACTCACCGCACCTTGCCATTACTCGTAAGAGATCACTCATGAAGTTAAATTTTGAACGCCCATTTAAATCTATACGTTCTCTAGACGCATTAGAACTACCTGACTTCACGGTAATTACAGGTACAAATGGAGCAGGAAAAAGCCATCTACTAAATGCCCTTACTGAAGGTACAATATCCATTGAAGGTATCGAGCACCACCCTCAAGGCCCTGTAACCATAAAATTATTCGACGCAAATACTTTAGTACCACAAGATACTGGAACATCTTCAAGCTTTCAAGCAAGACAAGAGAGAGACAATATATGGAGTTTGCTATCTGAATTATTAGAAAACAACAGAGCCGAACTTGAACGTTACACTGCACAGCACCCAAAACTAGCCTTGCTAAAAATTACAGACCTATTAAAAATCAATCGAGAAGACCTACGCAAATACGACATTCCAGAGCTAGAATTAGATACAATTTTTTCAGAACTAAAAAGCAATCTCTCTGCCATCGACCAAAACCTAACCAATCAATTCATAATTCAGAACCGCGATCACTACCCAAACCTTGTAAAACTCCTAGTAAATAATAGCTCAACACCTTTAATCGGCTTCGATGCTGACATGTTTTACGATAACTATCCTATATCATGGCAGCAAGTTGATATATTCCAACAGTCTTTCGCAAAAATATTTTCAGAGTATCAGGGAAAACTTACTGAAAACTTAGTTAGTGAGTACCGACGTAACGCACGCGGAGAGGATATAACAGCACTCAGCGAAGTGGAGTTTTATAAAAGATACGGCATGCCACCATGGGACTTTCTGAATGACATATTTGAAACTGGAAATCTACCTTTCAGAATAAACAAACCACACGAGACTGAGGATAGACCTTACGAACCAATCTTGACTGACACCATTACTAACGCAAAAGTCAAATTCAACGACCTCTCGTCTGGCGAAAGGATTTTGATGTCTTTTGCATTGTGTCTTTACTATACAAAGGGTACAGAAGGCAGAACCAACTATCCCTCAGTGCTACTTTTTGATGAGATCGACGCACCACTGCATCCGTCGATGACAAAATCGTTACTGGATACAATCCAAACAGTATTAGTAAATGAGCAAAAAATAAAAGTAATATTAACAACACACTCACCCTCCACTGTGGCTTTATGCCCAGACGAGGCTGTTTACGTCATGAACAAAGAGGGTCCCGACCGCTTAAAAAAAGCCAGCAAAGACGTCGCCCTATCTCTACTGCTATCAGGCGTTCCTAGCATTAGCATTAGCTACGAAAACAGACGACAAGTATTCGTAGAAAGCTATTTGGATGCAAAATATTATGATGCAATACTAGAAAAAATTAAACACCGCCTCCTCCCAGAAGTCTCACTCAGCTTTATCGCATCAAAGAAATCAAAAACAGCAGCGGGAGGCTGCGAACACGTAAAAACCATTGTTGAAAATCTTGCTTTACATGGCAACAACACCATCAAAGGATTGATAGACTGGGACTGCAATAACACCTCAACTTCCCACATAGAAGTTCTAGGAGAAAACAGAAGACACTCCATAGAAAATTACATCCTAGATCCTTTATTAGTAGCTTTACTTTTATTCCAAGACAAAAGCATTGACAGAGAAAAATTGGGATTAGCCAAGAATGAAACAGCTTCCGACATAATACAAATGCCCGACTCACGGCTACAAAAAATTGCAAATTACATCATACAACAGCTTAAACCACACATTGATAACCTCGACTCAGAACTAATAGAATGCAAGTATTCCGGAGGACAAAAAATTTCGATCCCCAGGTCATACCTGACATATCGAGGGCATGACCTTGAAAAAATATTAATTACTAAAATCGACGGACTGAAACAATATCATAAAAACGGCCAACTGACAGAAAAAGTCTTATTCCGGATTTACGATGAGTTTCCCAAACTAATACCACTCTGCTTTGAAAATACATTTAAAAAACTACAACTGGCTGTTTAATACAGTCTATAGCGAATATATGCAGGAGCATCTATACACCCATACACCAAAGCCCGTACATGACGGGCTTTGGGTAAGTCGCCGGTATGTTCTCCCAAGCCCCCCATCACACGATAACGCAAACTGATCTACTCACAAAGGCCTCAAGCACGCCGCGGGTGATGTTTCAGCAGAATAACCCTCCCAGTGCTGCTGGCTCCCAGTTCATTATCACCAACTCCCCACTGGGTTCAACCTTACTGAGCCGCTGGTTGGTTGTGCTGTAACGAATATCAACGGTTTCAAAATGGAAGCCATCAAAGACCTGCCGAATGTCCGGGTGATCATTGATGCTGACCATGACCTTGCCTTTGCAGCGGCGCATAAAGTCCGCCATGCGCTCGTAATTTTCAAAGGGAAAATCCACGCCATACCCGGCGGTCTGCCAGTAGGGTGGATCCATGTAGTGGAAGGTATGGGCACGGTCGTAGCGCTCAGCACAAGCAAGCCAGGGAAGATTTTCAACGTAGGTGCCGGACAACCGCTGCCACGCTGCAGACAGGTTTTCCTCGATCCGCAGCAAGTTGATTGCCGGCCCAGTCGTCGCGCTGCCGAAAGTCTGCCCCGTCACCTTGCCAGCAAACGCATGGTGCTGCAGATAGAAAAACCGGGCCGCACGCTGGATGTCGGTGAGGGTTTCAGGACGGGTCATCTTCTGCCACTCGAACACCTGCCGAGAACTCAGCGCCCATTTGAACTGGCGCACGAACTCCTCAAGGTGGTTCTGCACGACGCGGTACAGCGTCACCAGGTCGCCGTTGATATCGTTGAGGACTTCAACCGGCGCGGCCTGGGGACGCATGAAGTACAGCGCAGCTCCGCCGGCAAACACTTCGACGTAGCATTCGTGAGGTGGGAAGAGCGGGATAAGGCGGTCGGCCAGGCGGCGTTTGCCGCCCACCCAAGGGATGATGGGTGTGGACATATAAAAGCAAGACCTTTGCTGTATGGATAAACAGTGCTAGGCTCGCTCCGCTTTGTGCACGAAGCAGGAGCCTTGGCTGGACTTGCAGGGACAATCTGCGGGGAAGGTGGCCGGCTGGATGTTGACGCATCCG
The DNA here is from genome assembly GCF_000632245.1 of Pseudomonas sp. RIT357. Lineage (NCBI taxonomy): Bacteria > Pseudomonadati > Pseudomonadota > Gammaproteobacteria > Pseudomonadales > Pseudomonadaceae > Pseudomonas > Pseudomonas sp. RIT357. Next base: position 120,834 of record NZ_JFYX01000045.1, read on the forward strand.
GCCCGGCCGCTCCTTTTACTTCGGTGTAGAGATTTCTTTTGCGTACGCCTGACAGGCCCGCAGCGCGATCAGTCCTTGGTCACCGGCATCGGTGATGCCGATAATTCGTTGAGCATGCGCTGGGTCAAGTTGGGCTCTTGCGGGGCCATGAACCACGCGGCCGGCGGCGGTGGTGGTTGGCACTGCACAGCTGCTGGTGGTTTCGGTGGCGGCGAGAACGACTGACAGCCGCAGATCAGCAGTAGCCAGGCGATCACGCAGACGAGCCTGCTTCGTTTGCTCATCGGTCAATTCCTTGTGGTGGGTTTCGTCGTTGTTGTGCAGGCGCTGCTCCAGGGCGAAGCGTTTGTCCTGCTCTTTGCGTTGCAGGGCGGCAGCGGCTTGGGATAACTCGCCGAGGGTGTCGGCATGGAGTCGGGCCTGGTGCTCCAGCTGCTTGCCGTAGCGCCAGTCTTGAGCGGTCCAGGCCAGGACAGCAGATCCGGCAGCTAACATCACCAGCAGCAGGCCGACCGCCGCAATCCGGTATTGCGTGGGGATCAGGTCGAAGAGACGCATAACACCGCCCTCGCCCTGGCCCACAGTTGCAGCCGATCCTCCAGGCCGTTGAGGCCGCCGTTGATCCGCCGGGTGATGGTGTTGAATTGCTCTTGATCCGCGAGCGCGTTTAATCCGTTTATCGACCAGAACCACGCGGCCGACTCAGCGGCCCATTGCGGCAGTTCGAGCAGTTCCGGCGTGCGCAGTAATCGCTCATCGCCGAACAGCGCCAGGCTGCAGCGCAGGTAGTTGTCGTGGCCGGTGATCTGGATCAGCCCACGGCCGCGATAGCGTTGGCCGTCACCATCGGCTGCCGGCGTGTTCCCCAGCTTGGCGGCCAGCGGGCCGGTGTCGTACTTGCTGAGGTACTGATCGCCCCCCAGTTCACGCACGTATTGCAGCTGGCCTGACTCGTGGCCGATCTGGGCGAGGAACGCTGCCTGCCGCTTCGGCGTATCGATCTTGCGGTTGGTCATGGCGGCGTTGAGCGCGGATACAAAAACGCCCGCTTGGCGGCGGGCGTTGGGCATGATGCGTTGAAGTTGTTGCTCGGTAATGGACATCGCTTTTTCCCAGGCAAAAAAATACCGCTCGATGGCGGCGGGTGGTGAAGCAGGTTCGGCCAGTTACAACTCCAGGACTTTGACCTCCTTGGACTTCTTCTTTTTCTTGCGAGCCGCCTTGGCCTTGCCCTTCTTCCCTGCATTGCATTCGACCGTGGTACTCCAGCCGGACTGGGTGAACACCTGCTCCACGGAATCGACCAGGAACTCGCCGTCCAATCCGTCCTTGAAACCCTGCGCGTTGATCTGCCGTTCTGCAAACAGGTCCGTGCGCCCCACCATCTCCAGCCGCACCTCAGCGGTCGAGCGGTTGAACGCGGCGAGCCGGGCCTTCAACGCTTGCTCGGCGGCGGATTTGTTCGGATGGATATGGCGGTCGGTGTGAACCGGCGGTAAGCCGGCAGGTGCGTCGTCGTTGTCCAGGGTCAGGTTGACCAGTTCGCCGGTTTTCTTGTCCTGGTACTTGGCCTTGACGGCCTTCTGGGTGGTGCGGTCGGGGAAGCGGAATTGCCAGCGGCTGACGTCACTGCGCCGGAGGGTGATCGCCGGCAGGCTCTTGCCGCTGGCGGTCTGTCCACTTTGGCGAGGCAGCACCAGTAGCTTGCTGTCCGCGACCTTGGCTGTGCAGTCGTGATCTTTGGCGAGCCGGGTGATGAAGTTGTAGTCCGACTCGTTCATCTGATCAGCTCTGGGCACGACCGTGGCGACCGGGCATTCAGGCTTCCACCCATTGCGCGCAGCAATGTCGCTGACGATCTTCGACAGCGGCACATTCTCCCAACTGCCGCTACGGGTGGTCTTGCCGCTGCCACGCATGTCGCTAGCCTTGCCGCGAATGACGAGGGTATCAGGCGGACCGGAGACCTCGATGTCGTCGACCGTGTAGCGGCCGACGCGGGCAAGTGCTTTGCTGTCGTAGCCCAGGTAGATCTGTATGGCAGCTCCTTTTTTGGGGAGGGACACGGCGCCGTCACGGTCATCGATGCGCAGCTCGAACTCGTCGGACTCCATGCCGGGTTTGTCGAGGGTGCGCAGCAACAACAGGCGGTCGTTGATCAACGCTGTAATGTCAGCGCCGTCGGCGACGATCCGAAAGATTGGCTTCAAAAGTAAACCTCCAAAACAACAAAGCCCCGCACGATGGCGGGGCTGGAAGTGGTATTGCGAACGGCGACATCAGTCATCGACAATCAACCGGTTGTCGCTGATCTCGACGTAGCTTTGGCAAACAGGGCAATCAATGCCTTCAACCTTGGGCTCAATCAACAGGGTCTGGGTACACACAGGACAGTCACCGACCTTCTGCTTTTCCCTGAGACCGAGGGTTTTCCACACCATCGCCAGGAACACGCCGGCAGCCATGAACCAACCGACAATCGGAATGAATGCCAAAAGAATGCACGCAATCAGACCGAAGACAAACCAGTTTGAGCGGTAGCTAAGCTCGCCCCAAAAACTCCGTTTGACCAGCCGAATTTCGCTGACTCTTTCCATAGAAGACTCCATCCATGCAAATAAACGAAGGAGTCTATCAGCGCGTCGATTTCATGGGCAACGAGCCATCAATCCCACAACTGCACCTGCTCGACTGTTGGCCGCTCAATATCCGGGAAGGTGATCAGCAGCCCAGTACGCAACGGTTGCGGCTCATCTGCCAGCAGCCGATTCGCAGCAAGCACCGCCTCGACCGTGCCATTTAGGTGACCGTAATGCTGATAACACAGGGTATCCAGCAGGTCGCCGTCAGACGTTCTGCATATCATCGCCATAGCGCGAGAACTCCAAACTAAAGGTTTGCTTGCGCGGGATCCCGCCGGCCAGCAGCACGCCTTGCTCCTCATCCATGCTGCGCAGGCACCAGGTGCCGAGTACAACGCCGTAGCCGGTGGTCAGGTTCAAAGGCAGCAACTGCCCACCGATTGAACGTAGGGTGTCGAGCTGCTTCAGCCCACCCTTGAACGTGGGAAAAATTACGCCCTTGAGACTGAGCTTATCTTCTCCCACGCCCACGGCTTGCTGCGCTGGCCGACGACTGAGCCGCTCCTGCGAGGCCCAGCGGAATTCCGTCTGCCGTCGTAGTTCGTTAAACGCTGCTGTGTCCAGGTTGAAGTAGAACGGCTGCGCATTCGCCTGCAGCGGCTGAAGGATCAGCAGGTGCGGAAACGGTTTGACCGCTTCCGCCAGGGGCGTGGCATTGGGCGCCAATGCGCTGGTGGGCAAAATGTTCGCCAGGCGCGGACTGACTTTGCCGGCGATCTGATTGATTGCGGTGCTGGCACGGGCGGCTTGTTCCTTCAACGTGCCCAGGCGCTCGTCAATTGCCGACAACGCGCGCGTCGCTTTGCTGTAGGTCGCCAGTACCGTGCCGACCTTAGCCTGCGCCGCGTTTATCCCGCGCATCACCCGTTGCAGTTTTTCGCCGACACCGGGTGGCACGCCGGGAATGCTGGACAGCTCATCCGCCGCCCCGGTGATTTCGCCAATGGCGCCGTTCACCGGGCCGACCATGTCGTCGATGCTATGGCGCCCCGCCTCGCCGGCCTGGACAAGGGATTTGAAGCCCGATTGCAGTTGCTCCATGTAAGCCATGACAACTCCTTAAACGTGAGGGGCATCGAACAGGTTGCGCCGGGCTTGCTCTCGGCTGAACTCCTCAAACATTTGCCGCATGTGCGGCATCAATTCCTGCGCCAATTGCCGTGGATCCTTGACGTCACCCTGAACCGTAACCGGCATGGTCGGGGAGAACGTCCACTGCTGGTCTACCCGAGTCGGCTCCGGTTTCGCGGCGAGTCCAGCAGCCAGCACGGCCGGAGCCGTAGTTGCTGTGGGAGCCGCCGCCAACGAACGCGAGACATCCCCCAAGGCTGGCCCCGGTGCTGCCGGTGCTTTGAGCATCAACGGACCGGGCGATAACGCCGGCGCCATCTGGGACAGAAGCGGCATAGCCGCCGCACCTGGTGGTGGCAACCTTAACGGCGACGGCTGATCCGGCAGCACCAATCGCTCGGCCGGGGCGTCCGGACCACCGAAGGCAGCCTTGCCCACAGCGCCGCCCAACTCGCCGCCGCCCCAACTGCCAAGGAATCCGCCGATCAATCCGCCAACGACAGTCCCGATCACCGGCACCACCGAACCAATCGCGGCACCCGCTGCAGCACCCGCCAACGTTCCGGCCAAGGTGCCAGCGGCATTGCCGTAGCCCTCGGCTTTTTCATCGCGGGTCTCCGCATTTTGATAGGTATCAGCAGCGATCAAACCCGCCTCGATCAGCGCCATGGGCGCGCCGACCTTAGCGAACCCGAGGCCCTTACCCATCATGGTCTTGGGCGCGAACCGGCTGGCCGTTGGGCCAATCGGCGCTGAAGGTGCAGGGGGACTGACGGGCGCGCCTCGACCACCACGACCACGCTTGCCCTTTCCACGTCGCCGCTTTCCATCACCTACGTCGACCCCGCCAGCGCCGCCAGAGGGGTTGGTGACAAAGACCCGCTGGATCACGTTTGGATTGCCCATCAGCGACCCACGAGCAACGTTCAGCAGGCCCTTGCCGATCTTGATCGCATTGATCGCGGCGCCCAGGCTGACAACACCAGCAGCCAGCACAGCCGCCCCGCTGACCACTGTCGGAAACCGACCCGCCAACTCGCCAAGCCCATAGGCAACTTTCGCCAGCCCGTCTGCCGCCACATCCGTCAGCGGCCGCAACGCATCACCGATGCGAGTCATCGAGGATTCAATGCCGGCAGTTGCCGTTGCCCACTTCCGGTTGGACGTTTCCCTCGCCTTCGCTGCATCCGCCTCAATCTTAGCCTTGCCGTCCGTGGCTTCAATGGTCGACATATCAGCCTTGATTTTGTCGCCGTACTTGATCTGCGCAAGCAGACCAGCACTGGCGCTCTGGTCGCTGACGATGGTCGCCAGCCCGGCAGCTTCAGTCAGGGCGATCATGGCCTGCTCTTCCTCGGCACTACCATCCACCGACGACTTGATCTTGGCCTTGAGCGCTTCAATTTTCTTGGCCTTTGCCGGATCCTGCTTTTTGATCAACTGCTCACTGAGCATGATGAACGCATCGACCGGGTTGGCAGCCTTACCGCTTTTAGTCGCAGCGAGGATCGAGCCCGTTAGGTCGTAGCCTTCCTTGGCGAACCGTTCCTGGCTGGTGCTGCTGATCACTGCGTTGAGCAGGTTGTTCATGTTGGTGGCTGCAGCCGCCGAATCCTGAGTTTGCGAGTATTGCGACTGCAGGCTTGCACCGAGGAAACGCACTGCCTCGGGGCCTTCCATGCCCAGACGCTTGATATTGCCAAGCATCGCCGGCAAATACTTCGCCATCTCCTTTGGACCAAACGCGCCGATGTCACCCGCCGCAGCCACCTGACCAAGCATGGCCGCCATGTCACCCTGCTTTACGCCGGCTTCCTTGAAGGAGTTGATCAGCGTTGCAATCGTATCGGGCTCCATGCCCTGGCCGTCGATCAGGTCAGCGATCTGACCGGCGTAACTAGTGGCAACGTCCCACTCGACGCCTTTTTCAATCAAGGCACCCACCGACTGCGCCAACAGTTGCTGGCTCATACCCTTATCAGCCGCGACCTTGCTGATGCTGGCTGCCAGCTCCGCCTCATCGCCAGTGCCGGCCGTGTGAGCCCACAACGACATTTGGCGGACCTGCGCCTGATAATCGCCGGAGATCTTAGTCGGGATCGCCAACGCGCCCGTGAGTACCGCCGCTTGGCCGAGGGAATTTTTCATCCCCTCTTTGCCTTGCTGGATCTGCGTATGGCCCAGCGCCTTGAGTTCAGCACCCCGCGCTACCTGCCCAAGAGCCTGGTATTCCTTGCGCAACTTACTGACCTCAATGCCCTGCTCTTTTAGGGTTTTGAGGTTGCCTTCGAGCTTTCGCAGCAGACCATCAGCCGACGCCGCACCGGTGTCGTGGGCTTTTTTCCACTCATCCCGCAAGCGGATGGTGTCGCCGATAGTGCTCTGCAGCACGCGAGCCTTGGTGCCGGTTTCGCCGAGTTTCTTGATACGGCCTTCAACATCCTTGAAGGCGGCGCCGACCGTGGAGCTGACGACGCCGCCGATGACCAGGCCGAGCGCCAGGTTATTTGCCATGAGAACACTCCAGGCAGAGATGCGGGGCTCAGTCCATGAGCCACCAGATCATCGTGGAAAAGGGCATGGTCTCGATTTCATTGGCGGCAAATGAATACTGCGTCGCCAAGCGCTTCGCGACCTGCTTCTGCAGTTCGGCGTTAAACCCCGTCGTCCTGCACCAGGCGAAAGTAGGCGGCTTGCAGCCGCTGGTAGTCCGTCAACTTGAGCCCCTCCAGATCCTTGGTGTCGGATTCAGACAGGTCGGCCAGGAGGATGGTCTCGCGCTGCTCGTCGTCGCCATTGGACGCCGAGGTCGCGGCCCGCACGTCGCGCACAGTGGGGGCGCGCAACGGCAGGCGGTCGAGCTTCATGTCTTTGAAGTCATACGCTTTGGACAGCGTGACGATGGCGCCGTCGGTGCCAACGACCAACCAAGTCGGGGTCTCGTCTTTTTTCTCAGGGATACCCGCGTCCAAGATCAACCGCGAATACGCGGTTTGTACCCGTGCATAGTCCGTCAGTTTGAGCCCTTCGATGTCCTTGGTGCCGGCATCAGACAGCGAGGCGAACAAAGTCACTTCGCGCAACACAGCGTCATTGCCACTGATGGCGTCAGAGGCGCGCACCTCGCGCAACAGCGGCGCGCGCAGGGTCAGCTGGTCGACCTTCACGCCGTTAACATCGCTGGGCCGCGTCAAAGTGATGGTCGCGCTATCCGCCTCAATGATGAGCCAGGAAGGCAGTGGTTTCAGTTTTTTCATGAGAGCAATTCCTTTACAAGCCCAGGTCGCGGCGAACGCTGGCAAGTTGATCGACACCGTTGATAACCCGGACGCAGTTAATTGGATCGATCTCGTACATCAGCCGGCCGCCGACTTCGAGCTTGAAGTAGCTGACCGCCACGGCGTACTTGAACTCACCGGCCTCACCGGCTTTCCAGTCGCCTGGATCAATCTCTTTGAGCATGCCGCGCAGGGTGGCGACCACTGCCGTAGTCGCGGCTTTCTGGCCTTTGAAGGAACCCCGGAACACCGCGTTGAACGCAGTCTGATCGGCCAGGCCGTAAAACTTCATGATCTCGGGCCGCGCACCTTTGCCAGCGAAACTGGCCTCCAGTTTTTCCATGCCCTGATCCATCTCCACCGGGGCATCCATGCCGCCAGCTCGATGTTCCTCAGTTTTCAAGGTGAGCTTGGGGAGCGTTAGGCTGGTGATTTCCCCGTTGAAGCTGAGGCCATCGATATGGGCGTTCATGTTGTAGAGCGTTTGCGGAACCATCGAGGGCTCTCCTTTATGCGTTGGTGTCGAGAACTTCGGTCAGCCACTGGTTGGTGACCTCGACCCGGAAGTTGGGGTTTTCTGCCGGCGGCACGTCGGTGAAACGAATGTTCCAGTACACCTTGCCCTGCTCCAGCTGGCTGGCCGTGTTCAACTCCGGGTCAGCGAACACCTCGAAGTTGATCACCGCGCCCTGATTTTTTAGGTCACGCATAAAGGCCTGCAGGCCGTTCGTGACGTCGCTGACGTAGGTCTTTGTGATCGAGCGGTCAACAGCCCATTTATGGCCGTAGAGAATCGCGTCCATGACGATGTCCATGGTCCGCACGCGGGTAACGAACGCCCACTTCGGATCGCTGGAACAGGTGCGGTTGCCCCACAGGCGATACCCGTCATCCCGGATGATCGTGGTGATCTGGGCGTTGTTGAGCAGGTTGGCCCGGCAGGTTTCGTCGCCGTCGAGGAATTCGATAGGCCGCCCGGTACCGGTGAGGCCGGCAAACTCCTTATTCGAAGGCGAGGCCCAGAAGCCGTACTCCGAATCGGTCCAGGCGAAGAGTCCGGCCACCCAGGCAGAACTTGGTGCATCGACGGTGGCACTGAGTGCGGTGTCCCAGTACTGCACGCCGGGGTCGACCAGGAACACGCGCTTGCTGCCGAAGTTTTCGCGGTACTCCATGACGGCTTCGTCGGTGGTGTTAGGTCCGTCGATGATCGCCATGGCACGCAGCTTTTCGCTCAGCGCCACCAGCTCCGTGGCGACGGGCAAGGTCGCGGTATGCTTGGGTGCGGCCAGCAAGCGGGGCTGCGCGTTGAATCGGCTCTTGCCGTCGAGCAGCGCCTGCATACCAGTGCGCGTGCCGTTCGCCAGGACGCCGCCAATGATGGCCGTGGTCTGCGCGGCGGCGTCTGCCACCTTCGCCACGCCACAGGCTACGATCACCGCCTTGGAGCGAACGTAGATGGCCTGCACCGCTTTGGTGATTGCAGCTTCTGCGCCCCAGGCAGCGATGGCTTCGCTCTCGCGGGTAATCAGCACCAGTTGATTGGGCAAGGCACTGGCATCAGGACCAGGGGTGAAGGTGTCGCAAAGGCCAATGATGGACGACGACGGCACGGCGATAGGTCGCGTGCCCGTGTCGACGTTGGTCACGGTGACGCCGTGAAAAAAACCACCTGCAGTACTCATAGCTGAACTCCAGAAACGAAAAAGCCCCGCAAATGCGAGGCCATGGGAATATGCTTTGTTACGTGAACCGGGAAAGAAAACGCCCGGTAAGTGCCGGGCGTTATTGAATCAACTCAGCCAGCCACACCGGCTGCTCTGGCCTGTACCCAACTGCTGGGAAGTGCACCGATTCAGGCCAGCCCCGCAGATCCTGTCGGTAGCCCTGCAACTGCGTGTACTGCTCAGCAGTGAGAGTTGTTGGCCGCGAGGCCTCTACCTCATCTCGGTGACGCGAGATCAACGGGTCAGTGAGCAGCAGCGCACGGTCGCGGATTGCACGCTCACGGCTTTTAAGCTCTTCCTCTGTCGGCGGCGGCGCTGGAGCTGTACCTGGGCGCCCTTTTTTACCAGGCGCAAGCACCGAGCCGCCGAGCGCAAGCACTCGGAATATCTCGTCATGCTCGTCCTGCGATACGTCGACAAGCTCCGACTCAGGTGGAAGCAAGCATGCGGGGTTGGGTACGGTAATGAGCGGGGCCGAGGCTTGCTCATCCGGCACCTCAATCATTGGATGCACTGCATCAGGGTCAGGAATCAAAACAGTTTCAGGCTCAGTTTGAGCATCGGGTTCCTCCCCCTCAAACCACGCCGGATTGGGCACTGAAATGTTTGGGTGAGTCCACTCCGGGTCGGGAACAGATATGGTTGGTCGTATCCACTCGGGATCGGAAATCTGAATAGTCCGAGTGCCGTGAAAAACATCGTTGAAGAACGCGTTTTGCTTTGCACTGTAGAAAATTATCATTGCCTAGTTGCCCCTTACTTCGATCATCAAAACAAGTCCTGATTGAACCGCAGTCGTCGCCTCTTCCAGTAGGATCGTGGTGCCACTAAGAGTAAGAGGATATGACGACGCAACCATCCGGCTAGGCGAACCTGATGCAACTCTAAAGCTCGTTCGGATGTTTAGACATTGTGTTGGGAATTGAAAAGGCCAAGTCACAGCGATAGAGCTGGCAGCACCTTGTGCGTCGCCGATAGCGTATTCACACCATTGAATAATTTCGCCGGTGTCTGCGTTCTTACTCCAGCCATTTGCCGTAAGTAGGGCGGTATCTTTGGGCCGATCAACCTGCAAATAAACAAATGTCCCGTCAGCGTGCAGGAGGTAAGGCGCAGTCTTAGCTCCCCCAAAAAAACCGACTGCCTGAGATTGGTCTTTGTTAATTTTCGACGACGGGTCGAAGTTCCCCGCGTCCCACGCCAAGTTCCCCCCAAACGAAGGTCGTGTAGTCAGGCCTGTAAGGGCGGTAATGCTGCTGTTTACGCCGGTCGTAGCCCCTTCAACCCAGCCACCCCAGACATCAACAACACGCGCACGCCAGAACTTCCGGGCGGGAATGCCCCTTGTAACTATCTCCTGGGTCGCCGTCCGATTCCCCGTAGCCAACGAGTAGTTCATATGGAAGAGCATGGATCCAGAGCCCGCACCCAAAGGCACGTTCAAGGTGGCTCCAGCAATAGAGTAAACCCCTGTCGCTTCGATGCTGTTGCAATCACCGCCAGTAACACCGGGTGCGCTTGCTCCGCCCAAACCAAAGTCGGCAACTCTAAGAGCGCGCCCCGCAGTAGTGTCTGACGTTGTGGTTGTCGCTGTGAGGGCAGCAGCCGTTCCAAGCTGCGACTTATCGGCTTTTGAAGACGGGTCAAAGTTGCCGGAGTGATAAACCTCACGCCAGATATAAACTCCGTCCGCACCTACTCGCCTGAATCCGAAAGTGTCCGCGCCGCTGGCCATGTGAGCATAAAGATCGAACGCCAATGGATTTGCGCCGGGATACTTCCACCGCACGTAAAGACCGCCAGTTGTGGGCTTGTCGGTCGTAGGGCCGGAATAAATCCCGATATCATGCTTTGCAACATCAGCAATTGCCCCAGTAAGAACACCCTGTGGCGTGGACGAGATAGCATCAGTAATGCCTGCCCCAGCAAGAGTAGTGGGGTTCGTACCAGCAATAACGCGGCCTAGCTTGTCCACCGTCAAGCTGCGGTAGGTGCCAGCGACAATACCCGTGCGACCGGCAACCACTTCAAAGGTCAGCGCAGTGGTGCCAAGTACAATCGGCGCATCTGTCACGAGCTGCCAAACGCTATCGCCGTTTGTAGTACCTTTCTCGACGCTGACGAACAGCCCCGGTGTCACCTCGACACTAGCGTCAGCATCCTGAGCGCGCTTCCACGCACCGGCTGCCGGGACAACATAAACACCGTTGTTTTTCGCCTGAGTCTGGTCTTTCACCAGTACGCGGTCATCTGCAGCTAGCGCCACGCCATCGACAGTCTGTAGGCCACTCAGGACGATGTTCGCAGTGGTAGCCACGAGTACCGAATGCTTGAAGTCCTGCTTGTTGAGCGCCTCAGTAATCGACAGGTCAACGTATTCGCGGGTCGCCAAAACAATTGCCGGGTCGATCTTCAGCACAATATTGCTGATGCTAGAGACAATGAAGTTCATCCGCACAATTTGCGTACGGCCTGAACCCTGATCCAGCGCAGGTTTAAAGCTAGGTGCGCAATTGGAAACTGCAACCAGGTCACCGTCCGAATCGTACAAGCCGATCTCGCGGATCCACCAACCACCAACGTCTGCTGGAATTACTTGCTCGGCAATGATGACGGCCGCGTTAACCGGATCAACGCGCAGTTGATTCAGCGGCGCACGTCGCTGCTCGTTGATCAGCTTGGTCTGTGTTGCGCTGGGCATAGGATCAGTGCCATTGGCATCCCCTACCCCGAGCTGTGTCAGGTTCCAGGGAATCCCCAAGGCATTGGCATTTGCCAACTTCGCGGCCCCCACGTTGGTGAGGATCGCCATAAATTGCGAGTTGCGATCAATCATGGGTAAACATCCAGAGTGTCTATGCTGTGTTCGCGCCCGACCACACCGATGTAACCGGTGACGTCAATGTCACGCTGCACGGGTGGGTAGACGTCGATTACGTCGCCCTCATAGAGAGCGACACCGATGTGTATGGCGCCTTGGGTTTCGAGGCTGATAGCCAGTCCGGTCAAGGGGCGGCTGACGGGCTTGGCGTCGTCGATCAGGCGCTCCAGCTCCAGGTACATCTCTTCGGTAATGCCGGTGTCCAGCACGCCTACCTTCAAGGCGAAGGTGCCGGGAATACCCTTGGGCGTGGTCTGCCACCACTCCAGCACCTCGATCAGGTAACCGAGCGGTTCCACCACCCGACGCAGGGCGCCAATGGTTCCTTTGTGCGCGTGCACGTAAAACGCGGAGCGGATGGCCGAACGCTTGACTGCTTCGGACCATTTGTTGTCCCAACGATCCACCGACCACGTCCAGGCCAGCCACGGCAGCAGGTGCGCCGGGCAGGTGTCCGGGTTGTACAGCGTGCGCAAAGGAATAGCGGTTTTCTCGACTAGCGCGGCCTCAATAGCGCGCTCCAACTGCGTACTGTTCAGCGGCAGTAAACTGGTCATGATGTGCCACCAAGAACGACGCTGTAGCCTGTGCAATACGCCGCCTGGGATTTGCTGGGTTTGAGGTCTTTCCAGTTCTTCAGCTCTACCCGGCCAACACCGCTGATGTGCAACTGGGCGTTGACACCAGATTGAGCAACTTCCAATGCCAAGCGTTTGCGCGGGTTGATCCAGACAGCAAGCCGCCGGGTTGCCTCGGCCAGGATGGCGTCATTTTCCGGTCCAGCGCCTTGCATGTGCAGTACGGCATCAACCCGATAGTTCAGGATTTCGGCGCTCTGCACGATGAGGCGGTCACCCACCGGCCGGACGTTGTCGTCGCTGAGCTTGGCATGCACCGTGTTGAGCAATGATTGATCAGCCAGTCCGCTACCGGTCAGGCTTAGTACGGTCACTACCACGACAGCGGGTGATGGGCTTTCTGCCGCTGCATCGGCGACCAGCGCCGAAGCGTTGCGTGCATGGAAGATATAGCTGTTACGGGGGCCTGCTGTAGTCAGCCCTTCGTAGACCAGCTGGATACGCTCACGCAGGGCGTCGTCAGACTCTTTAACTTCTTCGACCGGCGGCACCGCCAACAGGTTGGCCGGCTGTATCACCAGCCGTTGCAATTTTACGTTGGCCGCGAGCTGATCCAGATCTTCCTTTTCCGCGTAAGCCAACATCAGCGCCTTGGCCGCGTCGTTGACCCGTGCGCGATTTTGCATCTTGCCGTAGGCGCCCAGCTCGACGAGCTTGACCACTGGGTCGCTTTCCAGCGCGGCGGACCAGTTATCGCCCATGTACTCGCGAAAAGCGGCAAGGCCCTCTTCGTACAGCGCCTCGTAGTCCAGCGACTCCAGCACCTGCGGCGCCGGCAACGCCGATAAATCCACCGTGCTCATGCCGACACCTCCAGCAGTAGGCTTTCGCCCAGGTACTCACCCGTTAACTTGAAGTCGATGCGGCCGTTGACGACGGCAACGACCTGCACCTGTTCCAGCTTCAGTCGCGGCTCCCAGCGCCCCAACGAGCGAGCCACCTCGGCCTGCACCGCACTCTTCCAACCGGCGTTAACCGGCAGGTCGACAAAGCGCCGGATCTGGCTGCCGTACTCGGGTCGCATCCGTCGACTGCCCACGGGCGTCCCGAGAATGTCCCTAATGGACTGCCGGAGATGGTCGAGACCGGACAGCGGTTTGCCGGTGTGGCGATCCATTCCGATCATCGGGATTACTCCTTCAGCAGTTCCAGATCCGGATGCGCCTGCAGTTGCGCGAATTGCTCATCGCTGCTGGCTGTCACACGCCCCTTGGCAACCGCTGCAGTACTGCCATCGGCAAAGACCAAGGTGCGAGAGGTGTAAAGCGTGTCGCGGAAAACGCGGCCAGGCGGTGCATCTTCCTGACCATCGGCTTTGTTCTTGCTCATCAACAAATGCTCCTAAAACGAAAAACCCGCACAGGGCGGGTCGTAATCAATGTTTGTGGTTCGGCGAGTTACCGCCGGCATCAATGATCTTGCCGGCACCGTAAATGTCGCCGGTCGTATTCAACTTGCCGTTGATCTGGGTTGCACCGTCGATGGTGACCGCGCCCACCAGGTTGATCTCGCCCGACACCAAGCGCGTACTGTCCGGCGTCATCTCAAGCACAGACCCGCCGACCTTTACCGTCACGCTGCCGGCAGGCAGGTCGATGGTGTAGCTATGGGCCTGCCAGTCGTAGACCAACGAACCACCGTCGTCGAAACGCCACACCTCGACGTGGTCGCGGTTGTCCGGCTGGGCGCCTGCATTGCCGTACAAGCCAGGGATGAAGGTACCCATCGCCGGCTCACCGCTTGGGCTGATCAACACGCCCTGCTCTTTCAAGCTCGGCACCCGCCAGTGGCGCGCCTTGCCTGCCGCCTGGCTGTGCCAACGCACCCAGGCGCTGGTCCAGTCACCCGACTGCACACGCACCATGGCGGTGGTCAGATCCACCGCCACCACCACGCAAGGCATCACCATCGAGGCGATCATGCGGTCATGCTGGGCACTGGGGTAGCTCATTGCAGATCCTCCGGTTTGATCTGCCCAACGCCCGGTCCCAAGTCGATAACCAGCGAGCCCGGCGGCTCATCCGGCCAAGGCCATTCCTCAGCGCCCAGGTAAACCGTCTGGTCCCATTCCACAAGCCAGACGAAGTAGCCGTCCAGTTCGGGTTTGGTCCAGTCCTGGGTGGAGCGCACGAACTCGGCGCAGTCGACTTCCAACCCCCAGCTCTGCCCCCGCAGAAGCACCGCAAGTTGGGAGGCCAACTGCACGGCCTGCCGTTGCGGATCTCCGCTGATCGAATCGACGATGATCCGCGCCTCGAATTTGCAGGTCAGCGAGGTTTCACCGGTACCGATATCCGGTGCGGGTTCCATCTCGGCCATTTCCAGCAGCACCACAGGCGTGGGGATGCTGGTGTCAGCTGACAGATCCGGCCAGAACGATGCCCCCTGGATCCCCGGCAATTTCTCCTGCAGGTGCTGCTCAATGGCCTCATACAGCCTTTCGAGGCTAAAAGGTTGATCAGACACGGGCGGTCCCCTTGAGGTACTTCTGCAGTTCAAAGTTGAGCTCTTGCTTGAGGATCTCCAGCAAGCGCTCGTCAGCGCGTTTCACCCAGCTGTCGAAGTGCGGTCGCACCTGGTCCAGCGAGACCTTGGCTTTCGCCAGTGGGAAGCGGTTGTCGCTCTCCGCGATAAAGCCCGAGCTGCGCCGGCCCTGAGTGCTGCCGGGGTAGTCCGAGGCGCTGAAGTGCTTGCTCGACGTGCGGATCCAGATGTCAGGACTGCTTCCATACACTTGCTTGAAGAACGCCCCCTGATAACGCCGCCCCGCCACCGAGACGCCGGCGCGGGTTTGCCGAGCCTTGCCGACCCGGCTGGCCTCGATGGCGTTGACCCCAAACCACAACTTGCCGCGCATCGCCCCGCCGCTGACCGGGTAAGCCCGTAGGCGTTGCCGGACGGCGCCGATGGCGATGCGTTCCTGCTTGCCCACGGCCCTTGCGATATGAGTACGCAGCCAGCCCAGCGTCTTGTTGATTGCACGCCGCTGAGCCGCTGCAGCAGCCTTGGGCACCAACTGCCCGAACTCGCGCAAGGCCTGGGAATGCACCGCTGACGGCTGAATGTTGATCATCCCGCTGTCGCGCTTGTGCTGAACGTAAGTGCCGACACTCATGGACGCTTCCTCAAAATCAGGGCAACCAGGCCATCGCCACCGGGCTCCAGCTGCAGCAGGTCGTAGTCGCCCCCGCCGTCCAGTGTCGGCAAGTCGATGGTGACCCGCAGGCCCTTGCTCAGGCCGTCCGAATCTTTCACGCGAATCTCAAAGCGAGGCTCGCGTAATCCGGTGTGGACCTTGCCGAACTGCGGCGCTTTCCAGGGCGCCGCGAACATGCCTAGTACCGGCTCGGCGCGGCCCTCGATCAGGGCACTGTCGCCCAAAGTGTCGAACACCACGTCGTCGATGTCGTCGATCAGCTCGCGGAAGGCCACGGTCAGAGTTCCAGCAGGATTTGCGCCCGAGGTCGTGTGCACAGGTGCAGCGGGTTGGACTGGGCTTCACCGGCCACGCCCTTGCCGAACTGCATTGGCTCGATCTTGCTGTAGTACGGGATGCCCTGGGTGTTGACCGTTTCCATGTAGTCGGCCGGCGCGAAGCACGAGATGTACAGATCCGGCACGCCCTCAGGGATCAGCAGGGCCTTATCGTCGTGGACGAAAGCAACACCCGCTACCTTGCCGCGATAACGCTCCCAGACGATCCCGCCGAACTCGAAGCTTTCACGGGCATCGCCACGCAGAGATGCGGCCTGCATGGTGTTGAGGTAGGTCTCCTTGACCGACTTGTGCACGATGAGCTTGTTCCAGAAGTTCTTGCCGCACATTGCGCGGGAGCCGCTACTAGTGACGCTGCCGAGGGCTTCCTCTTGCATGTCCAACGCTTCGCCGCATTTGACCCGCAGCTCGGTGTCTGGACTGTTCAAGCCCATCTGAAGCTTCTGGCGATTCACGCCGAAAGATTTATAAATGTCCAACAGGACCGTCTTACCATCGGCGTCCAGAACCTGGCCGTTCAACGCGCCCATACGCTGGAATTCGTGGGTGGCATCCAACTGGCGGCGAGCTTTCGCCAGGCGCTTATTGACCACGTCCTGCACGGCCTGCAATTCGGTGCGCGTGCCGAAGGCGCGAATGCCCTGGATCTCGTCGGCCTTGATGGTGAAGCGTTCCGGCAGGTGCACGGTGTTGAACGGAATCAACTGACGCTTGGGCGCACCGACCACCATGCCCGAAGTGCCACGCTCACCCGACGGCACCAGAGCCAGGGTGTCGCCGTCCTTCTCGATCTGTACGGTCAGGGTGCTGATCCCCTCTTCGCGGAACAGGCCAAGGCTGCTGATACGGCCCGGCAGGTATTCCTGGTCATTGATTGCAGCGGTCAACGAGGAAACGCTGAACGCATCGTCTTCAAAAATGGCGATCTCGGCCATGGGGGTACTCTCCAGAAACGAAAAATCCCGCACTCGGCGGGATGGATAAACAGGGTGAGCGTCTTAGCGGACGATCACGAAGTGGGTAGCCAGGGCCTTCTCGGCGGCTGGGTCGAGGCCGGTCAAATGCGCTTCGCTGACCTCAGCCAAGCGCACGATGGCACGACCGCGGCGCGGCACGTCAGATTCGCCCAGCGGCCCGTAGAGGATCGCGATGGCGTTTTCGGTACCGTCTTCGGCGGTTGGCTGATACGGCGCGAACTCACCGGTGAGCGTGACCAGGCCCAGGATCTGGCCGGGTTCCAGCGCGGCACCGGCAGCGACGTTGATCGCTTCGCGGGAAATATTGCCAGCGCCCTCAGACAGCAGGAACTCGCCTGCGTGCATCGATTCAATTTTCATGCTCTTGCTCCTTTCGAGTTACCGTTCTGTGCCGCCTGACGGCTGGCCCAGATTGACTGGCTGTCGACCTGCTTGGCCTTGACCGTGGGTGCGGGGTCGTCGTCCAGCGGCAGGCTGTTATTGATTTCAAAGCCACCGCCGCTGCCCACCAGCTTGTCGAACAAGCGCGCGCGGACTGCGGCTTCATCCAGCCCCGCCGAGACGAACTCACCGGTCAGCTCAGGCAGGCGCGCCGCGACACACAGGCCGTGCAGCGCTTTGGCCTTGGTCAGCGCGGCCTGGACCACGGCTTCGCTTTCCAGCTTTGTGGTAGCAAGCAATGGCTCCACCAGGTTGCTGATGCCCGCCGCTGCACATCCCTGTGTGACCATAAGCGCCAGCTTGGCCGCGTCCAACACGGGCGCTGGATCTGGCTCAGACGGTTCTACTTCCGGCTCTTCATCCAACTGGGCGAGCAATTCAGGCGGGGCATTCTGGAAACGCTGCAGGACGCTACCCTGGCCTAGACAGGCGCTGACCTTGAGGCCGTCACCCACTTCATCGGCCAGGCCCAGCGCCACCGCTTCGTTGGCCGTGAGCCAGGTTTCAGCGTTGACCATGCGCCGCAGCTCGGCTTCGTCGATGTCGGGCGCCTTGGCTTTGTAGGCAGCGATGATTGCTTCCAGCGTTTGGTCCAGCACATCGGCGACGCGGCGGAAGTCTTCAGAATCTCCACCGGTGAAGGTGTAGGGGTTGTGGATCATCAGCATGGCGTTGGCCGCGATCACTACCCGGTGAGCGCCGCACACCGCAACACTGGCCGCGCTCGCCGCGAGGGCATCAATACGACCCGTACAGCGCTCGCCCAGCCGGGACAACGCGTTGTGGATCGCGAGACCGTCGAAGAGATCACCGCCAATGCTGTTGAACGCGACTATCACCGGGGACGCGCCGTCATCCATGGCGCGCAGATCCTGCACGAATTGATTGGCAGTGACGCCCCAGGCGCCGATCTCGCCGTACACGAAGATCTCGATATTGCGTTGCTCAGCCTCGCCGCTGGCCTGGAGGGTGTACCAGCTTTTGTCGGCGACCTTGACCTGCTTGCCCGCCTTGTCATAAACGCGGGGCTTGGCTTTTTTGCTCATGGTTGTTCCTTGTCATCAATAGGCTCGATGGCATCAAGAGTCGTGTAGTTGAGGCCGAGATCCGTGGACCTAGCGAGGTCGGCAGCGTTTTCAGCGTCGATGGTTTCCGCGTCGTAACCGTTGCGCAGACACATCTCACTGCGTGAACCAAAGCCCGCTTGCACTTCCATGCGCCGCGCCTGAACGTCCTGGACTGGCTGTATGTAGGCCCAGCCTTGCGGCACCCAACGTGTACGCAGGTATTCGCGGCGGCGTTGCGCGTAGTCCGGCAGCACCAGGGCGCCGGACAATACCGCCATGTCCATCCAGGCAGCGCGCACCGGGCGACACAGCTGATGCACGTACACGCCGAATTGCAGTTGCTCCAAACGGCGCCGAAACTCGTTGAGCACCACCCGAAGCGCCCGGTCGTTGACCTCGCGCATATCGCCGGTGAGGATCTCGTAAGGCGTGCCCGAACCTGCCGCCGCAGCCATCAGCTGCTGACGCATGAAGTCCGGGTAGTTGTTTCCGGCGTCCGGTGGTTTGGAGAACTCCACCTCTTCACCTGGTGCCAGCTCCTGCATGGTGCCGGGCTCCAAGGCCACCATCGGCGTGAAACCGTCGCGATCAAGGACCAATGGCATGCCAGTAGTGGGATCGCGAGGCTGCTGCACAGCGTCCGGCGCAGGGCGCTTGATGAAGCCCGCGAACAGGTTCGCTACTTCCTGGCGGAACAGCACCGCGTCGTCGTAGTTGTCCAGGCTGCGCAGGCGCTTCAGCACCGGGGCCAAACGCGGCACGCCGCGCAACTGCCCCGGTTCCATCGGTTCAAAGATGTGCAGCACCTGCGCCGCCGGCACACGCACCAACTGGTTGTAACCCGCATTCAACGACGACGAGTCGCGTGGGTGCGACAAGTACATCCAGTAAGCCACACGCTTGCCGGCCGGGTTGAACTCGATCCCGGCGCGGATCACGTTGCCGTTTTTGGCCGTCTCGAACTTGTCGTGTGGGACAAACTCAGGGGCTAACGCCTGCAGCTGCAGCGGCACCGCCAAACCGTCACTGGGGCTGCGCGGTCGCAACCGCACAAAGCACTCGCCGGCCGTTTCCACGGTGCGCGCCACCAGTGCCTGCATGCCGTAGAAGTCGGTCAACTCATCGGCGTCCGCTTCGTCCACCCAGTCATCCCAAAGCTGCTGCTGGAGTTTGCGCAGATCGGCGTCTTCAGTCGTCGGCCTGGGCGTGATGCCCGTGCCGATCAGGTTGCTGACGCGCTTGTCGATGACGTTGAACGCATACGGGTCATTGCGCACCGCCGCCCGCGAGCGCGCCCGCAGGTTGCGCAGCGCTGGGGTGTTGATGCTGTTGATGCCGTTTTCGGTGGCTTCCCAACTGGCCGAGCGGCGGCCCTCACCGGCGCCTTCGTAACTGGCCTTGATATTCGACGGCAGCAAGAATCCGTTACGGGTCAGCGTCGGATAATGTCGGGCCATTAGATTCCCTTGCCTCCATGGGTGAGCCGGATCACGCGAGAGCGCGGCCCGGCGGCTTGGCTCAGCGACGTGCGGATCTCGTCGCGGGCCTTGAGCAGTTCGTCGATAGAGCGGTACTCCACCGTGCGGTCGCTGTAGCGCACGGTTTTTTCACCGCGTGCGATGGCGCGCTCGATGGCTTCGAGGTGCTTGGGGGTAAACGACATATCAGCGTCTCTTCAGATAACCGCTGGTGGAGCTGCGGCGTTGTGGGGGGACGACGGGTTGCGGTGCTGGCTTCGGTGTCGCGGGGGCCTGCTCGGTGACAGTGACACGTTCGGCTGCAACCACCTTTTCATCGAACAAACCGGCCTGGGCCAGCGAGTTCCGCACCCGCTCCCAGTCATGTTCCTGATAACGGTTGATGCCGAGGTAATGCGCCATTGCCAGGTTGTACACCATCAGATCGAGCGCTTCGTTGCGCTCGGCCTTGCCTTTGATCCACTCGATTCTCTTGTGGCCCCGCACGTACTTGGCGACTTTGCGCTCAGCCACGCACTGGGCGAAGAACTCGTCCGGCAGGTCGTTGGCAAAGTGCAGCGCGCCTGGCCCGGATTCGAACGGGTAGCGGTTGTAGATCCAGTCCTTTGCCGTGTCGGTGCCGACAAACCACAGCTCTGCGCCGCCCCGCTCGGTCTGGCCCTTCCAGGTCACATCGACCATGGACGGCCGCTGAGCGATTACCGGTTTACCGGGTTTGCTCGCGCCCTTGATCGCGAAGATGTTGCGCCAGCGCCGCACACGGCAGAACTGGTAGACCTCATCGGTGTGGTGACCGCCGGAGTCAACGGCGACCGCGAGAATGCCCAGGCCTACGCCGCACGGATGTCGGTAGCGCTCCTTGAGCAGCTCATCCAGAACAGCCCAAGTGCGCTCGTCCGAAGGGTCGCCCGCGATCACCCGGTGATCGATGACCCAGCGCTCCATCCCTACGCCCCAGCCCATTGCCATGAACTCCAAGCGGTCGGCCTGCACGTCCACGGAGCCCGTGACCATCATCACGGCGGCAGGCATTGCACCGAGGGAGAACCCCTCGCGGCGTGCCCGTTCGATCAGCACCGACGCCTTGGTCTGCTCTTGCGCACTGTCCCAGACCTTCGCCAGTCGGGTGTTGTAGAACACCTGCATGGGCTCAAGATCACCCTTGGCCTGGGCCTTTTTCGCCTTCTCAAATTGCTTCGCCAGCGACTTCCAGCCCGTCCAACCCAACGGCGAATAGAGCGCGTTGAGGTGGAAGCCTACCGTCTCGCCGTCGCCCTTGGCATGGGCACGCCACTCGCCACGGGCGAGCATGTCGCCCTTGTGGTGTTCCTCGATCAGCACATCGCAGTCAGGCCCAGCGCACTCGTAGTGCACAACGTTGAAGTCCTGGGAATAATGCAGCCGTTCCCACTCCAGGATCTGCATGTGCCCGCACGTCGGACACGGCACGTAGTAATAACGCTGGTCGCTGCCCTCAAACAGATCGTCGATGCGCGAGGCGCCCTTGATCGTCGGCGAGCTGGAAAAGTAGAACTTGGCGTTACGGCCGAAGGTACTGCCCCGCGTTTCTGCCAGCTCGATGGGGTCGCCCTCTTCGCCTACGTCGACTTCCCAGCGGTCGATCTCATCACCGTACACATACCGTGCCGACAGCTCCGCCAAGTTGGCCGCAGAGCCAGCAGTGGTGACGTACAGCGAGCCGCCTTCGAACTCCTTGGTGTCCATCGTGTTGCGCGAATCTCGCGAGCGGCTAGACGCCACACGCTCCCGCAGAACAGGAGTGGCTTTGATCGTCTTGCCGATTCGAGAGGACACTCGCTTTGCCAGACCGAGGCTTGGCAATAGGGTCAGAATGTTGGACGGAGCCATGTGAATCAAGCCGCCTATCCAGTTCAAAGCAATCTGCGTTTTCATCAACTGCGACGCCACCATGGTGACGACACGTTTACAGCGATGTGAAGGTGACAAACACCGCATAGGTTCACGGGCATAAGGCGTTCGGGATGTACGATATTTACCTGGTTCGGCAGCACCAGTATCACGCGGGATACGCATGTACTCGTCGGCCCATTCATCAACCCAGAGCGCTGGCTCCGGGCGCAGCCCACGGTAATACGCCTCGCGGTACACCTCTGCACCATTGGCATATTCAGCAGGCATAGGTCTAACTCGTAGTTGTTAAGGCGTGAACAAAGTCCTCGGTGGAAATACGCTCGGCATCCTCAAGCGCTCCACGAAGTTCTTTCATTAGATATTTTTCGATATCCCAAGGGTCATTCATTGCGGACAGTTCGGGGGCGAGTTGGGGCGGCAGCGCCAGGAGTAGATCACGCACCATCCGGCCCGATGCGAAAGCAGCTTCATCAACAACTGCTCTCTCTACCAACTCACCGTTCGCTTGCAGTACCTCGCTCTCGGCTTTTTCGGCTTGGGCCAGCGCGAGCCTGGTTCTAGCTTTTTGGTAGTCCGGCGCAGCCGTGGAAGTCGCGGCAGGTGTTACATACGGGATCGCGGACTCTGGCTCTTGGTGGCCGAGAACCAGCGGCACCTTGCCAAGAGAGTTACTACGGGAGGGATCGCTGGTCATCGCCAGGTATCGTTCACTTGCCTCAACATCCACTTTGCCGTCGAGGGTGAGTACCAATCGGCCACGCTGCACCAACTTTCCAACGTATTGCCGGGACCACCCCTTACTGTTCGCGTACTCCGTGCGACTTAAAATGGTCATGTAAACCTCCTGTCAACCTAGGACTGTCAACCACCGTCAACCTCTGTCAACCAACGTAGAAAAATCACCCGCTAACGCTTTCCCGCGGGTTTCATGCCCCGTGTCCCTCGAATGCCGCCAGGGTCGCCGGCGATCTTTCGGCGCTTCATTTTGGTGCGAGTCGCTACAAGCCACGTATTCCGTGGCCTTCAGAAAATCACCCCTGACCACCACCGGAGGGCGGCACATCGCACACGCCCAACCGCTTGGCGACCCAGCGTTCGTACAGGCCGATGGCGACATCGGCACCGGCCATCGCGGTGAGGCAGCCGATGCTCCCCGCCGCCAGGACCGACATGCCAGAGGCGTGCAACAACATCACGGTGGAAACTCCGCAGACCACACAGGCCCCGGATCGAAGCAGCAAGCGGCGAACCAAAGACCAACCGCTCACCCCCGCCTTATCGGCCCGCCATGCCTCGCCGGAAATTCCGCCGACCAGGGACAGTACGATCACCATCCAGATCGGCATCTCAATAAGCGCTTGCTGCTCGTTCGTCATAAGCGAACCCTCGGAAAATTAAGGAAAAAGGATGTGTGGCCGTAAAACTTAGAACGATCTTTCAAACATGACTTGGCACGACTATCCCCAAGAAGAGGAATAACCTTTGGCAGTACACGATTTGATCCAGACAGCATGCGCAGTCATTGCGATTTTGTTGGGGCTGTATGGCTTAGAGCCTGAAAGAAGAAAGCAGCTACGTAACGGCTTACGTGCCATTAGCTCGACCGTAATGATCGGAGCTTTTTACATAGTCTTGGCAGCCCTTATCTACATGTCGGGGCAAGAAGTCGTCCAATTCGCACGCAGCAAGGCTCTGATTACGAGACTAGAAATCATTGATGTCATTATCAACATCCTGTCCATCTGTGGATTCACATGGGCTGGTTTCTACCTACTTGCAAACCTGGGGCGAGGCGCAAAAAACAAGCAATAAAAAACCGGCTATTGGCCGGTTCTCTGTACTACTTGATCTGGTCGCACCTATCGAAGATGGGTACTTTTTACAGGTCGATTCCGGTGGCAGCAAGGGAGTTTTAATGCCATGGCGCAATACGGGTGCAATACAGGTATGACGCAGGTGCAACACAGGGACAACGCATTCAGTCGGCTATCGCTTCTGGTGCCCTGTCTGACCTGTCCCACTATTCTTGATCGAAGTAGGACAGCTACAGGCGCTTAGATTAGGGGCTCTGCCCTACTGTCCTACCTTTTTTACTTTTCTCTTGTGTATAGAGATAAAGCTAAAAGCACGCGTGCGCGCCATGGGCGCGATTACGTGCCCGCTATGCTCATGTGTGCGTGGGGCGGGTGAAGGTTGGACGGTAGGACAGACCAACGACGGCGCGGCCTGTACCTGTCCTACTGCGCTAAATGGCAGTCGGACAAGGCCGGACAGTAGGACATAGGCACGCGGAGTGACGCCAGGGGTCATGCAGCCTTCCCCATCAGCATGCCGGCGATGTGCAGGTGGGCTTCGTGCAGACGCTGGTAGTAGGTATCCCGACCGCATCCGCAGTGGGTGTACTTCTGCGACAGGAGGCTTTCGTGGTTGCAGTAGTGCTCGCGCACGACGACCGACAGCTGCGGCGGCAAGTGCTTGTTGACGATTAGCTCGATGTCGGCCGATTCATCCAGCAGCACCCGACTACCACGCGTGCCACGTATCAACTCCCCTTTGCACTCCATCAGCATGGCGATCATGTTGCCGCCACTCGGGCCACCTACGTTTTCCGGCACAGGCGAATGCAGATCCTGCGCCCATAGTTTGAGCATCTCGTCGATTCGCTTAATCATCGAAGCATGGCTCCTCGATCTCCGTTTGCTGCAATGCCGACGTCCGTCCCCAGGTCGCGGGCTTCTGGTAGGACCAAGGCCGCACACCACTCTTCGCCAGCGCTGGCATGCGCTTCTTCCGCCAGCCCAGCCGGTGCATGATCGCCCCGACGCGCATTTGCTCAGGCTTGCCCCAATGGCCGAAGTCCAGCTTGAGCGCCTGGGTCAGGATCTCGTTGCCGGTGGCGGTTTCGCCCAGTTGCGACTCTTCCAACCAGTTCAGGATTGGGCCTTCCCACTCGTCCACCACGAAGCGCTCGTCCTGGGCCTCAGCGAACATCCAGGACTCATCCTTGGTCACCCACCAGATATCGCCGGCCTCAAAGCAAAACAGTGCCTCGGCCCACAGCTGGTCGCGGATCTCGCGTAGTTGCTCTAGATCAACCTTGTTGCAGAACACCGGCCAGTAGCGACGGTTGCCCGTGGCGTCCTTGAGGTATTCCTCTTGGTTTGTGGTGCCCACGAAAACACACTGGCGTGGCACGTCGTTCGTTCTGCGGCCGTAGCTCTCGCGGTAGGTGTCGGTGGACGCTGAGAAAAACTGCTTGGCCTTGGTGCTTTCCGCCTTGTTGAAGCTGTCCAGCTCCCCCAGCTCGACGATCCACTTGCCACGAATCGCCTGGAAGCTGTCCTTATCGCCGAGGGCAAAAGGCGTGTCCATAAACCACTCGCCGCCGAGGACGCCCATGGCTGTGGACTTACCAGCGCCCTGCCCGCCCTCGAGGATCATCACCGAGTCGGCCTTGCAGCCTGGGCGCATCACCCGCGCAACAGCCGAGATCAGCCAGCGCTTACCGACCTTGGCCGAGTACTCGCTGGCCTGGACGCCTAGCACGTCCGTCAACCAGGTTTCGATGCGGGGTACGCGGTCCCATTCCAGCTTCTCCAGGTACTCGCGCACCGGGTGGAAGGCATGGTCGTGGGCAACCACGCTGACCGCTTCGATCACGTGGGAGGCTTTGACCCGCAGGTTGTATTGCTGCGCAAGCCACTTCATCACGCGCATGTCGTCGATGTCGGCCCAATCGCCGGCACCGCCACCGAAGGGCGCGGAACGCAGCTTGACGATCTTGGAGCTGAACACGCTGTAACCGATGACACCGGACCAGCGCTCATCATTGCCCAGAATCAGCTCGACGTTTTGCATGTGCGCGATCAGGGAGCCGTTTTCGGTGCGGGCGAGTTGGTCTTTCCAGCCCCCAGCAGCAGGAGGCTTGACCACCGCCAGCACCTGGCGGCGGACGGCCTCCAAACCCTCGGCGACGTGCAGGTCGTTGAAGTCCGTCCACTTGATCTCGCGCTCGCAGGAGAACACAGGGGCAACCACCTGGCCGCCGACAACCAGCGCGGCGTTGTTGGCCTTCTCTTCGCCAGGGTTCCAGGGATCGCCGTTGGGGCGTTTGGTCTTCCAGTCATCATCTCGACAGATGATCAGCGGGCAGCCGGGGAAGCGCTCGCGCATGGCCTTGGAGACCGGCAGCAGGTTACCCGCGTCGAAGGCAATGGCGACGGTGAGCGAAGTCGCCATGTGCAGGCTGGCGCCCGTGGCGTAGCCCTCACACACCAGCACCGGCTCGCCCGGTTCGGGGTGAGGGCCGATCAGGTGGAATGCGCCCTCCTTTGACATGCCGTAGGGCCAGTACGCCTTGTCGCGGCCAGTGTCCCCTTGCTTCGTGGGGAAGATTACCTGCAGGCCGACGATATGGTCGCGCACGTTGCACATGGGCACTAAAAATGCGCCAGTACGTGGCGCATAGCGAACCTTGAAGCCGACGATCTGCTTTCGATCCAAGTAGGCGCTCTTGCCCTTTTCGGGCATGCGCTTGAACAGGCCGGCAGCACGGTTGGCCGCTCGACGTGAAGCATTGGTCGCGATCTCGGCGGCCTTACGCTTGGCATCTTCCTGGCGAGCGCGCATGACTTCACGCTCTTCGGGGCTCATACGCCCTGCTTTGACCTTGATCTTTTGGGTGTCGCCGGAGCGCCAGTCACCGAAACTGCCGAAGATTAGCGTATCGTTCTTTTCGGTGCGGTGTTCGTGGATGACGTACCAGCCATTCTTTTCCTTGCCCTTATCCTGGGTGGTTTTGCAGCGGGTGAGTTTGCCGAACACCAGAGGTTGAGCGGGTTCAAGTCCGTAGTCCGCGAACTGATTCAGTACATCATCGAGCATGGCGGGCCTTCCTGGCTTCGTCGATGGATTGGCAAATCACACATTGGGTGCAGCCAGGAATGGCAAGGCGGCGCTCCAATGGGATTGGCGTCTCGCATCCTTCACAGAACATGAATGAATGCGGAGCAACGGCAGGTTTATTGGCATTACGTGCAGCAAGTGCCTGATCCAGGCGCTCTTGCACCAGGTCGTTGGCAAAGTCAGCGATATCAGCCACGTTCCACCCCGCGGGTCGTCTGGTTGACGTACCGGGCGCGGTTGTACATGCCCAACAATCCCTGAATGCCGCGAAACACCAACTGACGGATCTCGGCCAGCTCGCCATCGTCGACCTTGCCGTCGCCAATGTGCTTGGCCCAGGTTTCAGACAAATCCGCGACTTGCCGGAAGAACTGCGCGATACCCGTGGTGAGGGTTTCGGGCATGTCATTGGTGTAGGCCTCGGCCAGCTCCTGCCAGATCGTGTCGCCGACAAGGCCGTGCACTGCATCGAGAATGCGCCGGTCTTTAGTCAGCTCAAGGATTTCGCCGAACTCTTGAATGTTGACCGTGTGGGAAGGATGGGTGGGAGACAACTTGTGCTGCAGCGTGGTGGCATTTCTACCGGTGGTGGCCGCGATTGCAGCGGCACCACCGGGATAGTCCCGTGCGGCGTGGTACAGCGCTAATTCGAGCGTCAGTACTTCCCTTTGCGCTCGATCAACACAGCTTAAAGCTACTCGGCTCATGGCATTAATCCTACTAAGTTGCCAGTGCCCCGCGACATGCAGTGGTGTTACATTTGCCGCGAGGCTTGAAAGGGCCCAAACGCCGGGTAGATCTAGGGATCGAAACCGGCACCGTGCCGAGGCGAACAATCCGTTGCTCACCTCTGGCGCAACAGCTGCCTAATCTGTGGTGGAAAAGGCAGCAACCCAAGACATCCGTGTCTTGGCAGCGCGATAAAGGGAGGTGGTTTGCATGTGGTGTGCCCTCCTACCTTTATCGCGACCCGACAGCACTGTGGTGGTGTGTGCCGGGAGGAACTGGGCGGCCTTTGGGTCGCCTTTTTTCTATCTACACTGCCGCTTTCTGCGGCGGCGATGCATCAAGCAACCAGGCAGCGTCAAACGCGTTGCCCTTCTGCTTTGCAGCGTTCGCCAAAAGTTTGGCGTAGTGGGTTTCACCGGTGTAATCGGTGCGGGGAAGACTGGCTGCCAGGCGCCATTTGTTGAGCGCCTGATAACTCCTTTCACACACCTTGGCGGCGGCACCAATGCCGCCTACTGCTTCAAATGCGAACGCGATGGCGTTCGGAAAATCTGCGGGGTCCAACATGGCAACCTCCATTTATCAACTCTCGGTTGATATTAACATCAACTGACTATTGCGCACCCCCTGTGAGAGTATCAACTCATGGTTGATAAGAACGAGCTACGGGCAGCTTTCACGGCGCGCCTTCACGAAGCACTCGACGATGCCGGTGTACGCGCCCGGGGACGTGGGGCGGACATTCATAGACATTTAGTGAAGGTTGGGGCTGAAAAAAAGCCACAGGCTATTAGCAAGTGGCTGAATGGCGACGCTGTGCCTGGGCCGGACAGCATGGCTGTGTTGTGCTCGTGGTTGAAGGTGAGGCAGGAATGGTTGCAGTACGGAGTGCTACCTAAAAAGCCAACCGGGGGTAACAATATCCATCAGTTGGGCGCAGGCAGTGACAGCAATGTCAGAGAGATAACTCGACGCTTTGGAAAAGTCCCATTAATCTCTTGGGTGCAGGCCGGCGCATGGTGTGAGTCGAATTTTGAACAGCATGACGGAGAATCATGGCTGTCGTGCCCGGTACCGATTAGTGAGAGCGGTTATGCGCTGAAAGTACTTGGGGATTCAATGACGAATCCTGGACCTGGCCGAAGTTACCCAACGGGATGCATTATTTTTGTGGATCCTGAAGCTGAAACCAAGACAGGAGATCGTGTAATAGCCCGAGTTCCTCGCACGAATGAAGCAACCTTCAAAATATTAGTGGCGGACGCTGGGCGCCAGTTTTTGAGGCCAATTAATCCGCAATATCCAATCATTGACATTACGGAGGAAACACACATCTGTGGGAAAGTAGTTGGATCATTCATTCCAGAATAACAAATAAACAATCAAACTACTCGGAAATTAATTTTTTAGCGCCCTTATATATTTCAGACCCATTTAAATAAGAGGCGCAAAAACTAGAGTACCTTTCACCCTCCCTAGCCAACATCTCGATCCTATCAACCGACTCACGGATAGACTTCAATCTATTTCTTTTCTTAACTGGAGTAACTGCCTCATTATAGTTATTTATCGCTGTAAAAAGAGACGCTTCAAAATCATGCAAACTTACATAAATTTTTGAGCGAGGCTCCCAAAGACGCAACGAATTCAATCCACACACTTCAATTGTGCGCTCAGCAATTTCATTACCCACCCCTTGCAAGCCCTTTATATTTAATCCATCAAAATAAAAGTAATCTTTAGGATCACAATCGAATGGATTAACAATAGGTTCAACGCCTGTATCATGGTCAAACTTGTCGCCATTACAACGATGACATGCAGGTAAAAGATTCCCCCACTCAAATGTCAGTTCAGGGTAAAGCGATTTGGGTCTGTAATGCTCAACTTCAACATTGCCTCCTTCAGATGGGATGCATTCGCAAAATGCACACTTTCCATTTGAAGACTTAACTAGAGGAACCTTGACTTCAGGATGCCGATAAAACCCAACCAACTTTTCTTTTTCGAGCTTAGGAATCAGCTTGTAAGACCCATACTTATTAATTGCATCTTCCAACGAAACCCAAAACTCGTTCTTATTGTCTTTTAAATACTGCGGCTCAGGACTTCTGGCAAGTTTAATCATCTTTAAGCGCCACCAGTGAAGCTAGCTTTGTTTTCAGAACCGTCACAATAGTATCGCTCGGATGTGATACTGCTTCCAAGTTTATTATAGCCTGCTCTAAGCCTTTCAAACTTTTAAGTTCCGCCTGTGCCAAAGCAGCTGTAACTAAGCGATGATGATCTTTATTCTCTAGACTTTTTACGTCCATAACTTCAGATAGAATCTGATCAGTTGTCCATCCTGAGTAAATCTGATCAGAGGCGTGGATATCGCGCTCAACCGAACCAACAGGCATTATGAGTACTTCACTTTTTTTTGCAGAAGCAAGCAAATGGGGAGAGTGCGTGGTCACAATAAATTGCAGTTTTGGAAACAATTTTGC
Organism: Pseudomonas sp. RIT357; assembly: GCF_000632245.1. Taxonomy (NCBI): domain Bacteria; kingdom Pseudomonadati; phylum Pseudomonadota; class Gammaproteobacteria; order Pseudomonadales; family Pseudomonadaceae; genus Pseudomonas; species Pseudomonas sp. RIT357. The sequence continues at coordinate 150,545 of NZ_JFYX01000045.1, forward strand.
TAGCCCGTCACGCAGCGTAAACTGCCATTCAGGATGCAAGTGCAAGTCCAACTCATCAATAAGCACAGTGCCATACGCAGACTCGACTAAACGCTCACTATTGCCGCCTATTTCAATCCACTCGAAAATCATCGCAATAATTGTAAATACCGCCTGAAAACCGGAAGACAATTCTTCCAAATAGCAACGCTGACCATAAATTGAAAAAATAGGTTCAAGATCACGGCCAATTTCAACAAATGCAAATTCACTATCGCTGGGACCAATATATTTAAGCGCCGCTTCTAACCGCTCAAAATTTTTCCTTTCAACCTCTGCCCAAGGCTTATCAATAATAAAATATCGATTAATGAGCCACTGCTTTATATTTCCATCCCACTCGCCATATAACGACTTTACACTACCTTGCTTATATCGCTTAGCAGCCTCATCGGGTGGCAGTTCACGCGAAACGCCACCTATCAAAGAATAGGTTATATTTCTGCTCGCACCAATAAATAATGGACATAGGAATTTCACCTTATCCTCATAAGGTCTGATAACGACCCGCCCTTCTCCTTGTAAAGGCACACCTCCCGTTAAGTTCAGAGAGCCTTGTCGATAGCCGCCATGAACGTTATTGCGTCCGAGACCAATCCGAAGTTTTTCTTTCCCATCAGTCATATCTACCCAGAATGCAGATTCCTTACTAACAGTAGAGTAGCTCAATCCTGACGTATCAAAACAATGGGCAATGCACACTAGTACAGATGTTTTTCCGCATCCATTAGGACCCGCAATAAAATTGAATCCAGGTCCAAAACTCATATCTAATCGACTAAATTTTCTTACATGATCAACATGTAGACTTTCTATATAACGATTGGTCACTAACTAATCCTCTCAAGACTTCCGTATCACATTGCCTGAATCATGATTTGCATTACGGAAAAAATCTACCAGTAAGCACAAACAAACAATCAACCATCAGTTGACATTTAACAACCGCTGGTTGATATTTTCCTCACTCTTCCACCACAGAGCGAGGCAACACCATGCACACCACAGCCACCCTGCACGTCCATCCGGCCGCTGCTAAACCCTCCCGCATCTTCGAAATCCGCCGCCTGGCACAAGACTGCGGCTGCGCCTTCATCGCGTCCAAACCCAAGCTGAAACACCGCTCCGCGCCTGTCCCATTTGATCCAAACGGTGGAGGGCACGCGGCATGAAAAAGTACAAACTCGACAAACGCATCCTGAGCCTACTCAAGGCCCAAGTCAGCTTGACCGAAACCTTCAACCACCTCTTGCGCACCGAAACGCAGCGTGAGGCCCTAGCCTTCCGCCTGAACGTCGAGCGCCGCAAAATCGACACGCACTTCACCGTCGAGCTTGGCAGCGAACGCCACACGCTAACCCTGGCCAACACCAAGAAGATGCACCTCAAGCTTGCGGACTTCATTGAGGAGATCGTCAACGGGCCAACCACCCCAACCGATCCATCGTCCCTGCCGCACTCAGACCGCCGCTACGGCGTGTTCAAGACTGAACACAAGCAGCAGGTATTCGACCTGGTGCAAACCGGTGGCGCTCTCAGTATCGATATGGGCTTCGAGCAACCGATCAACTTGGCAATCCACCGCAGCAAAACCCGCGCCGGCATCACCACCATCATGAGCATCGGCGTCAGAAAGCCGCACACCAAGTGCTTCACGGTGTACGGCAGTGACGTGGAGATCTACTCCATGGTGGCCGAGTCCATCACCCACCTGGCTGCCGTGTCGACACCCGCCGCGCATGCAGCCTAGGAGGTCGCGATGGAACGTAGCCTGGAAAAAGCCGCCAAGTACTTCGGCCTCACTCGCCCCAAGCTGATCGCACTCATGCGTGCAAAGGGCCTGCTCAACGACCGCAACCTACCTGCCTTCCCGGTGCGTGATCGAGAGTACCTACGAGTCAAGGACAGCAACTGGTACCACGAAACCGCCGGCATGCAGTACAGCCAGTCGACCAAGGTCCGCCAAGCCGGTATCCGATGGCTCGCCGCACAGTTGGGGCTCGAACTGCCAGCCATCCCGGCAGACAACCGTGACGTGGCCTAGGGAGTACGCCCGCCAGATCGTCGCCATGGGCACACGCGAGGAGCGCAACGCTGCGCTCCTCGAAGTGCCGGAGCATCTGCGGGAGCTGACCAAACGTCATTGCCTGAATGCCTGGAACCACCCTTCACGACTCAAACGCAAGGAGGCCGCCGCCCATGAGCAACACCAGTCAAACACCGCTACGACTGCAACCCGCACCGGATAGCGCAACCGTCGAGATGCTGCACCAACTCTTCGGCGACGTGCTTATCCCCCTGGAAAAGCTGCGCGTGCATTACTTCAAGAACCTCAACGAAAAGACCTTCACTGAGGCGATCAACAGCGGGCGGATTCAACTGCCGGTGACCACTCTGGACCATAGCGTCAAGGCGTTGCGTTACGCCCATATCAAACACGTCGCAGCTCTGATCGACATCCGCGCCTACAGAGCAGACGAGGACATGCCGCGACCGCAAAACGATTTAACCGAGCAGGACCAGTAACCCCAACGGCTGCCACCACCAGCCAACGTAACTACCAGGAGCACACCACATGACTGCAATCCAAATCTGCGCATTGATCGGCATCGTAATCGCTGCCGGCATCCTCTACTGGGTCGGCTACCAAGGCGGCCTTACCGACGGCAAAGATGATGGCTACGACGAACGCTATGCCGACGAGTACGTCTCGGGCCGAGAGGACGCTTCAGCCGCATACGCGGCCTCTCTCAAAGATATGTCAGATCAATACATGCGCACCGAACTCCTATTGAGCCGGGAACCGCAAGACCGCTACACCCTTTTGGCCATAGCCGAAAAGCTGAAGCTCGCCGCAGACACCTTCCGCGCTGTCAGATCCGAAACCCAAGCAACTCAGGCGCTTGCGCTACGTGACAAGGCACTGAATATGGCTGCGATGATGGATGGCTTCGAGTTGAAGGGGGATGCAGAATGAGCCGAGCCATCCCTATGCTGCGCCTGACACCCAAAGCCGCCGGCACACTACAGCAGCAACACGCCAAGGCCACCAAGGAACTGCGCGCTCTGACCCGCTACAGCAAAGAGTTCGGCCGCCAGTTGAAAGCCCCGATCGGCTATGAAGCTCTGCACCAATTGCACAAGGCAACCGACGACGCCTTGCTGCTGGCCGACATTGTGAGGGAAGCCGCATGAATTGGATCCTCACCTCCACCAGCAAGCGCTTCGACTTGTTCGAGCCTTACGCCGACATGATCGACCCACGGGACATCTCGCACGCACTGGCCCACCTGTGCCGATTCAACGGCCACACCCGTGAGTTCTACAGCGTGGCCCAACACAGCTGCATCGTCGCCGAGTTGGTGCCGGAAGAACAGAAACTCGCGGCCTTACTTCACGACGCCGCCGAGGCGTACGTGGGCGACATGACGCGGCCACTCAAGCAGTGGATTAGCGCCTACCAGCACTTCGAGGATTGTATCTGGTGGCGCGTGTGCGAGCGGTTCGACATCGCTCCAGAACTCCCCGCCTGCATCTCCAAGGCCGATTTGATTGCACTTGCTACCGAACGCCGCGACCTCATGCCACCCGATCCGGCTATCTGGGATTGCTTGGTCGGCATCGAACCTATGGCTGAAACCATCCGCCCCTGGCCGGCCGCCGAAGCCCGACTCATCTACCACCAGCGGCTGATGGACCAACTTGCTCTCGAACACCGGAGGAAAGCGGCATGAAGAACCACCAGGATAACACCAGCGCACTGCCCGCTTTGCTTCGCGCTGACAGAGGCGTCGACACGCTAGAAACAAACAGTCTCTGCTGCGCAGCAGCAGGCATTATTGCTCCTCCTAATGCCACCGCAGAGGCACTTATACCCCACGAAAAGCTGCGCGGGGCAGCGCTCGCTGATGCGACGCTAAACGCTCAGGAACGCCCGCTCGCGCAGCCTGTCGTGGGGTATACGCACCGTTCACTCCCCAAAGCAATAGAGGCTGAAATCTTCTCGGACGATGAACTGGCCGACCTTACTGGCTATAAGCAGCGAGCCCATCAACGGAAGTGGCTAACTGACCGCAATTGGGTATTCGTTGAGAGTCGCGGGGGTCGTCCGCTGGTTGGGCGCATGTACGCTCGCATGAAGCTTGGCATGATCAATACAGCCCCCATTGAACAAAGCCCGCCGCCGGCGCGACCAGTTTGGACGCCTGACTTCTCCAGGGTGAACTGAGATGCGACCTAGAAACACAGAAAACAGGGACTTACCGCCTGGAATGGTGCGGCGCAAACGCCCTCGCAAGAATGGCAAAGTGTGGGTCGGCTACTACTACAAAGACTCGACAGGAAAGGAGATCCCGCTAGGTGGAGATCTGAGTAAAGCGAGATTGAAGTGGGCAGAGCTTGAGGCTAAGGAAAAACCCGCAGACCTGACGATGATGAAGGGGATCTTTGATCGGTACGCCCGCGACGTCATTCCGAAAAAAGGAGAGCGTACCCAAAAAGACAATCTGGCCGAACTAAAACAGCTACGCCCCACGTTCGATGGGGCTCCCATCGATTCAATCACGCCGGCAAATATCGCCGGGTATCGCGATGCACGCACGGCCAAGGTTAGGGCCAACCGGGAAATTGCCCTTCTGTCTCACGTGTTCAATATGGCACGCGAGTGGGGCCTCACTGAGAGGGAGAATCCTTGCCAAGGCGTCAGGAAGAATAAGGAGGTGCCACGCGACTACTACGCCAATGCGGTGGTTTGGGACGCCGTCTACGGTATGGCGGGCCCGGAACTCAAGGAAGCCATGGACCTGGCCTACCTGACCGGCCAGAGACCTGCCGATGTGATCATCATGCGTAGCGACGATACTGAGGGTGATTATTTCCTGGTCACCCAGGGTAAAACCGGGCAGAAACTCAGAATTCTGATGCGGACAGAATCCGGAGAAAACAGTCTCGGGAAATTGGTTAGAGAGATAACCGAAAGAAATGCACACCACCCCTCCAAGTACCTACTAATCAACCAGTACGGAAAAAGGATGACGAAAGGCATGTTGCGCCTGCGCTGGGATAAGGCAAGGGAGAAGGCGCAGCAAAAAGCGCTGGATCAGGGCGACCCTATGCTCGCAGCAAAGATTGGAGGGTTTCAGTTTCGTGACATCCGACCCAAGGCGGCATCGGAAATCATCGATATTGGCGACGCAAGCCTACTGCTGGGACATAGCAAACAGGAGATCACCAAACGGGTTTACAGGAGGATTGGCGCCACTGCTAAACCATCAAAATAGACAAAGTTTCGGAACCCCTGCCCGAAAGTTTCGGAACGCCTATCCAAAACCGGCGTTATCTACCCAAACCCCAAAAACACAAAAGCCCCGCGTTCGCGGGGCTTTCGTTTGAATCTTGGCGGGAAACCAGGGATTCGAACCCTGGAGACGCTATTAACGTCCGCCGGTTTTCAAGACCGGTGCATTCAACCACTCTGCCAATTTCCCTTTTGCGTCACAGGATTATAGTAGGTCATCCTGTCTCAGCGGGCGCCATAATACCCGAATGAAACACACTGTCAAACTCTCGCCATCGCTTGTTACAGAGCGTCTGTTATGATCTTTGCGACTGAACGTTTCAAAACCGAAGGAGTGTCGCCATGCGCGAACAGAATTACGCAGTGAATGGTAACGCGCAGGCTGAGCAGCTTGAAGTCAGCCGCGTGTTGCGCAACACCTATGGCCTGCTCGCCCTTACCCTCGCATTCAGCGGCGTGATGGCGTTCGTAGCGCAGCAGATGCGCGTCGGCTATCCAAATATCTTTGTCGTGCTGATTGGCTTCTATGGTCTGTTTTTCCTGACCAACAAGCTGCGTGACTCGGCCTGGGGCCTGGTGTCGGCGTTTGCCTTGACCGGTTTCATGGGCTTCATCCTCGGCCCTATCCTCAACCGTTACCTCGGCATGGCTGGCGGAGCGGAAGTGGTCAGCTCGGCGTTTGCCATGACGGCCCTGGTGTTTGGCGGTCTGTCGGCCTACGTGCTGATTACCCGTAAGGACATGAGCTTCCTGGGCGGCTTTATCACCGCAGGCTTCTTCGTGTTGCTGGCAGCGGTGGTTGCAGGCATGTTCTTCCAGATCAGTGGCCTACAACTGGCGATCAGCGCGGGGTTTGTGCTGTTCTCCTCGGTGTGCATCCTGTTCCAGACCAGCGCCATCATCCACGGCGGTGAGCGCAACTACATCATGGCCACTGTTAGCCTGTATGTGTCGATCTACAACCTGTTTATCAGCCTGTTGCAGATCTTCGGCATCATGAGCCGCGATGACTGATTGTTAGCCGAATAAAAAATGCCCCGTATCGAAAGATACGGGGCATTTTTATTTTTTACTTATCAGCAGCAAGGCATCAGTACTGGTTGGGTTCCATTTCCAGTTCGACCTTGAAACGCTCAACGATATCCTTTTGGATACGCTGGGCCAGGTGCGCAATATCATGCCCTGTGGCGTTGCCATAGTTGACAAGCACCAGCGCCTGCAGCTTGTGCACGCCCGCGTCACCCTCACGAAAGCCCTTCCAGCCGGCCTTGTCGATCAGCCAACCGGCGGCAAGCTTCATGTGCCTATCCCCCTGGGGGTAGGCCACCAGGTCCGGATACTGCGCTCGAAGTTCTTCAGCCAATACCCTGGTCACCAGCGGATTCTTGAAGAAGCTGCCGGCATTGCCCAGTACTGCCGGATCTGGCAATTTTTCGCTGCGAATGCTGCAAATCGCGCGACTGACATCGCTTGGCGTCGCGTCAGTGATGCCCTGTCCTGCCAGGCGCTGTTGTACCGGACCATAGTCGAGTTTGAGGTGGCTGACGCGGCTCAGGGCAAAGCGTACCCGCAGGATCAACCAGCGTCCGGTTTCGTGCTTGAACAGGCTGTCACGGTAGGCAAAGTTGCATTCTTGCAGGCTGAAGTCCCGTAGCTCACCGGTATGACGATCCAGTGCGGTCAGGCCGGCAAATACATCCTTGATCTCCACACCGTAGGCGCCAATGTTCTGCATGGGGGCAGCCCCAACGGTCCCAGGGATAAGACTGAGATTCTCCAGACCGCAAAAGCCCTCCGCCAATGTCCAAAGTACAAATGGGTGCCACGCCTCGCCCGCCTCGGCTTCAACCACCACATGCACGCCGTCATCGTGCAGCACGCGAATGCCCTGGGTGGCCATACGTAGCACCAACGCAGGTATGTCCTGGGTCAGCAGCAGATTGCTGCCACCGCCGATCACCAATAAGGGCAACGTTTGCGCCGAAGCGTAAGCCAATGCCTCTCGCACATCGGCGTCGCTGCGGGCCTCGGCATAAAGCCGGGCGCGCACGTCGATGCCAAAACTGTTGAATGGCTTGAGCGAAACCTGCGTATGCACTTGCAAGGTCATAATCGCCCCTTCAATTCGATCACCAATAAATCACAGGCCCGCTCGATCAGGTCCAGCACTCGCTCGAAGCCTTGCTCGCCCTCGTAATACGGGTCTGGCACGTCGTCCACTTCCGAGTGGTAGCGGCGCAGAAACAAATCCAGTTCGGCCTTACCCTGCCCTGACTGTAGCGCCTTGAGGTTGCGCAGGTTGCTGCTATCCATCGCCAGGATCAGGTCATAACGCGCAAAGTCAGCACGGGAGACCTGCTGGGCACGCTGGCCCGACAAATCGTAACCGCGGACCAACGCTGCACGCTGGCTGCGCTGGTCCGGCGGGTTACCGACATGCCAGTCGCCGGTGCCAGCAGAAGCTACCTCGACCTGTCCGGCCAGCCCGGCTTCGCGCAATTTATGGCGCAGGACGCCTTCAGCGGTGGGCGAGCGACAGATATTGCCCAGGCAGACAAACAGAACCTCCATCAGGCCCCCAGCAGGCGACGGACGCGCTCAAGGTCTTCCGGGGTATCGACACCGGCAGGCGGCGCTTCCAACGCATCGCCTACGTGAATACGCACGCCGTGCCACAGGGCCCGCAGTTGTTCCAGGGATTCGGTATTTTCCAACCAGCACGGTCCCCAACTGACGAAGTCATGCAGGAAACCTGCGCGGTAGGCATAGATGCCGATATGCCGGCGGTACGGTACGCCCTCCGGCAACACGTCTCGGTTCTTGGCAAAGGCGTCACGCGCCCAGGGCAAGGTGGAACGGCTGAAGGTCAACGCCAGGCCATTCACATCACTGACCACCTTCACCACGTTCGGGTTGAACAGGGTTTCAATATCGTGAATCGGCTCGGCAAGGGTGGCCATGCGCGCTTCACCATGGGCAGCCAGGTTGGCGGCCACCTGGTCGATCACGCTCGGCGGAATCAACGGTTCGTCGCCTTGTACATTGACCACGATGGCGTCAGGCGCCAGACCAAGCTGCGTGGCCACTTCGGCCAGGCGGTCGGTGCCGGAGTTATGGTCTTCGCGGGTTAATACCGCTTCGGCGCCAAAGCCTTTGCACGCGTCAATAATGCGTGGATCGTCAGTCGCTACAACCACCCGATCAGCGCTGCTTTTACAGGCCTGTTCCCACACCAGCTGGATCATCGGCTTGCTGCCGATCAATTGCAGCGGCTTGCCTGGCAGGCGGGTCGATGCGTAACGCGAGGGAATGACAACGGTAAAGGCGGTGGTCATTTATCCAGGCGCTCATCGGTGGTCAGGGTGCGGGCTTCGCTTTCCAGCATTACCGGGATGCCATCACGGATCGGATATGCCAGGCCCGCGCCTTTACTGATCAGCTCGGTTTTGTCGGCGCTGAGCTTGAGCGGGCCTTTGCAGATCGGGCAAGCAAGGATATCGAGCAGTTTGGTGTCCATGAATGTTTCCTGGAAAGAAGTGTTTTAAGGCAAGAGACGGGCGGGCAACAAGCGCGTCAGCTGCGTGTCGAACCACGCGACGAACGCCGGTGACGGCACCGCATCCACCGCAAGGTACCACCAGTCGGGCTGGGCAAAGGCGCGGCACTTCACCGCGTCCTTCTCGGTCATTACCAGCGGCACTGACGGAGTAAAATTCAAGACTTCGGCGCTGTAGGGCGCATGGTCGGCAAACGCATGGGGTATCGGTTGCCAGTGTAGCGTTTCAAGGGTGTTGAAGAAACGTTGCGGGTTGCCGATACCGGCGACCGCGTGCACCCGTTGACCTGCTTGAAAATACTCCACCGACTGGCGTTCGCCGGTATACAGGTTGACGAGTGCCGTAGGCTGCAGGCGGAAGGCAAAGCCATCGTCGCGATCTGATACTGCGCCGTTATAGAGCAGCGCATCTACACTCTGCAGGCGCTCGACCGGCTCGCGCAACGGCCCGGCCGGGAGGCAACGACGATTACCAAGGCCACGGGCGGCGTCGATCAACACCAGTTCCAGGTCACGGGCCAGGCGATAGTGTTGCAGACCATCATCGGAAAGAATCAGGTCCAGCGGCTCGCTGGCCAACAGTGCCTTGACCGCACGGCTGCGATCGGGATCGATCATCATGGGCACGCCGCAACGCTGCACGATCAACAAAGGTTCGTCACCCGCCACTTCGGCGCTTTGGCTGGCCTCGACGCGCCATGGCAGTTGCGCAGGCTTGGCGCCGTACCCTCGACTAACCACACCTACACGCAAGCCATTGCGCCGACAGTGTTCGATCAACCACAGGATCAACGGCGTCTTGCCGGTACCGCCTACGGTGATGTTACCGACCACCACCACCGGCACGGGTGATTGATAAATGTCGCCCTCGCCCGCCACGAACCGCGCGCGTTTGCGCTGCACTACGCGGCGATACAAAGACTCCAACGGCCGCAATAACGCGAGCGCCGGATGACCCTCGTACCAGGCCTTGAGCAAACGATCGGACATGGACATCAGGGTTGGCTCGCCGCCTCGACAGTGCTCATGCGCAGATGGCTGAAACCGAGCTTGCCGGCGGCGTCCATCGCGGTGATAACGGCCTGGTGCTGGGTCTTGCCATCAGCACTGATGGACAACGGCATCTTGGTGTCTCCTCCGGATTCTTTCTCCAGGGCGACCATCAGGCTGGCGAGATCGTTTTTCTCCAGTAACTGGTTATTCACCGAGAACACGCCGTCGGCGCTGATGGCGATGTCCAGTTGCTTGATTTCCTGGTCTTCCGCTGGCGAACCACTCACCGCTTCCGGCAAGTCGACACGCAGTTCGGTCTGCCGGGTGAAGGTGGTGGTGACGACAAAAAACAGCAGCAGGATAAATACCACGTCGATCAGCGACGCGAGGTTGATATCGACATTTTCCCGTTGCTTGCGGCGAAATTTCACGCTTTGCCCCCAACCAGGTCCACATCACGGTCGCCTTGCACCACTTCCACCAACTTGATGGCCTCCTGCTCCATGCCGACCACCAGCTCATCGATGCGCCGCTGCAGAAAACGATGGAAGAACACCGCAGGAATACCGACCATCAGGCCTGCTGCCGTGGTAATCAGGGCCTTGGAAATCCCCCCGGCGAGCACCGCCGCGTTGGTGGTCATGCCCGACCCCATGAATGAGCTGAAAATATCGATCATGCCCAATACCGTTCCCAGCAGACCGAGCAACGGTGCCATGGCAGCGATGGTGCCGAGAGCATTAATGTAGCGCTCCAGTTCATGAATAACCCGGGCGGCGGCCTCTTCAATGCACTCTTTCATGATCTCGCGGCCATGCTTGGAGTTAGCCAAGCCCGCGGCGAGGATTTCGCCCAAAGGCGAATCAGCGCGCAATGCCTTGAGTTTTTCCTTGTCCAGTTGCTTGTTCTTGATCCAGCCCCAGACCTGCCCCAATAGATGCTCGGGCGTGACTCGACTGGCGCGCAGGGTCCACAAGCGTTCGGCAACGATGCCGAGTGCGGCGATGGAGCTCAAGATAATCGGCAACATCATCCAGCCGCCGGATTTGACCAATTCCCACACAGTGAATGTCCCCTCGAAAAAGTGCGCCACTTTACCATACAGGTTCGGCAACGGGGTTCGTCAGCCATGGCTTCGCCTGTCGTAGGCTCCAGCCTTATAGTAACGTCGAATTACGGTAACGCTTCGCGCCAAAAACGGCGTTGACTACGCGCAACAATGGGTGGCAGGAAAGCCCCCAATTGCAAGCGCACCGCTCCATGCTCAGCACTGTCATATAACTGGCTGCCCAGCGTCTGGTAGCGCTCAACCACCTGTGGATGAGGATGGCCGAACGCATTGCCACGCCCACGGGAGATCAGCACTGACGTGGGTGCCACCCGCCGTAGAAAAGGCCAGGATGACGAACTCCGGCTGCCATGGTGAGGGGCTTGCAGCCAATCGGTCCGCACGGCCAGTGGTGAGTCGAGAAATGCCCGTTCGGCGGCGCGATCAATATCCCCGGTGAGCAATAGCCGCTCACCATTGGCTTGGACCTGCAGAACGCAAGACTTTGGATTGCCATTAATAGCCTCAGACCACTGCCACAACTCGAATGACACACCGTCCCATTCCCACTGCTCGCCACTGATACATGGCTGGGCTCCGAGAAACGCTGGCAACCCTTCGGTTTCGCCGCCCACGACCCGCTTGATCGGCACCCCTCGGGCAACAGCCGCTGCCCCACCGGCATGATCGGCATCAGCGTGACTGAGCAACATCATGTCCAGTGACTCGACGCCGAGTTTTTTCAGCGACGGCAATACCACACGAGCCCCAAGATCAACTGTGCCAGACCGCAGGCCTGCGTCGTAAAGCAACGTGTGATGCCGGGTACGCAGAATCAAGGACTGCCCCTGCCCCACATCCAACTGCACCACCTCCACCCGCCCATGGGGCACCGGCTCACGCGGTGGAAAGACTACCAACAGCAACATCGGCCAGCCCAACAGCCGAAACGGCACACCTTTGGGCATCAACAACAGCACCGCTCCCATCAGACTGATCAGCCAGTAACCCAAGGGCACATCGGCAGGTATCCACGCGGGCACTCGCCCTGCGAGCCATGCCAGACCCAGGAACAACGCATCCAGCGCCCCACCCGCCAGCCACAGCAAGCCCTCCCCCAAATATGGCAGCGGCAGCATGGCGGTCCCCAGCAACGCCAGCGGCAACACCACAAGACTGATCCAAGGCACGGCCACCAGATTGGCCAGCGGCGCACTGACGCTGATGGGCAACCCGAGCACCAACAACACAGGAAGCAGGCCAATGGCAATCAACCATTGAGGACGCGTCCAGGCCTGCCAGACACCCCACGGCCCCAGGCGCCCGCCGAAAGCCAGGATCAATACGGCAACAGCCGTAAAAGAAAGCCAAAACCCCGGTTGCAGGCTGGCCAATGGTTCAAGGATCAGTACACCATTGAGCGCCAGCAACAACGGCCACCAGAAGCCCAGATGACGGAAGCGCAAACGCCACAGCAGCACCAGGCCCACCATGACGCAGGCCCGCTGAACCGGCACACCGAACCCCGCCAACAGGCCATAACCCAGCGCGGACGCAAACGCCAGGCCACATGCCCAAGGCAGCCATGGCCACATTCGGGGCCAGAAACCGTAGCGTGCCAGTAGCGCGACCAACCCGTAGACCAGCCCCGCCAGCAGGCCGATATGCTGGCCGGAAATCACCAGCAGGTGCACCGTGCCGGTGTCCTGCAACACCTGCCAATCCTCGGCTGCCAGCCCGGAACCGTCCCCCAGCACCAAAGCTGCCAGGCCCGCCTCGCGACCTTGAGCGTCGACGGCAATCAACCGTTGGCGGACCGTGTCGCGCCAGGCATGGCGGGCCGGCGACAGGCGCTCACCATCTTTTACCGAGCCAGTGGCGCCAATGCGTTGGGCCAGCAACCATGCCTCTTGATCAAAACCGTGAAAATTTAGCAGCCCGGACGGCCGCTTAAGCGTGACTGCCAGGCGCCAGCGCTCCCCGCTGCGTACCTCGGGCCCACCGTGCCAGGACACACGGATGCGCTTGGGCAACCGGGCGTTACGCGACCGGCTGTCGGCCAGATCGAAACGCACCCCGGTGCCGGTCTGTTGTGGCAACCCAATGACGCGCCCCTCCAACCATCGCGTCTGGCCATCGAGCGCCGGTGGCAGGCGATCATCCAGCGCCCATTGCGCACTGATGCACGCCCAGCTCAAGCCCAGCAGGAAAAACGCCAAGGGAGACGTACGAAATGGCAGCAGCATCAAAACCAGCACCAGCATGGCTATCAGCCATCCAGTGGTCGGTAACTCAGGTAGGAAACGCAGGGCAAGCAAGCCCAGCGCCAGCGCGAACATCCCTGTCTTCATGAATCATCCTTTTCAAGTGATCCACTCAGTCTTAGCTGGGTGCTCGGTAAGTCCTATGATGTTTTGTCACAAAGTCTGAATTTTCTGTTTATAGAATGCGGGCATACTTGCCCCTCGAACTGACCTGGACCCCTTATGCCACGGCGCTTATTCAAACGGTACATGCCCGACCCCACCAGTATCAGGGAACACAAGTCATTACAGTTTCTTGGCACGCTGCTGCATGACCCGAACCTCTGGCATCTGAATCGGCACTCGGTGGCGCGCGCCATGGCGGTGGGTCTGTTCGCAGCATTTATCCCCATTCCGTTGCAGATGCTATTGGCTGCGGTGCTGGCAATTACCGTGCGCGGCAATATGCCCATCGCCGTCAGCCTGGTTTGGCTGACAAACCCGATCACGATGCCAGTGGTATTTGTTTGTACTTACATGACCGGCGCCTGGTTGATGAACGTGCCCCCGCGCAGCTTGCCCGATGACTTGACCTGGGAATGGATCAGCGGCCAGTTGAGTACGCTGTGGCAACCCTTCTTGCTCGGCTCAGTGGTGTTGGGGCTGGTGCTGGGCGCATTGGCCTATTGCCTGACGATGGGCTATTGGCGCTGGTGGGTCGCGCGCCAATGGAAGAAGCGCAAGCTGCGCCGGGGCTGAGCCCTAGCGCGCCGGTAACCGCAGGTGTACACGCAAGCCCTGACCGGTGTTTTGCGCCCAAAGGCTGCCGTCCTGACGCTGAACGGCATTGCGCGCGATGCTCAGGCCCAGGCCGAAACCACCATCACCGGGCCGTGAGCCGTCCAAGCGCGTGAACGGCGCAAAAATCCGCTCCAGATCACGCTCATCAATCCCCCCGCCCTGATCCTCCAACCACAGGTGCCAGTACTCCCCATCGCGTCGCCCGTCCAGACACACAACCCCGTTTTCCGGAGAGTGGCGTATGGCGTTGCGCAAGATATTTTCCAAGGCCTGGGCCAGGGCGTTTAGATTACCGCGCACCCAACAGTCAGCGCCCAGCAGGCACGGCAGTCTCGATGCGGACCAATCGCTTTCAAAGCAGGCATTCTCCCGCAGCATGTCCCACAACGCCTGTACCTGAAGATCCTCCTTGGGCAGTGGCGCCCGCTCGGTGTCCAGCCAGGCCAGCTGCAAGCTGTCTTCCACCAGGCGCTGCATAGCGTCAATCTCTCGGCCCAACCGCTCACGCAACTGAGCAAGATCCTGCTCGCTGTCGCAGGCCACGCGCAAGCGGCTCAACGGAGTGCGTAGTTCATGGGACATGTCCCGCAGCAGTTGTTGTTGCAATACAACAGTGCCCTGCAAACGCTCAGACATGTGGTCAAACGCACGGCCCAACTCGCCCAATTCGTCCTGTCGACTGGTGGCGTCAAGGGGCATCCGCGTGTTCAATTGATCGGCACGCCAGGCATTGGCCTGCTCGCGCAATTGATTGAGAGGCATGATCAGCAGCCGGTACAGGCCGACGCACAGCAACAAGGTAAACAGGCCTGGAATCACACCATTGGTCACCACGCGCCAGACCACTTGATAACGCCCCGGCATAAAACGCTGTGGCAATTCAATGACCAGCGAACCGGCACCCGGATCTACCGCAAACGGGATCTTGAGCCACGGCAAGCCCTTGACGTGGCGGCTGACCGGCCAATCCAGGCCCCGCAAGAACGTCAGGCGCTGGCTCTCCGTAGCGGTCAGTGGGTAGCTGCTCAACGACTGCAAGTCGTTGCCTATTACGCCGATCCACGTGCTTTCCTGTTTGCCCATCGCCTGCAGCCACGCATCAACACCGGCATGGCCGCCACGGTTCCAGGCCTGCTCGGCGCTCACCGCATAACCACTCAGCGTGACCCTCGCCTCGTCGGACAAATACGCGTTCTTTTGCTCCATGTACCGGCCCCAGGACCAACTGAGCCAGATCATCAGCAAACAGAAGGCAATCAACAGGCAGGCGAGCTTCCAAAATAATGAATGTTTGCCCGGCAGCCGTTTCAGCGCCCTTTCAAAGCCCATCGTCGTGACCACTGAGCACATAGCCCTTGCCCCACACCGTGCGCACTTCGCGCTCGCTGTAGCCGATCGCCTTGAGCTTGCGACGGATCTGGCTGATGTGCATGTCGAGGCTGCGGTCATGGGGCGCATAGCCGCGCTGCAACACATGTTGGTAAAGGAATGCTTTGCTGAGGACTTCTTCAGTGTTGCGGTGCAGGGTTTCCAACAGGCGGTATTCGCTGCGGGTCAGGCCTGCCCAGTGTTCCTGATGAAACACATCGCACAGCTCATCGTCGAAACGCAGTGTGCGAGCATCCCCACGCACCGGCGCAAGCGTCGGCAGCGGGCGTCGATCCAGGGCCACCCGGCGCAGGATGGCTTCGATACGCACGCGCAACTCGACCATGCTGAACGGCTTAGGCAAGTAGTCATCGGCGCCCAGGCGAAAACCGCTGACGCGATCGGCCTCGGCACCCAATGCCGACATCAGGATTACCGGGATCGAATGGCTCTGGCGTAGATGAGTCAAGATCGACAAACCATCCAGCCCCGGCAGCAGGATATCCATCAACACCAGGTCGAACGCCTGTTCGCGCGCCATCGCCAGCCCTTGCTGGCCGTTCTGGCACCAGGTGACCTGGAAGCCACAGCGCCCCAGATGCTCGTGGACATAGGCGCCCAGCACGGGATCATCTTCGATGGTCAGGATATTGGGTAGGCCAACTGCTGCGGGATTCATTAGCGTCTGCAAGTCATTCTCAATCGCCGATTATTCAAGATTACCCTGGCGCAGGCAATCGCTACGGGGCCAAACGAGCCGAAGATTGCCCTCTCTCAACAATTTGCGAGATTCCAGGCCGTGCAAATGGCTACACTGCGCAGGTGGCGCGGGCCGGATGCCGGCGCGGAAGATTGATTTCAGTGTGGTAGCAGGAGAGTGGCGTGCTTAGAAGAATGGGGATAAAAGGCCGCGTACTGTTGCTGAGCTTATTACCGACCAGCCTGATGGCCTTATTGTTGGGGGGCTACTTCACCTGGATGCAACTCTCGGAGTTGCAGACCCAATTGCTGCAGCGCGGCGAAATGATCACCGAGCAATTGGCGCCTCTGGTGGCTCCTGCTTTAAGCAGCAAGAACACTGACCTGCTGGAGCGCATCGCCACTCAATCCCTGGAACAACTGGACGTGCGCACCGTGTCGTTCCTTGCGCCGGACCGTACGCCCCTCGCCCACGCTGGCCCGACCATGCTCAACCAGCCGCCGGCCGGCAACAGCTCTCACCTGCTGCAACGCACCGACAATGACGCCACGCGCTATCTGCTGCCGGTGTTTGGCCGCCATCGCAACCTTGCCGGCGACTTGATCCCCGATGAAGCCGACCGCCTCTTGGGCTGGGTCGAAGTAGAACTGTCCCACAACGGTATGTTGCTGCGCGGCTATCGCAGTCTGTTCGCCAGCCTGCTGTTGATCGCCATTGGCCTGATCTGCACAGCAGCCCTGGCGCTGCGCATCAGCCGCACGATCAACGAGCCGATTGGCCTGATCAAGCAAGCAGTGGCCCAGCTCAAGGACGGCAACCTGGAAACCCGCTTGCCTCCTTTGGGCAGCCAGGAACTGGACCAACTCGCCTCAGGCGTCAACCGCATGGCCGAAACTCTTCAAAACGCTCAGGAAGAGTTGCAGCACAGCATCGACCAGGCCACCGAAGACGTACGCCAGAATCTGGAAACCATCGAAATCCAGAACATCGAGCTGGACCTGGCCCGCAAAGAAGCACTCGAGGCCAGCCGTATCAAGTCCGAGTTCCTGGCCAATATGAGCCATGAAATCCGCACACCGCTCAACGGTATCCTTGGTTTTACCCACCTGCTGCAAAAAAGCGAGCTCACACCGCGCCAGTTGGACTATTTGGGCACTATCGAAAAATCCGCCGACAACCTGTTGGGCATCATCAACGAGATCCTCGACTTCTCGAAGATTGAGGCCGGCAAGCTGGTGCTCGACAGCATCCCGTTCAACCTGCGGGATTTGCTGCAAGACACCCTCACCATCCTCGCCCCCGCTGCCCATGCCAAGCAGTTGGAGCTCGTCAGCCTGGTGTACCGCGACACGCCGCTGGCACTGGTGGGCGACCCTCTGCGGCTTAAGCAGATCCTGACCAACCTGATCAGCAACGCCATCAAGTTCACCCGCGAGGGCACTATCGTGGCCCGGGCGATGATCGAGGAGGAACAGGAAGACAGCGTGCAACTGCGCATCAGCGTGCAGGACACCGGCATCGGCCTGTCCAGCCAGGATGTGCGGGCTTTATTCCAGGCGTTCAGCCAAGCCGATAACTCTCTGTCGCGCCAGCCGGGCGGCACCGGGCTTGGCCTGGTGATTTCCAAGCGCCTGATCGAGCAAATGGGCGGTGAAATCGGCGTCGACAGTACGCCGGGCGAAGGGTCGGAATTCTGGATCAGCCTGAACCTGCCCAAAACCCGCGACGATATCGAAGACCTGCCCTGCGCGCCGCTGCTGGGCCATCGCGTGGCAGTACTGGAAAACCACGAACTGGCGCGCCAGGCCTTGCAACATCAACTGGAAGACTGCGGCCTGGAAGTCACGCCGTTCAATAGCCTGGAAAACCTGACCAACGGCATCACCAGCGCCCATCAGACCGAGCAAGCCATCGACTTGGCGGTGCTCGGCGTCACTGCCAACGACATCCCGCCCGAGCGCCTCAACCAGCATCTTTGGGACCTGGAACGCCTGGGTTGCAAAGTGCTGGTGCTGTGCCCAACCACAGAACAGATGCTGTTCAACCAGTCGGTGCCCAACCCCAACAGCCAGTTGCAGGCCAAGCCGGCATGCACCCGCAAGCTTCGCCGCGCCCTCTCCGACCTGATCAGCCCGCGCCCGTCGCGCAGCGAACCGGGCGAGCCGCTGTCCAGCCGTGCGCCGCGTGTGCTGTGTGTCGACGACAACCCGGCAAACCTGCTCTTGGTGCAAACGTTGCTGGAGGACATGGGCGCCCAGGTACGTGCGGTAGAAAGCGGTTATGCCGCAGTCGACGCGGTAAAACAGGACACCTTCGACCTGGTGCTGATGGACGTACAAATGCCTGGCATGGATGGGCGCCAGAGCACCGAGGCGATCCGCCAGTGGGAAAGTGAGCGCCATGGCACACCCTTGCCAGTGGTCGCCCTTACCGCTCACGCCATGGCTAACGAAAAACGCGCCTTGCTGCAAAGCGGCATGGACGATTACCTGACCAAACCCATCAGCGAAAGGCAACTGGCCCAAGTGGTGTTGAAGTGGACCGGCCTGGCCTTGCGCAACCAAGTGCCTGAGCGTGTCACTGAAGGTCTGGGCCCAGGGGTGCAGTTGCCGGTTCTGGACCATGAGGAAGGCCTACGCCTGGCCGCGGGTAAAACCGATCTGGCGGCTGACATGCTTGCCATGCTGCTGGCCTCCCTGGAAGCCGACCGCCAAGCCATTCACATCGCCCGCGACGCCAAGGACAACCTGGCGCTGATCGAACGCGTCCACCGGTTGCACGGCGCCACCCGCTACTGTGGCGTACCGCAACTGCGCGCCGCCTGCCAGCGCGCCGAAACCCTGCTCAAGCAGGACGATGCCAAGGCGATGACCGCGCTGGACGAACTGGACATGGCCATCGCGCGATTGGCCAGTGAAGCACGGGTAAGTGTCTGACCCTATTTCATGGCGCTGACCCACTGACAAATTGCAGGGAGCTTTTCAATGCGCGTGATTCTTTTCAGCAGCCAGACCTACGACCGCGATAGTTTCCTCGGCGAGCCACTGCCAGCTGGGCTGGAACTGCAATTCCAGCCGGCCCGACTCAATCTCGACACCGTGGCCCTGGCCGAACACCACGAGGTGGTCTGCGCCTTTATCAACGACGACCTCAGCGCCCCGGTGCTGGAACACCTGGCAAAGGGCGGCACCCGACTGATTGCACTGCGCTCGGCGGGTTACAACCATGTCGACCTCGCCGTCGCCAAGCGCCTGGGCCTGACGATCGTACGGGTACCCGCTTACTCGCCCCATGCGGTCGCCGAACACGCCGTAGCGCTGATCCTCGCACTCAACCGCCGCCTGCACCGTGCCTACAACCGCACCCGCGAGGGTGACTTCAGCTTGCACGGTCTTACCGGTTTCGACCTGGTGGGCAAGACTGTCGGTGTTGTCGGCACTGGGCAGATCGGCGCGACATTCGCCAGGATCATGGCCGGGTTCGGCTGTGAGTTGCTCGCCTACGACCCCTTCCCCAATCAACAGGTGCAGGCAATGGGCGCGAAGTACGTGAGCCTGCCCGAGTTACTGGCCCAGGCGCAGATCATCAGCCTGCACTGCCCGCTGACCGCTGACAGCAAGCACCTGATCAACGCCCGTTCCCTGTCGCACATGCAGCCCGGCGCGATGCTGATCAATACTGGCCGTGGCGGCCTGGTGGATACCCCGGCATTGATCGAAGCCCTCAAGGACGGCCAACTCGGCTACTTGGGGCTGGATGTCTACGAAGAAGAAGCCCAGCTGTTTTTTGAGGACCGCTCGGACTTGCCACTGCAAGACGACGTGCTCGCACGCCTGCTGACCTTCCCCAACGTGATCATCACCGCACACCAGGCGTTCCTTACCCGCGAGGCCCTGGCGGCCATTGCCGGCACTACCCTTGCCAACATTGCTGCATGGGCCGATGGTCGGGCGCAGAACCTCGTCGAAGGATGATCAGCGGTCACATAGCAAGCTCATGATAAGCAGGCACCCGTGATAGGATGCCGCGCCTATTTGGAGGATCCATGGCCGAACACGATTTCCGCTTCAGCTTGCTGAGCCCGCAACACACCCTGATCGAATGCCGCGCCCTAGTGCCGGGCCGTTACCAAGTCACCGGCAACGGTGGTTCGATCAAGCATGGCGATGTCCTGATCGTCACCCTGCGCGGCAGTAAAACCCTGTCAATGCGCCTGACCGTTGAAGGTGACGCGCGCTACTCCATCCGCCCGGCGGGCCAATGGGTCGCCATGGCTCAAGGGCCGAAATTCGGCGAGTTGGAGATTCACACTTGGAAGGTCAACTGCGACAGCTGCGACACCGTGCTGGAGTTTGAATTCGCGGTAGAAACCAAGCTGACCAAAGAACCGCTGCAGCCTGCCGCCAACGCGCGCATCAAAGAGTTGGGCTGGGCCAGTGAAGGCGACAAGCACCGCTGCCCGAAATGCCAGAAGGCTGCGCAATGAAAGGCCTGCTTCTGCTCGCCGCCGTCGGCGTGGCCTTGAGCGGCTGTGCCGGTGATGCGGTCAAGCTCAAGCAGGATCACAGTTACGTGGTGGAGTGGATTGGTGAGCGGCCATTGATGGACTACGCACACCTGACTGTCACCCTCGGCGCCGATGGCCGCGCCTACGGTAATGGCGGCTGCAACCACTGGTTTGCGCCGTACACGGTCGAGGGCGACAAGCTCAGCTTCGGCAAAATCGGCAGCACCCGCAAGCTCTGCGCCGAGGCCTTGATGGAGCAGGAGCATCGCTTCTTCCAGGCCCTGCAAAGCGTACAACGCTGGGACATCTCGCCGATCGAGCAGACCCGCTTCTGGCCGGCCGAAGGCAAGCCGATTCGCCTGTGGCTGGAAGAAGGCTGATCACGCTGCTTGCGGTCCAAATGTGGGAGAGGGCTTGGCCCCGATGGCGGTGTAACAGTCAACGGATGTATTGACTGAAACACTGCAATCGGGGGCGAGCCCCCTCCCACATTTGATTTGAGTGGTTGCTTTAACCGCGCAAGGCCTTGAGTTTGGCCAGTACCCCTTCCGCCGTCTGTTCGCCCATCAACTGCTCACGCACCTTGCCCTTGTCATCAATGATGTAAGTCACCGGCAATGCCTCGCTGCGCGGAATTTCAAAGATCCCGTCGGGGTTTTGCGCCAGCACGGTGAATTTAATGCCCAGCTTGTCGCTGGCCTCTTTCAGCTCTGCACCCTGCACATTGTCGAAGTTAACCCCGAACACCCCCACGCCCTGCCCCTTCAGCTGTTCCGCCAAGGCATTGAGCTCAGGGATTTCCGTGCGGCACGGGCCACACCATTCTGCCCAGTAGTTGACCACCAGCCATTGCTTGTCCAAGCGCTCGGCCGCGACTTTCTGGCCGTACTGGTCAACGCCATAGTCATTCCCGCAGCCGCTGAGCAGCAGGGTTGTAATGATCGCCAATGCACCGATCAGTCGACGTGTCATGGGGTAATCCTTCGCAAAAATGAACGTTGGCTGCGACCTATCGCCTCTTACGGTTTAAGGACGGGGTGCAGCGCGGGTAGAATACCCGCCACCTTACGCAAGATGCGACCCGCACATGACCGATCTGACGCTTTATCACAACCCGCGCTGCTCGAAATCCCGCGGTGCGCTCGAACTGCTTGAAGCCCGCGGTCTCACCCCAACCGTGGTGCGCTACCTGGAAACCC
The DNA here is from genome assembly GCF_000632245.1 of Pseudomonas sp. RIT357. Taxonomy (NCBI): domain Bacteria; kingdom Pseudomonadati; phylum Pseudomonadota; class Gammaproteobacteria; order Pseudomonadales; family Pseudomonadaceae; genus Pseudomonas; species Pseudomonas sp. RIT357. The sequence continues at coordinate 172,295 of NZ_JFYX01000045.1, forward strand.
CGCTGGATGCGTCGCAAATTAAGGCCTTGCTGGCCAAACTGGGCCTCAGCGCCCGTCAATTGCTGCGTACCGGCGAAGACGAGTACAAAACTCTCAACCTGGCCGACGCCAGCCTCAGCGAAGCCCATCTGATCGCCGCCATCGCCGAACACCCCAAGCTAATGGAGCGTCCGATCCTGGAAACCGCCGACAAAGCCATCATCGGCCGCCCACCAGAAAACGTGCTGGAGATTCTGCCGTGACCACACCGTACGTGCTGGTGCTGTATTACAGCCGCAACGGCTCGGTCAGCGAAATGGCCCGGCAGATTGCCCGGGGCATTGAGCAAGGCGGCATGGAGGCGCGCTTGCGCACGGTGCCGGCGATCTCCACCGAATGCGAAGCCGTGGCGCCGAGCATTCCGGACGAAGGCGCGCTGTATGCCAATCTAGATGATCTGAAGAACTGCTCAGGCCTGGCCCTGGGCAGTCCAACGCGCTTCGGCAACATGGCCGCGCCGCTCAAGTACTTCCTCGATGGCACCAGCAACCTGTGGCTCACCGGCGCGCTAGTCGGCAAGCCGGCTGGCGTGTTCACCTCCACCGCCAGCCTGCACGGCGGCCAGGAGACCACGCTGATGTCGATGCTGCTACCGCTGCTGCACCACGGCATGCTGATCACTGGCCTGCCCTACAGCGAACAGGCATTGCTCGACACCCAGGGCGGCGGTACGCCATATGGCGCCAGCCACCATTCCGGGCCGGACGGCAAGCGCATGCTCGATCAACATGAAATCACCCTGTGCCGGGCACTGGGATTGCGCCTCGCCACCACCGCCACGCTGCTGGAGAATGGTCGTGGCCAAAAAGCCTAAAGTTCTGCCGCCCCAAGCGTGGCTGGAGCCGCGGGTCAAGGTGGCACGCGCGCTGAGCCTGCTGGCGTTTTTTAGCCTGGTGGGTTTGCTCTGCGTGTATTACCTGTTCGTCGCCGACCTGCACGGCGCACGCCCATGGGTGATCCTGCTGATCGAGCTGGTGCCGCTGTTGTTGCTGGCGCCGGGCATGATCAGCGGCAGTGCGCGGGGGCATTCATGGATGTGCTTTGCGGTGAACCTGTATTTCATCAAGGGCGCGCTGGCCGCGTATGACCCGAACCGTCAGTGGTTCGGGGTGCTTGAGATGCTGGCGAGTCTGGCGGTGTTTTGTACCGCACTGCTCTATGTGCGGTGGCGGCATCAGTTGAATCGGCGGCTGGCTGAGGCCTGATCAACGATTTGCAGTGCATCCGGCTTGTGTGGCGAGCGAGCTCACCACACAAGAACTTGCGCCGACTGGGGTCAGTGGTTGACTGTGTAAGCCAACATCATCGACAACTGACACATCGGCCGCCCACTCTCGGCATGCCACTGGTTGAACGCGCCCTGAACCGTCGCCAGATCCCGCAGGCTGGTCGGCGCCTTGTCGACGATCTTCTGCGCATTCAATGCAGCCACTACGTCATCACTCGGCACAAACGTATCCTTGCCCACCATCCGCAAGAATCGCGGCGCCGACAGGCCGCCCAACTGATGGCCGTGCTTGCTCAGGTACTTCCAGAGCCCGACGATATCCGTCACCGGCCAGTCGGCGATAAACGCGCCGAAGCTGCCCTTCTCTTGCTCAATATCCAGAATCATCTGCGCATTGCGCGGCACGCTCTTGAGCTTGCCCAGGTGACGGATGATACGCGTGTCCTGCATCAGGCGTTCCAAGTGCTCGGCGCCCATCAGCACGACTTTTTCCGGATCGAAGCCGAAGAACACCTGCTCAAACGCCGGCCACTTGGCGTCCACTACGCTGTGCTTCAACCCGGCGCGAAACACCCGGAGCGCCAAGGTCGACAGGTAGCGATCATCGCTGATCTTGCGCAATTGGGCCGGGGTCTTGGGTACCGGCAGGTGGGCTTCGAGTTGAGCCGCTGAACCAAAGCGGTTCAGACAATATTCGTGCAGCCACTTGTAATCGCGCATGCCCTCTCCTGGGGATTGAAATGAAAACGGCGCCCTTGAGCGCCGTCTTTCAGAGCGTTGAACTGCTTCAGAGGTTCACTACGTTGACGAAGCGCGAAGCGGCCGTCTCGTCGATTTTCAGGCTGGCGAAGTCAAACAGGTTGCGGTCGGCCAACTGCGACGGCTGCACGTTCTGCAAGCTGCGGAAGATGCTTTCGGTGCGCCCCGGCGTCTTGCGCTCCCAGTCCACCAGCATCTCCTTGACCACCTGGCGCTGCAGGTTTTCCTGGGAGCCGCACAGGTTGCACGGGATGATCGGGAATTGCTTGAAGTCGGAGTAGGCCTGGATGTCTTTCTCGTTGCAATACGCCAGCGGACGGATTACCACGTTGCGTCCGTCATCGGAGCGCAGCTTGGGCGGCATGGCCTTGAGGGAGCCGTTGAAGAACATGTTGAGGAAGAAGGTTTCGACGATGTCGTCGCGATGGTGACCCAATGCCATCTTGGTCGCACCGATTTCATCGGCAAAGGTGTAGAGCGTGCCACGGCGCAGGCGCGAGCACAGCGAGCAGGTGGTCTTGCCTTCCGGGATCAACTCCTTGACCACCGAATAGGTGTCTTTCTCGACGATGTGGTACTCGACGCCCAGCGCTTTCAGGTAAGCCGGCAGCACGTGCTCGGGAAACCCCGGTTGTTTCTGGTCCATGTTGACGGCAACGATGTCGAACTTGATCGGCGCGACCTTTTGCAGGTGCAGCAGCACATCGAGCAGGGTGTAACTGTCTTTGCCGCCGGAGAGGCAGACCATGACCTTGTCGCCATCCTCGATCATGTTGAAATCGGCGACTGCTTCACCCGCCAGGCGACGCAGGCGTTTTTGCAGTTTGTTCTGGTTGACCGTAAGAGTGCCCATGGCGATTGGATCCGCTGGAGGTGTGTGACGAAAAGCCGGGTATCTTACCGATGTCGAGTCCACACATTCAACGTGGCCCCGCATTCCAATCTGCGATTAGGCCCACTGTTTACAGTGCGATTTGCTCTAAAGGCCCTACAGTTATTCCGGTCATCCCTTCCTATACTGCGACGTGAGGTCGCACATCTATATCCAGACCTTTCAGGCCAATTGGCCCGTGGGCGCTCCGATGGGGGGCGATGGTAACAACGACAGGAGTGACTGGCATGATCCATCACGTCGTGGGGCTGTTTACCCATCCCGACCAGGAATGGCGGGAAATCCGTGGCGATAAAGAAGAAAGCATCGGCCACATGTACCTCACTCACACCCTGATTCTCGCGGCAATTCCCGCAATATCAGCGTTTATCGGCACCACCCAGGTGGGCTGGGTCATCGGCAATCGCGCGCCGGTGATGCTGACCCAGGAAAGTGCGTTGTGGATGACCATCATGTCGTACGCAGCCATGCTTGGCGGCGTGGCGGTGATGGGCGCGTTCATTCATTGGATGGCCCGCACCTATGACGCCAACCCCAGCATGGCTCGCTGCGTGGCCTTTGCGACCTACACCGCGACGCCGCTGTTTATCGGCGGGCTGGCGGCGCTCTACCCGCACATGTGGCTGGGTATGGTCGTGGGCACAGCGGCGATCTGCTACACGGTGTACCTGTTGTATGTGGGGCTGCCGACGTTCATGAACATCGATCCGGACGAGGGCTTCCTGTTTTCCAGCTCGGTACTGGCCGTAGGCCTGGTGGTGCTGGTGGCGATCATGGCGTTTACGGTGATCGTCTGGGGCCTGGGCGTAGGGCCGATCTATACCAACTGAACTGCTGAAACCGTAGGCAAGGCCACCGCAAGGTGGCTTTGTGCGTTATGCATGACCATTCGGCGCCTGACAGATTCGGAAACACTCAGCTTTGCGGCATACTGGGCATCTCTGGAGATATGTACAGCATGCCCGAGCAACTCAATACCCGCGTCGAAGATTGTTTCCTGCAAGCCGAATCCTTTTTCAAACGAAGCTTCAAACGCCCCCAGGTCAGCCTCAAGCTGCGGGGCCAGAAAGCCGGTGTCGCGCATTTGCACGAGAACCTGCTGCGCTTTAACCCACAGTTGTACCGAGAAAACAGCCAGCACTTCCTCAAGCAGACCGTGGCCCATGAGGTGGCGCACCTGATCGCCCACCAATTGTTTGGTGAACGCATCCAGCCCCATGGCGAGGAATGGCAGTTGATCATGCGTGGGGTCTACGAACTGCCGCCGGACCGTTGCCATACCTATGCCGTGCAGCGGCGCCAGGTGACCCGCTATATCTACCGCTGCCCATGTGCCGACAGCGACTTTCCGTTTTCGTCACAGCGCCATGGCATGGTGGCTCAGGGGCGGCGGTATCTGTGCCGGCGCTGTCGGCAGACGTTGGTGTTTACCGGCGAAACCCGGGTGGAATAAAGGCCTCATCGCTCCCCCTCCCACATTTTGATCGTATTCACAGGCCTGAATGTGGGAGGGGGCTTGCTCCCGATAGCGTCCGCCCAGCCACTACATAATTACCTTGGAGCTGCGCAGCTCGCTGATGCGCGGCGGGCTCAAGCCCAGCTCCGCCAACACTTCATCACTGTGCGCGCCCACGGCGACGCCAATGTGCCGGGGCGCTGGCAACCCGTCCGAAAACTTTAACGGGCAGGCAATCTGCGCCTGGCTCGAGCCATCGCCCCTGGGCACCTGGCTGACAAGCGCCCGCGCCTTTAACTGCGGATGGGCCACGGCTTCGCTGAGCGTCAGCACAGGTTCAACGCAGGCATCCACCCCGGCAAACAGCTCGCATAATTCCGCGAAACTGCGCTTCTCGAACTCCACTTGCAAGGCCTGCTTAAGCGCCGCCTGCCGCTCTGGCTTCAAGCTCTGCGCGGCCAGCTCCGGGCGCCCCAACGCTTCACACAATTGCTGCATAAACGCCGGCTCCAGGCTGCCCACCGACATCCAGCGCCCATCGCGCGAGCGGTAGTAATCATAGAAACTCCCGCCATTGAGCACATGGCCTTCCCATTCCGGCTCCGCACCACAGGCGAGATAACCCGCCCCAGCCATGGCATTCAAGCTGAACGAGCAATCGGTCATGCTTACATCCAGGTATTGCCCGACGCCACTTTGCTGGCGGGCGATAACGGCCGCCAGCAACCCCACCACCGCATGCAGCGAACCCCCGCCCACGTCCGCCAACTGCACACCCAACGGCAGCGGCCCGCTGTCCTGGCGCCCGGTATAGCTGGCCACGCCTGCCAGTGCCAGGTAGTTGATATCGTGGCCGGCGCGATCCTTATACGGGCCGGTCTGGCCATAACCGGTGATCGACACATAAATCAGCCGGGGATTAATCGCCTTCAAGGCCTCATACCCCAGGCCCAAGCGTTCCATCACGCCGGGGCGAAACTGTTCGAGCACGATGTCGTAGTCTTTGACCAGCGCCCGCACAATCTCCAAGGCCTCGACCTGCTTGAGGTCCAGCGCCAGGCTGCGTTTATTGCGATTGAGGTAGGCATGGCTTGCCGAGGTGCCCTGATCATGGGGCGGCAAGACCCGCAGCATGTCCAGGCGCGTGGGCGATTCGATACGCAGCACTTCGGCGCCCATGTCCGCCAGCATCAACGAAGCAAACGGGCCGGGCAGCAAGGTGGAAAAATCCAGCACTTTGAGGGACGCCAAGGGACCTGACATGGGGACTCCACTTTCGGTTCGAATGCCCACAGACTAGGCAGCCTTGCGCCTACCGGCAATCGTCAGAACGATCACCGACAGTGACCGTTTTGATCACGGCGGGCTTTTTCGCGACGGCGGCTTTATCATTGGCCTACGTTTGCTTGCCGAGTGTTCCATGAAGTTCGCGATTGCCCTGTATTCCGCCGCCCACGCGCCCTCTTCGCGCCGCGCCTTGCTCTTCGCCCAGGCGGCGTTGGCCGGTGGGCATGAGATTGTGCGGTTGTTTTTTTATCAGGATGGCGTTTACAGCGCGTCCAACAACCTCGTAGCGCCCCAAGATGAGCAGGACATTGCCCGCCAATGGCGTGAGTTTGTCAGCACTCATCAGCTCGACGGCGTGGTATGCATCGCCGCCGCCCTGCGTCGTGGCGTGCTCAACAGCGAAGAGGCCACGCGCTATCAACGCAGCGCAGTGAACCTGGATGCACCGTGGACGCTGTCAGGCCTGGGGCAATTGCATGATGCAATCCAGGATGCCGACCGCCTGATCTGTTTTGGAGGGCCGTGAAATGTCCAAATCCTTATTGCTGATCAGCCGTCAGGCGCCGTGGTCCGGGCCGAGCGCACGGGAAGCGCTGGATATCGTGCTGGCGGGTGGCGCCTTTGATCTGCCCATCGGCTTGCTGTTCATGGATGACGGCGTGTTCCAGCTCGCGCCGCACCAGAACGCCAAGGCCGTGCAACAAAAGGACCTCAGTGCCAACCTGCAGGCATTGGAGCTGTTCGGCATCGATGATGTGTTTGTCTGCCGCCACAGCATGGCCGTGCGTGGCTTGACGCCGCCAACCGAAGCGCAACCGTTGAGCAACGACGCTATTTCCCAATTGATTGACCGTTACGACCAGGTAATTACCCTCTGATGTCGACTTTACACGTGGTGTCTCACTCCCCGTTTACCGATAGCCGCCTCGACAGCTGCCTGCGTATCTGCGGCGCCGAGGACGCGATCCTGCTGTGCGGCGACGGCGCCTACGGCCTGCACGCCCCAGCCCTGCAAACCAAGGGCGTGAAGGTCTTTGTGCTGGCCGAAGACATGCAGGCGCGCAACCTGCCATTACCGGACTGGGCCGACAGCGTGGACTATCCCGGTTTCGTGCAACTGTCGATCGACTACGACAAGGTCAACACCTGGCTATGAACACCCTGACCGTGGGCGAACGCCGCCTCGAACTGGACAAGGACGGCTACCTCGTCGACCTGAACGACTGGTCCACCGAGGTGGCCAACGCCCTGGCCACCGCCGAAAACCTGGTATTGACTGCGGCGCACTGGGAAATCCTCGAACTGTTGCGCGGCTTTTACGCCGAATTCCAGCTGTCCCCAGCCACGCGCCCGCTGATCAAGTACACCGCCTTGAAGCTAGGCCCGGACAAAGGCAACAGCCTGCACCTCAACCAATTGTTCAACGGCACTCCCGCCAAACTCGCCGCCAAGCTGGCGGGCCTGCCCCGGCCGACGAATTGCTTATGACCGACTTCTCCCCGCTGACCCTGCAAACTCCTGCCGAGCACCCATTTGCGCAATTCGTACGCATCCTGGGCAAAGGCAAGCGCGGCGCGCGTAACCTCACCCGCGAAGAAGCCCGCGAAGCCATGGGCATGTTGCTCGACGAAAAAGTCGAAGACACCCAACTGGGCGCCTTCCTGATGCTGCTTCGGCACAAGGAAGAAAGCCCGGAAGAACTCGCCGGTTTCACAGAAGCCGTGCGCGAGCGCCTGGATGCCCCCACACTGAATGTCGACGTCGACTGGCCCACCTATGCCGGCAAGAAACGCCACCTGCCGTGGTTCCTGCTGGCAGCCAAATGCCTGGCGCAGAACGGTGTGCGCATCCTGATACACGGCGGCGGCGCCCATACGGCGGGCCGGCTGTACACCGAGCAGCTGCTGGATACCCTGCACATTCCCCTGTGCCGAAACTGGCAACAGGTCGGTACGGCGTTTGAGCACGCAAACCTCGCATTTATCCCGCTGGGCGACTGGGCACCACAACTGCAACGCATGATCGATTTGCGCAACACCTTGGGTCTTCGCTCGCCGATCCACTCGCTGGCGCGGCTGCTCAACCCGTTGAATGCCCGTTGCGGCCTGCAAAGCATCTTTCATCCGGGCTACCAGGGCGTGCACCGCGATGCCAGCGGGCTGCTCGGGGATAACGTGATTGTGGTGAAAGGCGACGGTGGCGAGATAGAGATCAACCCCGACACTATCAGCCACCTGTACGGCACCACCGGCGGCGAGAGCTGGGATGAAGAATGGCCCGCCCTCTCCGCCCAGCGCCACGTCAAGCCGGCAACGCTGGAGCCTGAGCACTTGAAGGCCGTATGGCGCGGCGATGCAGAGGACAGCTACCCGCAGCTGGCGCTGATCGCCACCATGGCCCTGGCCTTGCGCGGCCTTGGCCACCCGCGGGAGCAGGCGTTCGAACTGGCGCAGCAATATTGGGAAGCACGGGATAAATCGATTTAATCGATCATTCATCCGCAGTCTTTGCGCTTTTAGTTCGAACTCATCCCTTTAGACTGGGCTCCAACGCTTATTAGCCAAGGAGCCAGTCATGGGTTTGCTGATCGAAGGACACTGGAAAGACCAGTGGTACGAAAGTAGCGCAGACGGCGCTTTCCAACGGGAACAGGCACAGCGGCGCCACTGGGTGACCGCCGATGGCCAACCTGGCCCGAGCGGCGAAGGCGGCTTTAAGGCCGAGGCCGGTCGTTATCACCTCTATGTGTCCCTGGCCTGCCCATGGGCGCACCGCACGCTGATCCTGCGCAAGCTCAAGGGCCTCGAAAGCCTGATCGATGTGTCCGTAGTCAGCTGGCTGATGCTGGAAAACGGCTGGACCTTCGACAAGGCCCACGGCTCGACCGGCGATAAGCTGGATAATTTCGAATTTATGCACCAACGCTACACCGCCGACACAGCCGACTACACCGGCCGCGTGACCGTGCCGGTCTTGTGGGACAAGAAGCTCAAACGCATCGTCAGCAATGAATCGGCGGAGATCATCCGCATGTTCAACAGCGCCTTCAACGGACTGACTGGCAATACCCTGGATTTCTATCCCGACTCCCTACGTACAACCATCGATGAGCTGAACGAGCGGATCTACCCGGCCGTGAACAATGGCGTGTACCGCGCAGGTTTTGCCACCTCACAAAAAGCGTATGAAAGCGCGTTTGATGATGTGTTTGCTGAACTGGACCATCTGGAACAGCACTTGGGCGACCATCGCTACCTGGCCGGCGAGTACCTGACCGAAGCGGATGTGCGGTTGTTCACCACGTTGATTCGTTTTGATGCGGTGTATTACAGCCATTTCAAATGCAATCTGCGGCGGATTGCGGATTATCCGAATCTGTCGAATTGGCTGAGGGAGATGTTTCAGTGGCCGGGGGTGGCCGAGACGGTGGATTTTGAGCACATCAAGGGGCATTACTATGCCAGTCACCGCACGATCAACCCGACGGGGGTTGTGCCAAAGGGGCCGTTGCAAAGGTTTGATGCTGGGCACGATCGCCAGCGGTTGAGTGGCGAAGGCGTCTGGCGCTGATTCAGGAAATGCGCTGTGTGTGATGGTCTCATCGGGAGCAACCCCCTTCCACATTTGGAACTGTGAATACAGTAAAAATGTGGGAGGGGACTTGCTCCCGATGTTTTTAAAAGACTCAGACCTGAGACTGGGCGCCTTCAAACCACTTCAGCTTCTCACGCAACACTACCACCTCACCCACGATCACCAGCGTCGGCGCATGCACTTCATGCTCCGCCACCATGCGTGGCAAGTCCGCCAGCGTGCCGGTGAACACGCGCTGGTTGGAGGTGGTGCCCTGCTGGATTAACGCCGCCGGGGTATCAGAAGCACGGCCATGCTTGATCAGTTGCTCGCAGATAATCGGCAAGCCAATCAAGCCCATGTAGAACACTAGGGTTTGCGACGGCCCCACGAGATCACTCCAAGGCAGGTCCGACGTCCCGTTCTTCAAATGCCCGGTGATAAAACGTACTGACTGCGCATAGTCACGGTGGGTCAGCGGAATACCCGCATAGGCCGCGCAGCCGCTGGCCGCCGTGATTCCTGGTACCACCTGGAACGGGATGCCATGGGCCGCCAGCTCTTCGATCTCCTCACCACCACGCCCGAAGATGAACGGATCGCCACCCTTGAGGCGCAACACGCGCTTGCCTTGCTTGGCCAGGTCCACCAGTTGCTGGTTGATCTGGTCCTGCGGCACAGCGTGGTCTGCGCGACGCTTGCCGACATACACACGTTCGGCATCGCGGCGGCACAGGTCAAGAATCGCCGGGGCGACCAAGCGGTCATAAAGCACCACGTCCGCTTGCTGCATCAGACGCAGCGCACGGAAGGTCAACAGGTCGGGATCGCCCGGGCCTGCACCCACCAGGTAGACCTCACCCGGCGCATACGGCGGTGCGCCGTTGACCTTTTCAATCAGTAGACGCTCAGCCTCATCACCCTGCCCAGCCAACTGGCGGTCGGCAATCGGGCCCTGGAACACTTCTTCCCAGAACGCACGACGCTGCTGCACATCCGGATACAAGCCTTTGACCTGGGCACGAAAACGCGCCGCTAGCCCCGCCAACTGGCCGTAGGTGGACGGAATCCAGGTTTCCAGCTTGGCGCGGATCAAGCGTGCCAGCACCGGCGCATCGCCGCCGCTGGACACCGCAATCACCAAGGGAGAACGGTCGACAATTGCCGGGAAGATCACACTGCACAAGGCCGGTGCGTCCACCACATTGACCGGTACACAGCGACGCTTGGCATCACTGGACACTTGCGCATTCAGTGGCTCGTCGTCGGTGGCGGCGATGATCAGGGTGCAACCATCAAGGTCGGCCTCCTGATAACCGCGCACAATCAGTTCCCCGCCACTGCCCAGCACCAATTCACGCAACTGGTCTTCGATCTGGGGAGCAACCACCCGCAGCACCGCACCGGCGTCGGCCAGCAGCCGGGATTTGCGCAAAGCAATCTCCCCGCCACCAACGACCAACACACGGCTGCCGCGCAGGTTATGAAACAGCGGCAGAAATTCCATTTAGCCGATGACCTCAACGCCCGCCATGTAAGGCTTGAGCACTTCAGGTACACGGATCGAACCGTCAGCCTGCTGGTAGTTTTCCAGCACGGCAACCAGTGTACGGCCTACAGCCAGGCCCGAACCGTTGAGGGTGTGCACCAGTTCCGGCTTGCCGGTTTCCGGGTTACGGAAACGCGCCTGCATACGACGGGCCTGGAAATCACCGCAGTTGGAGCACGACGAGATCTCGCGGTACTTGTCCTGGCTCGGCACCCACACTTCCAGATCGTAGGTCTTCACGGCGCTGAAACCCATGTCGCCGGTGCACAGAGCCAGCACTCGGTACGGCAGCTCCAGCAGCTGCAGCACGCGTTCGGCGTTGGCGGTCAGGCCTTCCAGGGCTTCCATGGAGGTCGACGGCTCAACCACTTGCACCATCTCGACCTTGTCGAACTGGTGCTGGCGGATCATGCCGCGGGTGTCACGACCCGATGCACCGGCTTCACTGCGGAAGCACGGGCTGTGGGCCACGAACTTGAGTGGAAGTTGCTTGGCATCGAGGATCTCGCCGGCAACGATATTGGTCAGCGACACTTCAGCAGTCGGGATCAGGTACAGATCGGCTTCACCATCGCGGCTGATCTTGAACAGGTCTTCTTCGAACTTCGGCAACTGACTGGTACCCATCAGCGCCGGACCTTGAACCAGGTACGGGGTGTAGGCCTCTTCGTAGCCGTGCTCGCCGGTGTGCAGGTTGATCATGAATTGCGCCAAGGCACGGTGCATGCGCGCAATCGGACCGCGCAGCAACGCAAAGCGCGCGCCGGACATCTTGGCGGCGGTTTCGAAATCCAGGCCACCGGTCAATTCGCCCAGGGCGACGTGGTCCTTGATCTCGAAATCAAAGGCTTTTGGCGTGCCCCAGCGGCGCACTTCGACGTTGCCGTCTTCGTCTTCGCCAACGGGCACAGACTCGTGCGGAATGTTGGGGATGCCCAGCAGGATCGAATCCAGCTCGGATTGGATCTTGTCCAGCTCGACCTTGCCGTCGGACAGCTCGGTGCCCATACGCTCGACGTCCGCCATCAGCGGCGCGATGTCTTCGCCGCGCTGCTTGGCCTGACCGATGGATTTGGAACGCGCATTACGCTCAGCCTGCAGTGCTTCGGTGCGGGTCTGGACGGTCTTGCGCTGTTCTTCCAGCGCTTCGATGCGCGCAACATCCAAGGCAAAGCCACGGGATGCCAGGCGGTCCGCTACGTCCTGAAGGTTGCTACGTAACAGTTTGGAATCGAGCATGTCGGTCTCTCGTTTATCAAAGTTTGGTCAAGGACAGGCCAGCCCAGGTGGCGAGCAGCCCGCCGAACACGCTGATGCCCAGGTACCCAAAGGCGACCAGGGCCTGCCCGCTTTCCAGCAAGCGCAGCGTATCCAGTGAAAAGGATGAAAAGGTCGTCAGACCGCCTACAAAGCCGACAATCAAGCCGGCACGAATTTCAATCGGTATTTCCGGGCGCAACAGGAACCAGCCGTACAGCAACCCAATGATCAAGCAGCCAACAAGGTTGACCGCAAGGGTTGCGGCATAAAAATGCTTAGGCCAGTTGGCGCTCACCCAAGTACCGGTGGCGAAACGCAATAATGTACCAGCGATGCCGGCTGCGGACACGGCAAGAATCGTCTTGAGCACTACTTTCTCCGCTGTTTGGGGCTGAGGCGATCGAGTTGGGCCAGGTGATTGAGTTTTTCACCGATTTTCAGCTCCAGGCCACGGGGCACCGGCTGGTAGAGCGGCAATGGCTCAAGCTCATCTGGGAAGTAGTCTTCGCCGGCGGCATAGGCGTCCGGCTCATCGTGGGCATAGCGGTATTCATCGCCGTAGCCCAATTGTTTCATCAACTTGGTCGGCGCATTGCGCAGGTGCAGCGGCACTTCAAGGGAGCCGTGCTCGGCGGCAGCACGTAGCGCCGCCTTGAAGCCCATGTACACCGCGTTGCTTTTCGGCGCGCAGGCCAAGTAAGTGATGGCCTGGGCCACCGCCAACTCACCTTCCGGGCTGCCGAGCCGCTCCTGCACGTCCCACGCCGCCAGGCACAGGCTCAAGGCGCGCGGGTCAGCGTTGCCGATGTCTTCGCTGGCCATGCGTACCACGCGGCGCGCCAGGTACAAGGGGTCGCAGCCGCCGTCGATCATCCGCGCAAACCAATACAGCGCGCCGTCAGGGTTGGAGCCGCGCACAGATTTGTGCAGCGCCGAAATCTGGTCGTAGAACGCTTCACCGCCCTTGTCGAACCGACGACGTGTGTCGCCAAGCAGGCTTTGCAACAGGTCGACGCCAATCTCGCTGCCATCCTCGGCCAGGTCCGACGCATTCTCCAGCAGGTTGAGAAAACGGCGACCGTCGCCATCGGCAGCGGTGAGCAGGATCTTGAAGCCTTCTTCGCTGACACTCAGTTGGCGCTTGCCCAGGCCCTTGTCTTCACTCAACGCGCGGTGCAGCAGCTTTTGCATCGCCGCTTCATCGAGGCTCTTGAGCACATACACTCGCGCCCGCGACAGCAAGGCGTTATTCAATTCGAAGGACGGGTTTTCGGTAGTAGCGCCGATAAAGATCAGCGTGCCATCTTCGACATAAGGCAGGAACGCATCCTGCTGCGACTTGTTGAAGCGATGCACTTCGTCGACAAACAGGATGGTGCGCTTACCGTATTGCCCAGCCTGCTGCTTGGCCACTTCCACCGCCTGGCGGATTTCCTTGACCCCAGCCAGCACCGCGGAAACCGTTTCGAAGTGCGCATCCGAGACTTTCGCCAGCAGCCGCGCCAGAGTGGTTTTACCCACCCCCGGCGGGCCCCAGAAAATCATCGAATGCAGCGCGCCCTGCTCCAGGGCTTCGCGCAAAGGCTTGCCGCGAGCGAGCAGGTGTTCCTGACCGACGTACTCATCCAGGTTGGTCGAACGCAAACGCGCGGCCAGGGGTTGGGCAATCGGGTCACTTCGAAACAGATCCATGGGCAGCGTTTGAAACCTCTGGTTTATTCCTGAATCACGTCGGCACCCTTAGGGATGTCGAACTTGAACTTGGAAGCAGGCACCGGCTCGTTGGCCTTGACCCCGGAGAACAGGATATCGGTGCGTTGGCCGACGCTGTCGATCAGGCGCATGTTATTGATCACGCCGTTACCGAAAGACAGGTGCAGGCTGTCAAACAGCGTGTCCTTGGACTTCGGCTTGAGGGTGAATTCGATCACGTTGCTGGTTTGCTTGGAGGTGATGTCGAAGCTGTCGTTAATCTTCGACACATCACCCGACAGCAACAGCGCAGGCGTCTGATTCAGGCGCGGGTCGAGCTTCTTGATAGTTGCCTGTTCCAGATCCGGGTCCCACAACGTGACCTTCTGGCCGTCGGAAACGATGGTCTGCTCGGCCTTGCCTTCAGTGTGCCAGTAGAACAGCCCCGGACGCTGCACAGCCATTTCGCCTGCCGTTTCCTGCAAACGGGTACCGCCGGCATCCAGGGTCAGTTGGGAGAAGCGCGCCGTCAGGGTCTTGGATTTGTCCAGCAGGTTGGTCAGGCTGGCGACAGAGGCCGGGTCAGCGTGAGCCGAAACAGCAGTCAGGGCCAGTGCCGGCAACAACAGCATGCGGATAAAGCGCATGGGAGTCCTCATTGAGTCGTAAGGGCGCGCCGCGTGCTGCCACGCGGCGCGGGATCAGTCGCGCATCTGCCCAGGGGCAATGACTTCACGCGAGCCGTTGGTGTTCATTGCGGTGACTACGCCGGCGTTTTCCATCGCTTCGATCATGCGGGCGGCGCGGTTGTAGCCGATTTTCAGCTTGCGCTGAACTGCAGAAATCGACGCGCGACGGCTTTCCAGCACAAACGCCACGGCTTCGTCGTACAGGGCGTCGGTCTCGGCATCGTCGTCGCCACCGCTGCTGCCACCGTCGAAACCGCTGCCAGCTTCTTCGACGCCGGCGAGGATGTCGTCGTTGTATTCGGGTGCGCCGCGCAGCTTCCAGGCTTCCACCACGCGGTGCACTTCATCATCGGAAACAAAGGCACCGTGTACGCGAATCGGCAGGCTGGTGCCCGGTGGCATGTAGAGCATGTCGCCGTGACCCAACAGTTGCTCGGCGCCACCCTGGTCGATAATGGTCCGCGAGTCGATCTTGCTCGATACCTGGAACGCCATGCGCGTCGGGATGTTGGCCTTGATCAGACCGGTGATCACGTCCACCGACGGACGCTGGGTGGCGAGGATCAAGTGAATACCTGCTGCCCGCGCTTTCTGGGCGATACGCGCGATCAGCTCTTCAACCTTCTTGCCGACGATCATCATCATGTCGGCGAACTCGTCGACCACCACCACGATGGTCGGCAGCTTGCTCAGCAGCGGCGCTTCGTCGTGAATGCTTTCGCGTTTGTACAGCGGGTCGGTCAGCGGTGTGCCGGCGTCCTGGGCTTCCTTGACCTTGGCGTTGAAGCCAGACAGGTTACGTACACCCATCTTCGCCATCAGCTTGTAGCGGCGCTCCATCTCGGCAACGCTCCAGCGCAGGGCGTTGGCGGCGTCCTTCATGTCGGTTACCACTGGGCACAGCAGATGTGGAATGCCTTCGTAGATCGACAGTTCAAGCATCTTCGGGTCGATCATGATCAGCTTGGCGTCTTCCGGGCCGGACTTGAACAGGATCGATAGGATCATCGCGTTCACGCCCACCGACTTACCGGAACCGGTGGTACCGGCGACCAGCAGGTGAGGCATTTTTGCCAGGTCAGTGATAACCGGCTTACCGCCGATATCATGGCCCAGCGCCAGGGTGACCGGCGATTTGAAGTTGTCGTATTCCGGCGTCGACAGTACTTCGGAGAAGCGCACGATCTGGCGGTCTTCGTTGGGAATCTCGATACCCACGGTGGTCTTGCCGGGGATCACTTCCACCACACGCACGCTTGTCACGGCCAGGGAACGGGCCAAGTCTTTGGCCAAGTTGGAGATGCGGCTGACTTTCACACCAGCGGCCGGCTGAATTTCGTAACGGGTAATCACCGGGCCAGGGTGGATCGAGTCCACCGACACTTCGACGCCGAATTCCTTGAGCTTGATTTCCAGCAAGTGGCCGACAGCCGCCAGTGATTCGGGGGAATAGTTGAGCTGTTTCTTTTCAGCCGGGTCGAGAATCGAGATCGGCGGCAAGGTGCCTTCGACAGCGCTATCGACAAACAACGGCGCCTGTTTCTCTTTCTGCACGCGATGGCTTGGCTCGGGGGCCTTGGGCGGCGCAGGTGCAATCACAGGCGGCACCTGCTTCTCGCGGTCGGACATGTGCTTGCTCAGGGCCTGTTCGCGCTCGATCAGGCGCTCCTTGACCTTGGCCTGTTCGCGGCGATCCGGTGTGCTTGGGGCTACGACTTCGTTGACGCGGGTATCCACCTCACGCAACTGAGCCACCATGCGTTTGCGGTCAACACGAGCGGACCACCAACGGTTGGCGGCGCCCTGGAATAATTCGAGCAGGTCGAGGGTGATCTTGCCTGTCACGTCCATCACCTTGAACCACGAGAGGTCGGTGAACACCGTGAGGCCGAACAGGAAAAGCGCAATGAACATCAGAGTGCTGCCCTGGATATTCAGGGTCTTGCGCGCCAGGTCGCCGAGGCTTTCGCCCAAGGCCCCGCCCGCGCCCGCCGGCAAACCGGTGGGCGCATGGAAATGAATATGGGCCAGCGCCGCGCCGGAGAGCACCAGGAACACCAGACCGATCAGGCGCCAGGAGAACAGCCAGCCGCTCCACTGCCACGGCTCATGACGCTGACGGAAGATCTGCCAGGTCTTGATCGCCAGCAGCAACGGGAAGATGTAAGCAAAGTAACCCAGCACCATGAAGAGGATATCGGCGCTGTAGGAACCCACCGGACCGCCGAAGTTTTGCACATCGTCTATCTTGCTGTTGTGGCTCCAGCCCGGATCGTCCTTGCCGTAGGTGAGCAAGGCCATCATCAGGAACAAGCACAGCGCGCCGATAGCGATCAGCGCGCCTTCCTTGAGTCGATAATGCAGGTGCTGGCGCCAAGCCGGCACGACTGCTGCTTTAGGTGTTGCGGCGGATTTCTTCAAAACGGGTCTTTTCCTGCGCCTTTAGCGCGTCCATCTGTTGAATGACTGCAAATACTGCCCAATCCGAGCAGTTGAAAAATAAACGATCGTCGTTGAATGTACGTTTAACACCGGGCAATTGCTGAATGAAAGGACGATAACGCCACAATGGCCGCATTGTACGGGTTTGTACCCCCGATGCCACGCCACTTGGCTTTCTTCAGGCAGCATAGCCAATTGTGTGTCACGACATGTTCAATTTGAGCATGCATTGTCTTTGCTGACAAAGGCTTATGAACTGTTTTTACTAATCCAGACAAGCTTGGCAAATGGCCTGCATGGGCCGGCCCCGAATACGACCACACCCCCGGCATAGAGTTGCAGAAACACCCGCTCACGCTAATACGCATCAATGGCTGATTCAAGCTGGCCCGATGGCGCTGCGTCGACAATAATCAGCACTGCCGAGGCGGGTGTCATACCTGCCACCCCCCTCCCCTTCCATAAGCCTGGATGCCATGCTGACCTGGTTACAACGCAATACCCTGACCTTCCCACCGCTGGCCAAAGCTATGCGCGAACCTAATGGCCTGCTCGCCGCCGGCGGCGACCTGTCGGCCGAGCGACTGGTCCAAGCCTACCGCCATGGCTGCTTCCCATGGTTCTCGGAGGGTCAACCGATCCTCTGGTGGTCTCCGGACCCGCGCACGGTGATCTTCCCTGACGAGCTGCACGTATCCCGCAGCCTGAGCAAGCTGTTACGCCAGCAGCGCTACAGCGTGACATTCGACCAGGACTTCGCAGCAGTCATCCAAGCCTGCGCCGCACCGCGTGCCTATGCCGATGGCACCTGGATCACCGAAGGCATTCAGAGCGCCTACCTGGAGTTGCACAAACGCGGCCATGCACACTCGGTAGAAGTATGGGACGAAGGGGTGCTGGTGGGCGGCCTGTATGGCCTAGCGATGGGCCAACTGTTTTTTGGCGAATCCATGTTCAGCCGCGCCGACAACGCCTCAAAATTCGGCTTCGCCACACTGACACGACAATTACAGGCCTGGGGCTTTGTGCTGATCGACTGCCAGATGCCCAACGATCACTTGCACAGCTTGGGTGCCCGCGCCATTCCTCGCACTGAGTTCGCCGGTTTTCTACGCGACCACTTGGACCAGCCCAACACCGGACCATGGGTTTCTTAGGCGACATCCGCGCACCTGGCTTACACTTATTTCAAAGCTTATCCCGAGGGTTGATCATGACCGAGTTGGCGCGTTTGAAGTTTTATGCCACTCAAGCCCACTCTTGCAGCTATCTGCCAGACGAGCAGGCCACCACGTTGTTCCTCGACCCCAGCCAACCGATGGACGTGCACGTGTATGCCGATCTTTCGGAAATGGGCTTTCGACGCAGTGGCGACCACCTTTACCGACCCCATTGTCAGAACTGCAATGCCTGCGTACCGGCACGCCTGCCCGTGGCGCAATTTCTGCCGGATCGTAACCAGAAGCGCATCCTCAAGCGCAACGCCGACCTGACGGTGACATCGTGCAAGCCTCGATTTACCGAAGAATATTTCGACCTTTACCAGCGCTATATTGAGCAACGCCACGCCGACGGCGATATGTTCCCCCCGAGCCGCGACCAGTTCTCCACGTTTCTAGTGCGTGACCTACCCTTTTCACGCTTCTATGAGTTTCGAGCGGACGGTCGCCTGCTGGCCGTCGCCGTGACCGACTTGCTGCCTAATGGCCTGTCGGCGGTATACACGTTCTATGAACCTGCCGAAGAACGCCGCAGCCTCGGGCGCTTTGCAATTCTCTGGCAAATCGGCGAAGCACTGCGCCTGGAACTGGAGGCCGTCTACCTCGGATACTGGATCAAGAACTGCAAAAAGATGAGCTACAAGACCCAATATCGCCCCATAGAACTGCTAATTAATCAAAGATGGGTCACGCTTAACTAGAACCCCTTGGCTTAAACACCCTTTTTCGGGCACAATGCACGCCGCTTTTGCCTGGCGCAGTTGCACCGGGCCATTCACTGGATACCGAGGGCTTTACTGCATGTCGAAAGAAGACAGCTTCGAAATGGAAGGCACTGTCGTCGACACCCTGCCCAACACCATGTTTCGTGTGGAGTTGGAAAATGGGCACGTCGTAACCGCGCATATCTCCGGCAAGATGCGCAAGAACTACATTCGTATTCTTACCGGTGACAAAGTGCGCGTCGAGCTGACGCCCTATGACTTGAGCAAAGGGCGCATCACTTACCGCGCTCGCTAAGCAAGTCAATACAAAACGCCCGGTTATGCCGGGCGTTTTTGTGTGCATGGGATTTTCAAACACCGATGATTCCTGTGGGAGGGGACTTGCCCCCTCCCACACTGGATCTTCATTGTTCTGAGAACTGCGTTTCAAGACAGCAAAAAGGCGCCTTTCGGCGCCTTTTGCATTACTGCAGAACGATCAGGCCATTTCAGCCGTGGTTTCGAACTCGAAGGTCAGCTCGCCATCCTTCAGGTCGATATGCACCACGCCACCATGGTCGGAGAGTTCGCCGAACAGGATCTCTTCGGCCAATGGCCGCTTGATCTTGTCCTGGATCAGACGCGCCATTGGGCGGGCGCCCATTGCGGCATCGTAGCCACCCTCGGCGATCCAACTGCGCGCCGCTTCCGTGACATCCAGCTGCACGCGCTTGTCTTCCAACTGCGCTTGAAGCTCGGTGAGGAACTTGTCCACCACACTCTTGATAACCTCATGACTGAGGCGACCAAACTGGATAATGGTGTCCAGACGGTTGCGGAACTCCGGCGTGAAGCTCTTCTTGATCACTTCCATCGCATCAGAGGAGTGATCCTGATGGGTAAAGCCGATCGAAGCCCGCGCGGCTGTTTCGGCACCGGCGTTGGTGGTCATGATCACGATCACGTTGCGGAAGTCCGCCTTGCGTCCGTTGTTGTCGGTCAGGGTCCCGTGATCCATGACCTGCAGCAGCAGGTTGAAGACTTCCGGGTGAGCCTTCTCGATTTCATCGAGCAGCAATACGCAATGGGGCTGCTTAGTGATCGCTTCGGTCAACAAACCGCCCTGATCAAAGCCTACATACCCAGGAGGCGCACCGATCAAGCGCGACACGGTATGACGCTCCATGTACTCAGACATGTCGAACCGCACAAGCTCGATCCCCATGGCCTTGGCCA
This sequence comes from Pseudomonas sp. RIT357, assembly GCF_000632245.1. NCBI lineage: Bacteria > Pseudomonadati > Pseudomonadota > Gammaproteobacteria > Pseudomonadales > Pseudomonadaceae > Pseudomonas > Pseudomonas sp. RIT357. The sequence continues at coordinate 192,321 of NZ_JFYX01000045.1, forward strand.
ACTGCCGCGCCGCTTCGGTTTTGCCGACACCGGTCGGGCCAGCAAACAGGAACGAGCCGACCGGTTTGTCCGGCGACTTGAGGCCCGCACGCGACAATTTGATCGCAGTGGACAGCGCGTCGATGGCTGCATCCTGGCCGAACACAGTGAGCTTGAGATCGCGCTCCAAGTTACGCAGCAGCTCTTTGTCGGAGCTGTTGACGTGCTTTGGTGGAATTCGCGCGATCTTCGCCACGATGTCCTCGACCTGAGGCACGTCGATGCGTTTCACACGCTTCTCGATCGGTTGCAGGCGCTGATAAGCCCCCGCCTCGTCGATCACGTCGATAGCTTTATCCGGCATATGCCGATCATTGATGTAACGCGACGCCAGCTCTGCAGCTGCACGCAGCGCCTCATCGGTGTACTCGATGCCATGGTGCGCTTCAAAACGCCCCTTGAGCCCGCGCAGGATGCTGATGGTGTCTTCAACCGAAGGCTCGGACACGTCGACCTTCTGGAAGCGACGCGCCAGCGCACGGTCTTTCTCGAAGATGCCACGGAATTCCTGGAAGGTGGTCGAACCAATGCAGCGGATATCACCCGACGACAGCAACGGCTTGAGCAGATTGGACGCATCCATCACCCCGCCAGACGCCGCACCAGCACCAATGATGGTGTGGATTTCGTCGATGAACAGGATCGCCTGCGGGCGTTTTTTCAACTCGCCGAGCAACGCCTTGAAGCGCTTCTCGAAATCGCCCCGGTACTTGGTCCCGGCGAGCAACGCGCCCAGATCAAGGGAGTAGACGACGCTGTTGGCCAGCAGGTCAGGCACCTGGTTATCCACGATACGCTTGGCCAAGCCTTCGGCGATTGCGGTTTTGCCCACGCCCGCCTCACCCACCAGCAACGGATTGTTCTTGCGACGACGCGCGAGGATTTGCGCTACACGCTCAACCTCAAGCTCACGCCCCACCAGCGGATCGATCCGACCCTGGCGCGCCAGTTCGTTGAGATTGCTGGCATAGGCATCCAGCGGGTTGCTTGAAGAAGAAGACTCACCGCCCTCGTCGTCCTGCATATCCTGCTCACCCTCAGAATGATCGCCGTGCCCAGGCACCTTGGAGATACCGTGGGCGATATAGTTGACGACATCAATACGGGCAACGCTCTGCTGCTTGAGCAGGAACACTGCCTGACTTTCCTGTTCGCTGAAGATCGCCACAAGCACGTTGGCGCCTGTGACCTCACGCTTACCGGAGCTCTGTACGTGGAAAACAGCACGCTGCAATACCCGCTGGAAGCCCAGGGTTGGCTGGGTCTCGCGGTCCTCGTCATGCACGGGGATCAGTGGCGTGGTGGAGTCGATAAACTCCTGCAGGTCATGCTTGAGTTTGTCGAGGTTGGCGCCGCACGCACGCAGAACGGTGGCGGCAGCTTCGTTATCCAAAAGTGCCAGCAAAAGGTGTTCGACTGTCATGAATTCATGACGCTTCGAACGAGCCTCCTTGAAGGCAAGATTGAGGGTGACTTCGAGCTCGCGGTTTAACATAGCTTCACCTCATACCCAAGTGGTCGGCGTTAACCGTCCTTCTCGATTTCACAGAGTAGCGGATGCTGGCTTTCCCTGGCGTACTGGTTGACCTGCATGGCCTTTGTCTCGGCGATGTCACGGGTAAACACTCCACATACTGCCCGTCCTTCTGTGTGAACGGCCAGCATTACCTTGGTCGCCAACTCTCGATTCAGGTTAAAAAACACCTCGAGCACTTCGACCACGAAATCCATCGGTGTGTAGTCATCATTGAACAAAACCACCTTGTACATCGGCGGCGCCTGTAGAGCAGGCTTGGCCTCCTGAACAGCAATGCCTGCAGAACCGTCGTCATCGTGTTCGTGATCCGGTCGATCCTGATTGAATGTTAGTCGAATCTGGCTGATTGCATGCATGGAAAGAAAGGTTCGTCAGTGGTTCAAATACAGTGGTGGGGGCGACCTGTCAGAATTTCAACTCTCAACTGGCCGGTCGCCTTGACTATCGGCGAATCGGTGTTACAACCAATAGAACCCACAGTGGGTAAAAAAGGTCCGCGCAGTCAACCTTAATTTATTCGGGTTAGGACGGATAAACTGGATGATACTCCAGTGATGGAGTCTGGTGCAGAGGGAAATGGGTATGTCCGGCGTCAAGATCAATGGCAAGGTCAAGTGGTTCAACAACGCCAAAGGATATGGCTTTGTTAATGAGGAAGGGAAAAACGAGGACCTTTTTGCGCACTATTCAGCAATCCAAATGGATGGTTATAGAACGCTGAAAGCGGGCCAGCCCGTGAGTTTTGAAATCATTCAAGGCCCCAAGGGACTGCATGCCGTGAACATCGACGCAGTGAGCGCGCAAGCACCGGAAAAGACCACGGAGAAACACGCTCATAAAGAGAAGAAGCAACCGGCCTGAACCGCCGCCGAGCATGCAGTCTGCGGCAAGAAAAACGGCCATCCCACTCAAGTTGGGATGGCCGTTTTTTGTCGCGTGAGACGTTACATATGCGAGATCAGCGCATCACCGAAGCCCGACGACGACACCAGCGTGGCGCCCTCCATCAGGCGCTCGAAATCATAGGTCACGGTCTTGGCCGAAATGGCGCCATTGGTGCCCTTGATGATCAGATCGGCAGCTTCAATCCAACCCATATGACGCAGCATCATTTCCGCTGAAAGGATCAAGGACCCCGGATTGACCTGATCCTTGCCCGCATACTTGGGCGCCGTCCCGTGAGTCGCCTCGAACATTGCCACGGTGTCAGACAGGTTGGCACCCGGCGCAATGCCGATACCACCCACTTCCGCCGCCAACGCGTCGGACAGGTAGTCACCATTGAGGTTAAGGGTTGCAATCACGTCATATTCAGCCGGACGCAGCAGGATCTGCTGGAGCATGGCGTCGGCGATTGCATCCTTGACCACCACATTCCTGCCGGTGCGCGGGTTCTTGAACTGCATCCACGGCCCACCATCGAGCAGGGTCGCGCCGAACTCTTCGGCCGCCACTTCATAGGCCCATTCCTTGAAGGCCCCTTCGGTGAACTTCATGATGTTGCCTTTGTGCACGATGGTCAGCGATTCGCGGTCGTTATCCACCACATATTGCAAGGCCTTGCGCGCCAAGCGCTTAGTGCCCTCTTTGGACACCGGCTTGATGCCAATCCCGCAATCCTGGTCGAAGCGGATCTTGGTAACGCCCATTTCCTCCTTGAGGAACTTGATCACTTTAATAGCTTCCGGCGAGCCAGCTTTCCACTCGATCCCGGCGTAAATGTCTTCGGAGTTTTCGCGAAAGATGGTCATGTCCACGTCGCCGGGCTTCTTGACCGGACTCGGCACACCTTCGAACCAACGCACTGGGCGTAGGCACACATAAAGGTCGAGCTGCTGACGCAGAGCCACGTTCAGCGATCGAATACCACCACCGACCGGCGTGGTCAGCGGACCCTTGATGGACACCACGTAATCCTTGACGGCATCCAGGGTTTCCTGGGGCAGCCAGGTATCCTGATCGTAGACCTGAGTCGCCTTTTCGCCGGCGTACACCTCCATCCACGAGATCTTGCGCTTGCCGCCGTATGCCTTTTCAACAGCTGCGTCGACCACTTTGATCATCACCGGGCTGATGTCGACGCCAATACCGTCACCTTCGATATAAGGGATGATCGGTTGGTCAGGAACATTGAGAGAATGGTCTGCATTGACGGTGATTTTGTCGCCGACTGCCGGAACCTGAATCTTCTTGTATCCCATGCTGAACTCCATCTATGGATTAAACATCTGGCTGCGTTCGAGCCTACTCCAGATAAATGACGACCGAAACCTCACGCCATGTTCATTTGCATCGAAAACAGCATAATTTGTCGCCTACAAGCCTGAAAGCAAAGGGAAAAGCGCCAATCTTGAGCACATCATGCGACTTTAGGCGTACCCCGGCACCTGCGACCTTTAGACCAATGGACGACACACCTTTTGTATGAAGGCTCGGCGTAAGCATAGCGACCTATGTATAATGCCGCCGCTGACCCAAGAGTCACGACGGCTGACCGCTCTAGAATAGGTGCCTTCAGCTACAAAGCCGGACTATTACAATAGTCCACCCGCTTGACGCTCGACTGATGCAACCCAACATCACCGCGAAGAAACCTCGACATTTCGCTCATGGATGACTTTGAACGAACGCGCTCCACCCGGCGCATCTCGAGTTTCTGCGCACGCTTTCAGCAAAGAAGAGAGTTAATCCGAATATGCCCACCCGCTCGAAGATCATCTACACCTTCACCGACGAAGCCCCTGCCCTCGCCACCTATTCACTGCTGCCTATCGTAGAGGCCTTCACCGCTTCCGCTGATATTGCCGTGGAAACCCGCGATATTTCTCTCGCCGGGCGCATCCTCGCAAGCTTCCCCGAGCAACTGGGCAACAAGGCCATACCGGACCACCTCGCCGAACTGGGCGACCTGGCCGTTACCCCTGAAGCCAACATCATCAAGCTGCCTAACATCAGCGCCTCGACCCCGCAGCTGCAAGCGGCGATCAAGGAACTGCAGGCCCAGGGCTACGCCCTGCCGGACTACCCGGAAACCGTAACCACCGACGCGGAAAAAGAAACCCGTGCACGTTACGACAAGGTCAAGGGCAGCGCCGTGAACCCGGTACTGCGCGAAGGCAACTCCGACCGCCGCGCGCCGCTGTCGGTCAAGAACTACGCCCGCAAGCACCCGCACAAAATGGGCGCATGGGCTGCGGACTCCAAGTCCCACATCGCCCACATGAGCAATGGCGACTTCTACGGCAGCGAAAAAGCCGTACAGATCGAAGCCGCTGATGCTGTCAAAATTGAGCTGGTCGGCAAGGACGGCACCACCACCGTCCTGAAAGAAAAAACTACCGCTCAAGCTGGCGAGATCCTCGACAGCGCCGTACTGAGCAAAAACGCACTGCGCTCGTTCATCGCCGCTGAAATCGAAGACGCCAAGAAACAAGGCGTACTGCTGTCGGTTCACCTCAAAGCCACCATGATGAAAGTCTCCGACCCAATCATGTTCGGCCAGATCGTTGCCGAGTTCTATAAAGATGCCCTGGCCAAGCACGCCACGGTACTGGAGCAGATCGGCTTCAACCTGAACAACGGCATCGGTGACCTGTACGCTCGCATCAAGACTCTTCCGGCCGAGCAGCAAGCGCAGATCGAAGCTGACATCCAGGCAGTCTACGCCGCTCGCCCTTCCCTGGCGATGGTCAACTCCGACAAAGGCATCACCAACCTGCACGTGCCGAGCGACGTCATCGTCGACGCCTCGATGCCAGCCATGATCCGTGACTCCGGCAAGATGTGGGGCACCGACGGCCAGCTGCACGACACCAAGGCCGTGATCCCGGATCGCTGCTACGCCACTATCTACCAAGCGGTCATCGAAGACTGCAAGACCAATGGCGCTTTCGATCCAACCACCATGGGCAGCGTGCCAAACGTTGGCCTGATGGCGAAGAAAGCAGAAGAGTACGGCTCCCACGACAAGACTTTCCAGATCAAGGCTGACGGCGTAGTCCGTATCACCGACAGCAAGGGCAACCTGCTGATGGAACAGAACGTCGAAGCCGGCGATATCTTCCGCATGTGCCAGACCAAAGACGCGCCGATCCAGGATTGGGTCAAGCTTGCCGTCAACCGCGCGCGCGCCAGCAACACCCCTGCCATCTTCTGGCTGGACCCTAAGCGCGCTCACGACGGCGTCGTGGTCGAGAAAGTTCAGGCCTATCTGAAAGACCACAACACCGAAGGTCTGGACATCCGCATCATGTCGCCAGTCGACGCGATGAAGTTCACCCTGGAGCGCACCCGCAAGGGCCTGAACACCATCTCGGTGACCGGCAACGTACTGCGCGACTACCTGACCGACCTGTTCCCGATCATGGAACTGGGCACCAGCGCCAAGATGCTGTCGATCGTGCCGCTGATGAACGGCGGTGGCCTGTTCGAAACCGGCGCCGGCGGTTCGGCACCGAAGCACGTGCAACAGTTGCTGGAAGAAAACTTCCTGCGCTGGGACTCCCTGGGCGAATTCCTGGCCCTGGCCGCCTCCCTTGAGCATTTGGGTGTGACGTACAACAACCCGAAAGCCCTGGTACTGTCCAAGACCCTGGACCAGGCCACTGGCCAATTCCTCGACAACAACAAGTCGCCATCGCGCAAAGTCGGCAACATCGACAACCGCGGCAGCCACTTCTACCTGGCGCTGTACTGGGCTCAAGCCCTGGCCGCCCAGACCGAGGACACTGCACTGCAAGCGCAGTTCGGCGAACTGGCAAAAACCCTGGCCGAGAACGAAGCAACCATCGTTGCCGAACTCAACGCCGTACAGGGCAAGCCAGTGGACATCGGCGGCTACTACGCGCCGAACCCAGAGCTGACCAGCAAGGCCATGCGCCCAAGCAACACCCTCAACGCGGCAATTGCCAAGTTGAAGTAAGGTTGTAAGGATGCAAAGAAGCCCCGGCCCTGTGCCGGGGTTTCTGTTTCTACCGCTCAACGGAAGAAACCGGATCAAATGTGGGAGGGGGCTTGCCCCCGAAAGCGATGGATCAGTCGAGCTATTGGTAACTGACAAAGCGTCATCGGCGGCAAGCCCCCTCCCACACTGGCCGTAATTCTGTCCAAACACCGCGTCATATCTTGAATCGAGGCATCCCATGACCTGGCAACCCCACATTACCGTCGCCACCATCGTCGAAGACAAAGGACGCTTCCTGATGGTCGAAGAACTCAAGGGCGGTCGCGCCGTGCTCAATCAGCCCGCCGGCCACCTTGACCCAGACGAAACCCTGACCGAGGCCGCCGTGCGTGAAACTCTCGAAGAAACCGGCTGGGACGTTGAAGCCACCGGTATCGTCGGCATCTACCTGTACACCGCACCCAGCAATGGCGTGACCTACCAAAGGGTCTGTTTCATTGCCAAAGCCCTGAAACACCACCCGAACTACCAACTCGACGAAGGCATCCTGCGCGCCCGCTGGCTGAGCCGTGACGAGCTGATGGCCGTGCGCGAGGACTGGCGCAGCGAGCTGATCATCCGCTGCATCGATGATTATCTGGCCGGCCAGCGTCACAGTCTGGAATTGATCCGCCCTTCTCTTTAGCCTTGCGGGCCCAGGCCTGCTAGAATCGCGTCCTTTTTCAAGACACCCGTTGAAACCCTATGCGTGATCCAGCCCCTTCTGACACACAAAAGAAGCGCGTCATCGTCGGCATGTCCGGCGGCGTGGATTCTTCCGTTTCCGCCGTTCTGCTCATGGAGCAGGGTTATGAGGTGGAAGGCCTGTTCATGAAGAACTGGGAAGAAGACGATGGAACGGAATATTGCACCGCCATGGACGACCTGGCAGATGCCCAGGCCGTGTGTGACAAGATCGGTATCAAGCTGCACACCGCCAACTTCGCCGCCGAGTACTGGGACAATGTGTTCGAGCACTTCCTGGCTGAATACAAGGCCGGTCGCACGCCGAACCCGGACATCCTGTGCAACCGCGAAATCAAGTTCAAGGCGTTCCTCGACTACGCCATGATCCTTGGCGCCGACCTGATTGCCACTGGCCACTACGTGCGCCGCCGCGACATCGATGGCCGTACTGAACTGCTCAAGGGCCTGGACCCGAACAAGGACCAGAGCTACTTCCTGCACGCTGTTGGCGGTGAACAGATCGCCAAGACCCTGTTCCCGGTGGGCGAGCTGGAAAAACCCGAAGTGCGCAGGATCGCCGAGAAACACGGCCTGGCTACCGCGAAGAAAAAGGATTCCACCGGGATTTGCTTTATCGGCGAGCGCCGCTTCAGCGACTTCCTTAAGCAATACCTGCCGGCGCAACCGGGTGAGATCAAGACCACCGAAGGTGAAGTGATCGGCCGTCACCATGGCCTGATGTACCACACCATTGGCCAACGCCAGGGCCTGGGCATCGGCGGTTTGAAAGACGCCGGTGAAGAGCCGTGGTATGTGCTGGTCAAGGACCTGGAAAACAACGTGCTGATCGTCGGCCAGGGTAATGAACACCCGCTGCTGTTCTCGGGCGCGCTGCTGGCCTCGGAGATCTATTGGGTCAACCCGATCGACCTGAGCACCCCGCGCCGCCTGACTGCCAAAGTGCGCTATCGCCAAAGCGACCAGCCCTGCACCCTGGAAAAAACCGCGACAGGCTACCGCGCCACCTTTGATGACCCGCAACGCGCGGTCACCCCCGGCCAGTCTGTGGTGTTCTATGACGGCGAAATTTGCCTGGGCGGCGGCGTGATTGAAGTCGCGCAAGCCTGGAGCAACCCGGCATGAGCCCTACCCAAGAGCAATTGACGGCACTCGGCGGGGTATTTCTCTCCGCCGTGCTCGTGGACAAGATCGCCAAGACCGGCCAGGTCACCGAAGCCGGCCTGACTTGCATGCTCGGCAGCCTGCTGATCCGCGACCCCAAGGACACTCTGGAAGTCTACGGCGGCGACGACCTCGCACTGCGTGAAGGTTACCGCGCCCTGATCGGCGCCCTGGAGCGCGACCCCAGCACCTTGCAGCGCGAGCCGCTGCGCTACGCCCTGTCGATGCTCGGCCTCGAGCGCCAACTGGCCAAGCGCGAGGACATGCTGGAAACCATCGGCAAACGCCTGCCACAAATCCAGTCCCAGGTAGAACACTTCGGCCCGGCCCACGAAAACGTGATCGCCGCCTGTGGTGCGCTGTATCAAGACACCTTGAGCACTTTGCGCCAGCGGATCCAGGTTCACGGCGACATGCGCAACCTGCAGCAACCGAACAACGCCTCGAAAATCCGCGCCCTGCTTCTGGCCGGTATTCGCTCGGCGCGGTTGTGGCGTCAGTTGGGCGGCCATCGCTGGCAGCTGGTGATCAGCCGTCGAAAATTGCTCAAAGAGCTTTACCCGTTGATGCGCAACGAATAAGTCGCAGCAAAGGGCTTTTTTCAAGCCGTTACGCGTAATACGCCGGTCAGTTGGCGACGGACCGGCGGATTTTTTCATGTATGATACGCGCCCCATTTCGTTGCCCGACTGTCCGAGAACACCCCATGCAGCTCTCTTCGCTCACTGCGGTTTCCCCTGTTGACGGCCGCTACGCCGGCAAAACCCAGGCCCTGCGCCCTATTTTCAGCGAATACGGCTTGATCCGTGCTCGTGTTCTGGTTGAAGTGCGCTGGCTCCAGCGCCTGGCCGCTCATCCCGCCATCAGCGAAGTGCCGGCGTTCTCTGCCGAAGCCAACGCTGTGCTCAACACCCTGGCGGAAAATTTCTCCCTGGAGCACGCCGAGCGTGTGAAAGAGATCGAGCGCACCACCAACCACGACGTCAAAGCCATTGAATACCTGCTCAAAGAGCAGGCGGCCAAGCTGCCGGAACTGGCCCAGGTCAGCGAGTTCATCCACTTTGCCTGCACCAGCGAGGACATCAACAACCTGTCCCACGCCCTGATGCTGCGCGAAGGCCGCGATGACGTGATGCTGCCACTGATGCGCCAGACCGCCGAAGCTATCCGCGAACTGGCCATCCGTTTCGCTGACGTGCCAATGCTGTCGCGCACCCACGGCCAGCCAGCTTCGCCGACCACCCTGGGCAAAGAACTCGCCAACGTGGTGTATCGTCTGGAGCGTCAGATTGCTCAAGTCGCTGCCGTACCATTGCTGGGCAAGATCAACGGCGCCGTCGGCAATTACAACGCGCACCTGTCGGCCTACCCTGAGATCGACTGGGAAGCCAACGCCCGCGCCTTCATCGAAGACGAGCTGGGCCTGGGCTTCAACCCTTACACCACGCAGATCGAGCCCCACGACTACATCGCGGAGCTGTTCGACGCCATTGCGCGCTTCAACACCATCCTGATCGACTTCGATCGCGATATCTGGGGCTACATCTCCCTGGGCTACTTCAAGCAGCGCACCATTGCCGGTGAAATCGGTTCGTCGACCATGCCGCACAAGGTCAACCCGATCGACTTCGAAAACTCCGAAGGCAACCTCGGCATCGCCAACGCCCTGTTCCAGCATCTGGCCAGCAAGCTGCCGATCTCCCGCTGGCAGCGCGACCTGACCGACTCGACCGTACTGCGCAACCTCGGCGTGGGTTTTGCCCACAGCGTGATCGCGTACGAAGCCAGCCTCAAAGGCATCAGCAAGCTGGAGCTCAACGCGCAGAAAATCGCCGCTGACCTGGACGCATGCTGGGAAGTGCTGGCCGAGCCGATCCAGACCGTGATGCGTCGCTACAACATCGAAAACCCGTACGAGAAGCTGAAAGAGTTGACGCGCGGCAAGGGCATCAGCCCTGAAGCGCTGCAAACTTTCATCGACGGCCTGGACATGCCAGCCGCCGCCAAGGCCGAGCTGAAACTGCTCACCCCGGCCAACTACATCGGCAACGCGGTAGAGCAAGCCAAGCGCATCTGATCATCGCAAGACCCTTGAGACGCCCGGCCGCGCCGGGCGTTTTTATTCCAGTCTGAAAAGTGCTTTCTTTCAATAGGTTACACATGAATCCTGACATCCCTCTTCAACTTCTGGGCGGCATCACGGCACGGGAATTCCTGCGCGACTACTGGCAGAAAAAACCACTGCTGATCCGTCAGGCCATCCCTGATTTCGAAAGCCCGATCGACGCCGACGAACTGGCCGGCCTGGCCTTGGAAGAAGAAGTCGAATCGCGCCTGGTGATCGAACACGGCGAGCGCCCGTGGGAACTGCGTCGCGGCCCGTTCGCCGAAGACGCCTTCGGCAGCCTGCCTGAGCGCGAGTGGACCCTGCTGGTGCAGGCGGTCGACCAGTTCGTTCCGGAAGTGGCCGAGCTGCTGGAGCAGTTCCGCTTTCTACCAAGCTGGCGCATCGACGATGTGATGATCAGCTTCGCCGCGCCTGGCGGCAGCGTTGGTCCGCACTTCGACAACTACGATGTGTTCCTGCTGCAAGCCCAAGGCAAGCGCAACTGGAAGATCGGCCAGATGTGCAACTCCGAAAGCCCGCTGCTGCAACACGCCGACCTGCGCATCCTCGCCGAATTCGAAGAAACCGCCGAATGGGTACTCGAACCGGGCGACATGCTCTATCTGCCGCCACGCCTGGCACACTTCGGCATCGCCGAAGACGACTGCATGACCTACTCGGTCGGCTTCCGTGCGCCGAGCGCCGCCGAAGTGCTCACGCACTTCACCGATTTCCTCGCCCAATACCTGACGGATGAAGAGCGCTACACCGACGCCGACGCGCAGCCGGTCAGCGACCCGCATCAGATCCAGCGCGACGCCCTCGACCGCCTCAAGAGCCTGCTGGCCGAGCACATGAGCGACGAACGCATGCTGCTGACCTGGTTTGGCCAGTTCATGACCGAACCGCGCTACCCAGAACTCGTCGCCGGCGAAGAGCTGGGCGAAGAAGACTTCATCAGCACCCTGCAAGACGGCGCGATTCTGGTACGCAACCCAAGCGCGCGCATGGCGTGGTCGGAAGTGGACGACGACGTGCTGCTGTTTGCCAGCGGCCAGAGCCGCTACCTGCCCGGCAAGCTGCGTGAACTGTTGAAACTGGTGTGCTCCGCCGATGCGCTGCACAGCGAAAACCTGGGTGAGTGGCTCGCCGACGAAGACGGCCGCGACCTGCTGTGCGAGCTGGTCAAGCAAGGCAGCCTGGGATTTGCCGATGAATAAAATTCACGTAAGTGTCGCGGACTGGCAAAAGGATATCGCCGAGATTCGGCGCATTCGTGAAGCGGTATTTATCGCTGAACAATCGGTTCCGCCCGAGTTGGAGTGGGACGCGGATGACGCTGGTGCGATGCACTTCCTGGCGTTCGAAGGCGACTTTCCAATCGGCACCGCTCGCCTGCTGCCCAGCGGCGAGATCGGCCGCGTATCGGTCCTCAAGGACTGGCGCGGCCTGAAGGTTGGCGACAAGCTGATGGAAGCGGTAATTGGCGTGGCCGAGCAACGCGGCCAGACCAAACAGTTCCTCAGCGCGCAGGTCTATGCAGCGCCATTTTATGAGCGGTTGGGCTTCAAGATCGTCAGCGATGAGTTCCTGGAAGTCGGGATTCCCCATGTTGATATGGTGCGTGGGGGCTGACGCCTGCTTAAGGGCTTGTCTGTGGTGAGCGGGCTTGCCCCGCGCTGGGCTGCTTAGCAGCCACAAAACCAAACGCCGCGTTCTTTCTGAAAGAACGCGGCGTTTTTTATAGGGACCGCTACGCAACCCAGCGCGGGGCAAGCCCGCTCACTACACCCCAGGCCGACAAACTGGCACTATCAAGCCTAAATGACTCGCAGAGATAACGGACATGTCCCTACGCACCCTGCTCACCGCCCTCCTCCTGGCCGTCAGTTGCTCGACAATGGCCGACACCGAAGTCGTCAACCTGAACAACCGCACCAGCGCCGATCTATTGCCGGTGGCGCAGAATTTTATCGGCAAGGACGGCACCGTCAGCGCCTACGGCAACCAACTTATTGTTAACGCCGATCCCGGCAAGCTCCAGGACCTGCGCGCACTGATTGCACAACTGGACACACCGGCCAAGCGCCTGCTGATTACTGTAGACACGAACGAAAACAACCAACAGAACAGTGGCGATAGCCAAACCCGCATCATCAACTACGGCACTGCCAGTCGCGACGGCGGCATCCAGCAGATCCAGGCCAGCGAAGGCGTGCCCGCGCTGATCCAGGTTGGCCAGAGCGTGCCACTGACCACCACCCAACCAGACGCCTACGGCCGCCCGCAGAACCAGACCCAATACCGCAACGTCACCCAGGGCTTCTACGTCACTGCCAGCGTCACCGGCGAGACCGTGCATCTGGCGATCAGTACCAACCGTGACCGCATGAGCCAGGAACGTCCCGATGTAGTGAATGTGCAAAGCACCGACACAACCGTCAGCGGGCGTCTTGGCGAATGGATCCCCCTGGCCGGCATCAACCGTGAAACCCAAGCCGATAAATCCTCTACAACCCGCAGCTACTCTACCCAGGGCCGCGATGACCTGACGTTGCGGGTCAAGGTCGACACCCTGAACTGAAGCACCAAAAACTGACTGATGAGTCGTATTAGACTAAAGATGTAGTGCTATAAAAAAAGCACTACAAAACATTTGACGATCCAAAAAAGCATGGGCATGATGGCCTCGCTCCCGCTAATCAGGGGCCCTGGCAAGGGCCTTCGGATCGTCGCTCTAAGCTACCCACCTGAGCCGATTCGTGTCTGTACCGCCCACAAGGTGTGTTTGACGAGGTTGCGACTGGAACGAAGTTGTCCCGAGGGACGGAAGCTAACCAGGTAACCCGGCAACATGCTGCAGAATACCCAAGGGCCCACGATGCCCGAAGACCGTTCTCGGCCAGCCTTTACCTGCCCCCTCTCGATCATCGTTCATCCCGTCGCCTTCCCCGTCGAACCTGACTTGACCACCTATGCTTCTGGTCAGCGAGCAGCCATACCCCGCAACGATTGCGCGGCTGGCAAATGGATCTTTCCACCTAGACCTATGCGACGAGGTTTTTCCCCATGGCACTGACACGCGAACAGCAAATTGCAGCCCTTGAAAAAGATTGGGCTGAAAACCCACGCTGGAAAGGCGTAACCCGCGCTTATTCCGCTGCTGACGTCGTCCGCCTGCGTGGCTCGGTTCAACCTGAGCACACCTTTGCAAAACTCGGCGCCGAGAAGCTGTGGAACCTGGTCATCCAAGGTGCCAAGCCTTCCTTCCGTCCCGACAAAGATTTCGTCAACTGCATGGGCGCCCTCACTGGCGGTCAAGCAGTCCAACAGGTAAAAGCCGGCATCCAGGCGATCTACCTGTCCGGCTGGCAAGTGGCAGCGGACAACAACTCCGCTGAATCCATGTACCCCGACCAATCGCTGTACCCGGTTGACTCCGTGCCAACCGTAGTCAAGCGCATCAACAACTCGTTCCGTCGTGCTGACCAGATCCAGTGGAAAGCTGGCAAAGGCCCAGGCGATGAAGGCTACATCGACTACTTCGCGCCAATCGTAGCTGACGCCGAAGCCGGCTTCGGCGGCGTACTGAACGCCTATGAGCTGATGAAGAGCATGATCGAAGCAGGCGCCGCGGGCGTTCACTTCGAAGACCAACTGGCTTCCGTGAAGAAATGCGGCCATATGGGCGGCAAGGTACTGGTTCCGACCCAAGAAGCTGTACAGAAGCTGACCGCTGCCCGTCTGGCGGCTGACGTTGCCGGCACACCGACCATCATCCTGGCCCGTACCGACGCCAACGCAGCAGACCTGTTGACCTCGGACTGCGACCCGTACGACCAGCCATTCGTTACCGGCGAACGCACTCAGGAAGGTTTCTACAAGGTACGCGCCGGCCTCGATCAGGCCATCGCCCGCGGTCTGGCCTACGCACCGTATGCCGACCTGATCTGGTGCGAAACCGCCAAGCCGGATCTGGACGAAGCGCGTCGTTTCGCCGAAGCGATCAAGAAGGAATACCCGGACCAACTGCTGTCCTACAACTGCTCGCCTTCTTTCAACTGGAAGAAGAACCTGGACGACGCGACCATCGCCAAGTTCCAGCGCGAACTGTCCGCCATGGGCTACAAGCACCAGTTCATCACCCTGGCCGGCATTCACAATATGTGGCACAGCATGTTCAACCTGGCGCACGACTACGCCCGCAACGACATGACCGCCTACGTGAAGCTGCAGGAGCAGGAATTCGCTGACGCCTCCAAAGGCTACACCTTTGTGGCGCACCAGCAGGAAGTGGGTACTGGCTACTTCGATGACATGACCACCGTGATCCAGGGCGGCACCTCGTCCGTGACCGCGCTGACCGGGTCGACTGAAGAAGAGCAGTTCCACTGATCGATGTGAGTACACAGCCACTGCGGACCCGTTAAAGAGCTAACCGCAGTGCTGCACGACAATCACGCCCCGACTGGTTCGGGGCGTTTTTTTGCCTGAGATATCTGCCCCGGGCCAATGAGAATCCAAATGTGGGAGGGGGCTTGCCCCCGATAACGGTGGATCAGCAACAGCGTTATTGACTGACACTCAGCCATCGAGGGCAAGCCCCCTCCCACAAGGGAACGCACGCAACCTGAAGATTTTGTACAAAACCTTGATCCAGAGCGGTATTCGCTGCGGATAAATCGGTTAAAAGATCCGCTCCGGCAACTTGCGCCAATCAAACAAGTAACGGCAACTTACCCCGCCACATGAGAAACAATCGCTTAAACCCCCGCACAAACAATATTCATTATCATTTAGACCATGAAAACTTCGTTACTGGTTAAACAAAACATAATTGATCAAATGCCCGCTAATCCCCGCCCCGCAAGGGCTACAGCCCCAAGAAGGTGCACTATGTCCTTATTCCATCGAATAATTTCGCTATAGGAATTTTACTTGCCCGGTGTTTAGCCATAAAATCACCGCGATTGACTGCGCTGCGACATATCGTCACTGCATCATTACTTTTTCGAGCTCAGAGACCTTTGCTCTCTGTTAAGGATTTCCAGCATGACCGAAGCGACAGGACTCATGGCCCACAACTGGGGCTTTGCCATTTTCCTCCTCGGTGTTGTCGGCCTTTGCGCCTTCATGCTCGGTGTTTCCAGCCTCCTCGGGTCAAAAGCCTGGGGCCGCAGCAAAAACGAACCGTTCGAGTCGGGCATGCTACCTACAGGTGGCGCCCGTCTGCGGCTCTCAGCCAAATTCTATCTGGTCGCGATGCTGTTCGTGATCTTCGATATCGAAGCCCTCTTTCTCTTTGCCTGGTCTGTGTCCGTCCGCGAAAGCGGCTGGACCGGATTCGTCGAAGCTCTCGTTTTCATAGCAATTCTGTTGGCAGGCCTTGTCTACCTATTTCGAGTGGGCGCCCTTGACTGGGCTCCGGAAGCTCGTCGTAAGCGGCAAGCGAAGCTGAAACAATGAGGCTTTGGCGATGCAATACAATCTCACCAGGATCGACCCGGATGCTCCTAACGAGCAGTACCCCATCGGCGAACGGGAAACCGTTTCCGATCCGTTAGAAGACCAAGTCCACAAAAACATCTACATGGGCAAACTCGAAGACGTGCTGAGTGGCGCGGTCAACTGGGGGCGTAAAAACTCCCTGTGGCCGTACAACTTCGGCCTTTCGTGCTGCTACGTGGAAATGACCACCGCCTTCACGGCGCCCCACGACATCGCGCGCTTTGGCGCCGAAGTTATCCGGGCATCACCGCGCCAGGCGGATTTCATGGTTATCGCCGGAACCTGCTTCATCAAGATGGCGCCAATCATTCAGCGTCTCTACGAGCAAATGCTCGAACCGAAGTGGGTTATCTCCATGGGTTCGTGCGCCAACTCCGGTGGCATGTACGACATCTACTCAGTGGTCCAAGGGGTGGATAAGTTCCTGCCCGTGGACGTCTACGTGCCTGGCTGCCCGCCCCGCCCTGAAGCATTTCTGCAAGGCTTGATGCTGTTGCAGGAATCGATTGGCAAGGAGCGTCGTCCGCTTTCCTGGGTCGTCGGCGATCAAGGCGTTTACCGCGCCGAGATGCCCTCGCAAAAGGAACAGCGCCGCGAACAGCGAATCGCAGTCACCAACCTGCGCAGCCCTGACGAAGTCTGATCCAGCCCGCTTCTTTTATAGAACGAACACCTGGCTTCATTCTTTACGTTGACCGAAAGCGATAAAAAACCATGACTACAGGCAGCGCTCTGTACATCCCGCCTTATAAGGCAGACGACCAGGATGTGGTCGTCGAACTCAATAACCGTTTTGGCGCTGACGCCTTCACCGCCCAGGCCACACGTACCGGTATGCCGGTGCTGTGGGTGGCGCGCGCCAAGCTCGTCGAAGTCCTGACCTTCCTGCGTAACTTGCCCAAGCCGTACGTCATGCTTTATGACCTGCATGGCGTGGACGAGCGTCTGCGCACCAAGCGCCAGGGCCTGCCAAGCGGTGCCGATTTCACGGTGTTCTACCATCTGATGTCGCTGGAACGTAACAGCGACGTGATGATCAAGGTTGCCCTCTCCGAGAGCGACCTGAGCGTCCCGACCGTAACCGGTATCTGGCCCAACGCCAGCTGGTACGAGCGTGAAGTGTGGGACATGTTCGGCATCGATTTCCCCGGCCACCCGCACCTGACGCGCATCATGATGCCGCCAACGTGGGAAGGTCACCCGCTGCGCAAGGACTTCCCTGCCCGCGCCACCGAATTCGACCCGTTCAGCCTCAACCTCGCCAAGCAACAGCTTGAAGAAGAGGCTGCGCGCTTCCGTCCGGAAGACTGGGGCATGAAACGCTCCGGCACCAACGAGGACTACATGTTCCTCAACCTGGGCCCGAACCACCCTTCGGCTCACGGTGCCTTCCGTATCATCCTGCAACTGGATGGCGAAGAAATCGTCGACTGCGTGCCGGACATCGGCTACCACCACCGTGGCGCCGAGAAGATGGCCGAGCGTCAGTCGTGGCACAGCTTCATCCCGTACACCGACCGTATCGACTACCTCGGCGGCGTGATGAACAACCTGCCGTACGTGCTCTCGGTCGAGAAGCTGGCCGGCATCAAGGTCCCGGACCGCGTCGACACCATCCGCATCATGATGGCCGAGTTCTTCCGGATCACCAGCCACCTGCTGTTCCTGGGTACCTATATCCAGGACGTCGGCGCCATGACCCCGGTGTTCTTCACATTCACCGACCGTCAGCGCGCCTACAAGGTCATCGAAGCCATCACCGGTTTCCGTCTGCACCCGGCCTGGTACCGCATCGGCGGCGTGGCCCACGACCTGCCGAATGGTTGGGAGCGCCTGGTCAAGGAGTTCATCGACTGGATGCCCAAGCGTCTGGACGAGTATCAAAAAGCCGCGCTCGATAACAGCATCCTCAAGGGCCGTACCATCGGCGTCGCCGCCTACAACACCAAAGAGGCCCTGGAATGGGGCGTCACCGGTGCAGGCCTGCGCTCGACTGGCTGCGACTTCGACCTGCGTAAAGCGCGCCCATACTCCGGCTACGAGAACTTCGAGTTCGAAGTGCCGGTGGCCGCCAATGGCGATGCCTACGACCGTTGCATCGTGCGCGTCGAAGAAATGCGCCAGAGCCTGAAGATCATCGAACAGTGCATGCGCAACATGCCGGCCGGCCCGTACAAGGCGGATCACCCGCTGACCACGCCGCCGCCCAAAGAACGCACGCTGCAGCACATCGAAACCCTGATCACGCACTTCCTGCAGGTTTCGTGGGGCCCGGTCATGCCGGCCAACGAATCCTTCCAGATGATCGAAGCGACCAAGGGTATCAACAGTTATTACCTGACGAGCGATGGCGGCACCATGAGCTACCGCACCCGGATTCGTACTCCAAGCTTCCCGCACTTGCAGCAGATCCCTTCGGTGATCAAAGGCGAGATGGTCGCGGACTTGATTGCGTACCTGGGTAGTATCGATTTCGTTATGGCCGACGTGGACCGCTAAGCATGAACAGCACGCTTATCCAGACAGACCGTTTCACCCTGAGTGAAACCGAGCGCTCGGCCATCGAGCACGAGCTGCATCACTACGAAGACCCGCGCGCGGCGTCGATCGAAGCCCTGAAGATCGTTCAGAAGGAACGTGGCTGGGTGCCGGACGGCGCCCTCTACGCCATCGGCGAGATTCTCGGCATCCCTGCCAGCGACGTTGAAGGCGTGGCTACGTTCTACAGCCAGATCTTCCGCCAACCGGTGGGCCGTCACATCATTCGTGTGTGCGACAGCATGGTCTGCTACATCGGTGGTCACGAATCCGTGGTCAGCGAGATCCAGAACAAACTGGGCATCGGCCTGGGCCAAACCACTCCGGACGGCCGCTTCACGCTGCTGCCGGTGTGCTGCCTGGGCAACTGCGACAAGGCGCCGGCGTTGATGATCGACGACGACACATTCGGTGACGTGCAGCCTGCTGGCGTGACCCAATTGCTTGAGGGCTACCCATGACCCTTACATCTTTCGGCCCCGCCAACCTGATCAAGCGTTCGCCTGAGACCCATCCTCTCACCTGGCGCCTGCGTGACGATGCCGAGCCGGTATGGCTCGACGAGTACCAGGCCAAGAACGGCTACGCCGCTGCGCGCAAAGCCTTTGCCGACATGGCCCAGGACGACATCGTCCAGACCGTGAAAGACGCCGGCCTCAAAGGCCGCGGCGGTGCAGGCTTCCCCACGGGCGTGAAGTGGGGCCTGATGCCCAAGGACGAGTCCATCAACATCCGCTACCTGCTGTGCAACGCGGATGAAATGGAGCCGAACACCTGGAAAGACCGCATGCTGATGGAGCAACTGCCCCATTTGCTGATCGAAGGCATGCTGATCAGTGCCCGCGCGCTGAAAACCTATCGTGGCTATATCTTCCTGCGTGGCGAATACACCACCGCCGCCAAGCACCTCAACCGTGCCGTGGAAGAAGCCAAGGCTGCTGGCCTGTTGGGCAAGAACATCCTGGGTTCCGGCTTTGATTTCGAACTGTTCGTGCACACCGGCGCCGGGCGTTACATCTGCGGTGAAGAAACCGCACTGATCAACTCCCTCGAAGGGCGCCGCGCCAACCCGCGCTCCAAGCCACCCTTCCCCGCTGCCGTGGGCGTATGGGGCAAGCCAACCTGCGTCAACAACGTTGAGACCCTGTGCAACGTGCCGGCGATCATCGCCGACGGCGTGGACTGGTACAAATCGTTGGCCCGTGAAGGCAGCGAAGACATGGGCACCAAGCTCATGGGCTTCTCCGGCAAGGTCAAGAATCCTGGCTTGTGGGAGCTGCCATTCGGCGTTACCGCACGCGAGCTTTTCGAGGACTACGCCGGCGGCATGCGCGACGGCTACACCTTGAAGGCCTGGCAGCCAGGCGGCGCTGGTACCGGTTTCCTGTTGCCCGAGCACCTCGACGCACAAATGTATGCCGGCGGCATCGGCAAGGTGGGCACCCGGATGGGTACTGGCCTGGCGATGGCGGTGGACAACACCGTGAACATGGTCTCGCTGCTGCGCAACATGGAGCAGTTCTTTGCCCGTGAATCCTGTGGCTTCTGCACCCCATGCCGCGACGGTCTGCCGTGGAGCGTCAAGCTGCTGATGGCCCTGGAAAATGGCGAAGGCCGTGAGGGTGACATCGAGACCCTGTTGGGTCTGGTCGGTTTCCTCGGCCCAGGCAAGACCTTCTGTGCTCACGCACCGGGCGCCGTGGAGCCATTGGGCAGCGCAATCAAATACTTCCGCTCGGAGTTCGAAGCCGGTATTGCGCCTACCAGCGCCGCCGTCCCGCCTCTGGCAAGGCCGATCGTAGTCGGCGCGTAACGCTTTAAAAGGCGAAGGGTCCGTGCCCTTCGTCTTCTCATGGGCTGACGCCGTAAAGGCTGTGTTGATGCCCATGAATAACAAGATTCCATTAGCCACGCCCGCTGACAACGGGCCAACGAAGAACTTTGAACCATGGCCACTATCCACGTAGACGGCAAAGCGCTCGAAGTCGATGGGGCGGACAACCTGTTACAGGCATGTCTGTCACTAGGCCTCGACATCCCGTATTTCTGCTGGCACCCCGCACTCGGTAGCGTCGGTGCCTGTCGCCAGTGTGCGGTCAAGCAATACACCGACGAGAACGACACCCGTGGTCGTATCGTCATGTCCTGCATGACCCCAGCCACCGACAACACCTGGATCTCCATCGAAGATGAAGAATCCAAGGCGTTCCGCGCCAGCGTTGTCGAATGGCTGATGACCAACCACCCCCACGACTGCCCAGTCTGTGAGGAAGGCGGTCACTGCCACTTGCAAGACATGACGGTGATGACCGGCCACAACGAACGCCGTTATCGCTTCACCAAGCGTACCCACCAGAACCAGGACCTCGGCCCGTTCATTTCCCACGAGATGAACCGCTGCATCGCCTGCTACCGGTGCGTACGTTTCTATAAAGACTACGCTGGCGGCACCGACCTTGGTGTCTTCGGCGCCCACGACAACGTGTACTTCGGTCGCGTTGAAGACGGCGTGCTCGAAAGCGAGTTCTCCGGCAACCTCACTGAGGTCTGCCCGACCGGTGTGTTCACCGACAAGACCCACTCCGAGCGCTACAACCGTAAGTGGGACATGCAATTCGCCCCGAGCATCTGCCACGGTTGCTCCAGCGGTTGCAACATTTCCCCGGGCGAACGCTACGGCGAACTGCGTCGTATCGAAAACCGCTTCAACGGTTCGGTCAACCAGTACTTCCTGTGCGACCGTGGCCGTTTCGGCTATGGCTACGTCAACCGCAAGGATCGCCCGCGCCAACCACTGCTGGCCGACGGCACTAAGCTGAGCCTGGACGACGCGCTGGATAAAGCCGCCGACCTGCTGCGCGGTCGTAATATCGTCGGTATCGGTTCGCCTCGCGCCAGCCTCGAAAGCAACTACGCGTTGCGCGAACTGGTCGGTGCCGAGCACTTCTACTCCGGCATCGAAGCTGGTGAGCTGGAACGCATCCGTCTGGTCCTGCAAGTGCTGAACGACAGCCCGCTGCCAGTGCCGAACATGCGCGACATCGAAGACCACGATGCCATCTTCGTGCTCGGTGAAGACCTGACCCAGACCGCCGCGCGTATCGCGCTGTCCCTGCGTCAGTCGGTCAAAGGCAAGGCTGAAGAGATGGCCGACGCCATGCGCGTACAGCCATGGCTGGACGCTGCGGTGAAAAACATTGGCCAGCACGCGCTGAACCCGCTGTTTATCGCCAGCATCGCTGAAACCAAGCTCGACGA
The DNA here is from genome assembly GCF_000632245.1 of Pseudomonas sp. RIT357. Classification (NCBI taxonomy): domain Bacteria; kingdom Pseudomonadati; phylum Pseudomonadota; class Gammaproteobacteria; order Pseudomonadales; family Pseudomonadaceae; genus Pseudomonas; species Pseudomonas sp. RIT357. Next base: position 214,119 of record NZ_JFYX01000045.1, read on the forward strand.
CATCGCCGAAGAATGCGTCCACGCTGCACCGGACGACCTCGCCCGCATCGGTTTCGCCGTGGCCCACGCCCTGGACGCCAGCGCGCCTGCCGTCGAAGGCCTGGACACAGAAGCCGTCGAATTGGCCCAACGCATTGCCGACGCCCTGCTGGCAGCCAAGCGTCCATTGATCATTGCCGGTACCTCGCTGGGTTCCAAAGCATTGATCGAAGCCGCCGCCAACATCGCCAAGGCCTTGAAGCTGCGCGACAAGAACGGCTCCATCAGCCTGGTCGTGCCGGAAGCCAACAGCCTAGGCTTGGCCATGCTGGGTGGTGAGTCCCTGGACGCTGGCCTGCAAGCCGTGATCGACGGCAACGCCGACGCCATGGTGGTGCTGGAAAACGACCTGTACACACGCACCGACGCCGCCAAGGTTGACGCTGCACTGAACGCCGCCAAAGTTCTGATCGTGGCCGACCACCAGAAGACCGCCACCAGCGACCGCGCTCAGTTGGTATTGCCAGCGGCGAGCTTTGCCGAAGGCGACGGTACCCTGGTCAGCCAGGAAGGCCGCGCCCAGCGCTTCTTCCAGGTATTCGATCCGAAGTACATGGACGCCAGCATCCTGGTTCACGAAGGCTGGCGCTGGCTGCATGCCCTGCGCGCGACCCTGTTGAACCAACCGATCGATTGGACCCAACTGGACCACGTGACCGCAGCCGTCGCCGGCAGCACACCGCAGCTTGCGCGTATCGTCGATGCCGCACCGTCCGCCGCGTTCCGCATCAAGGGCATGAAATTGGCCCGTGAACCGCTGCGTTACTCCGGTCGTACCGCCATGCGCGCCGACATCAGCGTGCACGAACCGCGTACCCCACAAGACAACGACACCGCGTTCGCCTTCTCCATGGAAGGTTACTCGGGGTCAGTCGAGCCGCGTCAGCAGGTGCCGTTTGCCTGGTCGCCGGGCTGGAACTCGCCACAAGCCTGGAACAAGTTCCAGGACGAAGTCGGTGGTCACATCCGCGCTGGCGACCCAGGCACCCGCCTGATCGAAAGCACCGGTGACTCGCTGAACTGGTTCGCAGCAGTACCGCGCCCGTTCAACCCGGCCCAGGGCACTTGGCAAGTTGTGCCGTTCTTCCATCTGTTCGGCAGCGAAGAGAACTCTTCCAAGGCCGCGCCGGTGCAAAGCCGCATCCCAGAAGCGTACGTGTCCGTGGCCAAGTCCGAAGCCGACCGTCTCGGCGTCAACGACGGTGCCGTGCTCAGCCTGAACGTGGCCGGCCAGACTCTGCGTCTGCCGCTGCGTATCAACGAAGCGTTGGGTGCTGGCCTGGTTGCACTGCCTAAAGGCCTCGCCGGCATTCCGCCTGCGATCTTTGGCAAAACCGTTGACGGTCTGCAGGAGGCAGCGCAATGACCTGGTTCACCCCTGAAGTGATCGACGTGATCATCTCGGTCGTCAAGGCCATCGTGATCCTGTTGGCCGTGGTCGTTGCGGGCGCCCTGCTCAGCTTCGTCGAACGTCGCCTGCTGGGCTGGTGGCAGGACCGTTACGGTCCGAACCGCGTTGGCCCATTCGGCATGTTCCAGATCGCTGCCGACATGCTGAAAATGTTCTTCAAGGAAGACTGGACCCCACCGTTTGCCGACAAGGTGATCTTCACCCTGGCGCCGGTCGTGGCCATGAGCGCCTTGCTGATTGCCTTCGCGATCATCCCGATCACCCCGACCTGGGGCGTGGCGGACCTGAACATCGGCTTGCTGTTCTTCTTCGCCATGGCCGGTCTGTCGGTCTACGCGGTGTTGTTCGCCGGTTGGTCGAGTAACAACAAGTTCGCCCTGCTGGGCAGCTTGCGTGCCTCGGCGCAGACCGTGTCCTACGAAGTGTTCATGGGCCTGGCGCTGATGGGCATCGTGGTGCAGGTCGGCTCGTTCAACATGCGCGACATCGTCGAGTACCAGGCGCAGAACCTGTGGTTCATCATTCCGCAGTTCTTCGGCTTCTGTACTTTCTTCATCGCTGGCGTCGCCGTGACTCACCGTCACCCGTTCGACCAGCCTGAAGCAGAACAGGAACTGGCCGACGGTTACCACATTGAATATGCCGGCATGAAATGGGGCATGTTCTTCGTCGGTGAGTACATCGGCATCATCTTGATCTCTGCCCTGCTGGTGACGCTGTTCTTCGGCGGCTGGCACGGTCCGTTCGGCATCCTGCCGCAGTTGGCGTTCTTCTGGTTCTTCCTGAAGACCGCGTTCTTCATCATGTTGTTTATCCTGCTGCGCGCTTCCATTCCGCGTCCACGATACGACCAGGTGATGGATTTCAGCTGGCGCTTCTGCCTGCCACTGACCCTGATCAATTTGCTGGTGACTGCTGCCGTTGTGTTGTTGAACACGCCAGCGGCCGCGGTTCAGTGAGGATTTGACCCATGTTCAAATATATTGGCGACATCGTTAAGGGTACCGGTACCCAGTTGCGAAGCCTGGTGATGGTATTCGGTCACGGTTTCCGCAAACGCGACACCCTGCAATACCCGGAAGAAGCGGTGTACCTGCCGCCGCGCTATCGCGGCCGTATCGTGCTGACCCGCGACCCCGATGGCGAAGAGCGTTGCGTAGCCTGCAACCTGTGCGCCGTAGCGTGCCCGGTGGGTTGCATCTCCCTGCAGAAAGCTGAAACCGAAGACGGTCGCTGGTACCCGGACTTCTTCCGCATCAACTTCTCGCGCTGCATTTTCTGCGGCCTCTGCGAGGAAGCTTGCCCGACCACCGCAATCCAGCTGACACCGGATTTCGAGATGGCCGAGTTCAAACGTCAGGACCTGGTGTACGAGAAAGAAGATCTGCTGATCTCTGGTCCCGGTAAAAACCCTGATTACAACTTCTATCGTGTTGCAGGTATGGCCGTTGCCGGTAAGCCGAAAGGCGCCGCACAAAACGAAGCCGAGCCGATCAACGTGAAGAGCTTGCTGCCTTAAGGAAGAAAGATGGAATTCGCTTTCTATTTCGCATCGGGTATTGCAGTGGTGTCCACGCTTCGTGTGATCACCAACACTAACCCCGTGCACGCCCTGCTCTACCTGATCATTTCGCTGATCGCCGTGGCCATGACGTTCTTCAGCCTCGGCGCACCGTTCGCCGGTGTGCTCGAAGTGATCGCCTACGCCGGCGCCATCATGGTGCTGTTCGTGTTTGTGGTGATGATGCTCAACCTGGGGCCGGCTTCGGTCGCCCAGGAACGCGTCTGGCTCAAGCCCGGCATCTGGCTCGGCCCGGTTGTCCTCGCAGCGCTGCTGCTGGGTGAGCTGCTGTATGTGCTGTTCGCTCACCAGAGCGGCCAGGCCATCGGCCACACCACCGTAGACGCGAAAGCCGTGGGCATCAGCCAGTTCGGCCCGTACCTGCTGGTGGTCGAACTGGCTTCGATGCTGCTGCTCGCGGCAGCCATCACCGCCTTCCACTTGGGCCGCAACGAAGCCAAGGAGCAATGACGATGCCTGCTATCCCTTTGGAGCATGGTCTGGCGGTCGCCGGCATCCTGTTCTGCCTTGGCCTGGTCGGCCTGATGGTTCGCCGTAACATTCTGTTCGTGTTGATGAGCCTGGAAATCATGATGAACGCTGCGGCACTGGCGTTCATCGTTGCAGGTGCACGTTGGGGCCAGCCCGATGGACAAGTCATGTTCATCCTGGTGATCAGCCTGGCAGCCGCCGAGGCCAGTATCGGCCTGGCGATCCTGCTGCAACTGTATCGTCGCTTCCACACGCTTGATATCGACGCTGCCAGTGAGATGCGCGGATGAACATGATCTTTCTGACTTTCGTATTTCCCCTGATCGGTTTCCTGCTGCTGTCGTTCTCCCGTGGACGCTGGTCGGAAAACCTCTCGGCCCTGATCGGCGTGGGTTCCATTGGCCTGTCGGCCATCGTGGCCGCCTACGTCATCTGGCAATTCAACGTAGCGCCGCCGGAAGGTGGTCACTACACCCTGGTGCTGTGGCAGTGGATGTCGGTGGAAGGCTTCAAGCCTAACTTCGCCCTCTACGTCGACGGCCTGTCGATCACCATGCTCGGCGTGGTCGTCGGCGTGGGCTTCCTGATCCACCTGTTCGCGTCCTGGTACATGCGCGGTGAAGCGGGCTACTCGCGCTTCTTCTCGTACACCAACCTGTTTATCGCCAGCATGCTGTTCCTGGTGCTCGGCGATAACCTGTTGTTCCTGTACTTCGGCTGGGAAGGCGTGGGCCTGTGCTCGTATCTGTTGATCGGTTTCTACTACAGCAACCGCAACAACGGTAACGCGGCACTCAAGGCATTTATCGTTACCCGCATCGGCGACGTGTTCATGGCCATCGGCCTGTTCATCCTGTTCCAACAGGTGGGCACGCTGAACATCCAGGAACTGCTGGTGCTGGCACCACAGAAATTCCAGGTCGGCGACTTCTGGATCACTCTGGCGACCCTGATGCTGCTGGGTGGCGCCGTGGGTAAATCCGCGCAACTGCCGCTGCAAACCTGGCTGGCGGATGCGATGGCCGGTCCTACCCCAGTGTCGGCACTGATCCACGCCGCTACGATGGTAACTGCGGGTGTCTACCTGATCGCCCGTACCCACGGCCTGTTCACCCTCGCGCCGGACATCCTGCACCTGGTGGGCATCGTCGGCGGCGTGACCCTGGTGCTGGCCGGCTTTGCCGCGCTGGTGCAGACCGACATCAAGCGTATCCTCGCCTACTCGACCATGAGCCAGATCGGCTACATGTTCCTGGCCCTGGGCGTTGGCGCCTGGGACGCGGCGATCTTCCACCTGATGACTCACGCTTTCTTCAAGGCCCTGCTGTTCCTTGCCTCTGGTGCGGTGATCGTTGCCTGCCACCACGAGCAGAACATCTTCAAGATGGGCGGCCTGTGGAAGAAACTGCCGCTGGCCTACGCCAGCTTCATCGTCGGTGGTGCAGCCCTGGCCGCACTGCCACTGGTGACCGCCGGTTTCTACTCGAAAGACGAAATCCTCTGGGAAGCCTTTGCCAGCGGTAACCAGAACCTGCTCTACGCAGGCCTGGTGGGTGCGTTCATGACCTCGCTGTACACCTTCCGCCTGATCTTCATCACGTTCCACGGTGAAGCCAAGACCGAAGCGCACGCAGGTCACGGCATCTCCCACTGGTTGCCACTGTCGGTGCTGATCGTGCTGTCGACCTTCGTCGGCGCCCTGATCACCCCGCCGCTGGCCGGTGTACTGCCGGAAAGCGCCGGCCATGCCGGTGGCGCCGCCAAGCACAGCCTGGAAATCGCCTCGGGCGCCATTGCCATCGCGGGTATCCTGCTGGCCGCGCTGTTGTTCCTCGGCAAGCGTCGCTTCGTGACGGCCGTGGCCAACAGTGGCATCGGCCGCTTCCTGTCGGCCTGGTGGTTCGCCGCCTGGGGCTTCGACTGGATCTACGACAAACTGTTCGTCAAGCCTTACCTGGCTATCAGCCATGTACTGCGCAAAGACCCGCTCGACCAGACCATCGGTTTGATCCCGCGCGCCGCCAAGGCCGGTCACACCGCCCTGAGCCGCAGCGAGACCGGCCAACTGCGTTGGTATGCAGCGTCCATGGCGGTCGGTGCCGTGCTGGTGATCGCCGCCATCGTTGTCGTGGCGGTCTGACCATGTCTATGTACATTGCGAACTTTGCAAACTTGCGAAAGGAAACGAGCCTGTCATGATTCTGCCCTGGCTAATCCTGATCCCCTTCATCGGCGGCCTGCTCTGCTGGATGGGTGAACGCTTCGGCGCCACCCTCCCCCGCTGGATTGCGTTGCTGACCATGTCCCTGGAACTCGCACTCGGCCTCTGGCTGTGGGCCCACGGTGACTATTCATTCGCTCCGGCACCGGGTGTCGATCCGACTTTCGCGCTTGAATTCAAGCACGTGTGGATCCAGCGCTTCGGCATCAACGTGCACCTGGCCCTCGATGGCCTGTCGCTGTTGATGATCCTGCTGACCGGCCTGCTGGGTATCCTCTCGGTACTCTGCTCCTGGAAAGAGATCCAGCGTCACGTGGGCTTCTTCCACCTGAACCTGATGTGGATCCTGGGCGGCGTTGTCGGCGTGTTCCTCGCCCTCGACCTGTTCATGTTCTTCTTCTTCTGGGAAATGATGCTGGTGCCGATGTACTTCCTCATCGCGCTCTGGGGTCACAGTTCTTCGGACGGCAAGAAAACCCGGATCTACGCGGCGACCAAGTTCTTCATCTTCACCCAGGCTTCCGGCCTGATCATGTTGGTGGCGATCCTGGGTCTGGTACTGGTCAACTTCAACAGCACAGGCGTGATTACGTTCAACTACGCCGACCTGTTGAAAACCAAGATGTCCCTGACCACCGAGTACATCCTGATGCTGGGCTTCTTCATCGCGTTCGCGGTGAAGCTGCCGGTGGTGCCGTTCCACTCCTGGCTGCCTGACGCTCACGCCCAGGCACCGACCGCAGGTTCCGTTGACCTGGCCGGCATCCTGCTGAAAACCGCTGCCTATGGCCTGCTGCGTTTCGCGCTGCCGCTGTTCCCGAACGCCTCGGCGGAGTTCGCGCCGATTGCCATGACCCTGGGTCTGATCGGGATCTTCTACGGTGCGTTCCTGGCGTTCGCGCAAACCGACATCAAGCGTCTGATTGCCTTCTCGTCCGTTTCCCACATGGGCTTCGTACTGATCGGCATCTACTCCGGCAGCCAACTGGCGTTGCAAGGTGCAGTGATCCAGATGTTGGCGCACGGTGTTTCCGCCGCTGCACTCTTTATCCTGAGTGGCCAGTTGTACGAGCGCCTGCACACCCGTGACATGCGTGAGATGGGCGGCGTGTGGTCGCGCATCGCGTACCTGCCGGCGATCAGCCTGTTCTTTGCCGCTGCCTCGTTGGGCTTGCCGGGTACCGGCAACTTCATCGGCGAGTTCCTGATCCTGATGGGTGCCTTCGTGCAAACGCCTTGGATCAGCGCCATTGCTACTTCCGGCCTGGTATTCGGTTCGGTCTACTCGCTGATCATGATCCACCGCGCCTACTTCGGCCCGGCCAAGTCCGACACCGTCCTGAAAGGGATGGATGCTCGCGAACTGATCATGGTGCTCGGCCTTGCGGTGCTGCTGATCTACATCGGCGTGTACCCGCAACCGTTCCTGGACACTTCTGCCGCAACGATGCATGGCGTGCAGCAGTGGTTCGGCACCGCCTTCTCTCAACTCGCTTCGGCCCGGTAAGAGCGCTATGGAATTCACGATCCAACACTTTATCGCGCTTGCGCCGCTGCTGATTACCAGCCTCACCATCGTGGTGGTGATGCTGGCAATCGCCTGGCGCCGCAATCACTCACAAACGTTCCTGCTGTCCTGTGCCGGTTTGAACCTGGCCTTGCTGTCGATTATCCCGGCACTCAAGGTCGCGCCACTGGCGGTGACCCCGCTGATGATGGTCGATGACTTCGCGCTGCTGTATATCGCGCTGATCCTCGTCGCCACCCTCGCCTGCGTCACCCTCGCCCACGCCTACCTCGGCGAAGGCGGCACCGGCTACCCAGGCAATCGCGAAGAGCTGTACCTGCTGATCCTGCTGGCTGCGGCCGGCGGTATCGTGCTGGTCAGCGCACAGCACCTGGCCGGCTTGTTCATCGGCCTGGAACTGCTGTCGATCCCGACCTACGGCCTGGTGGCATACGCCTTCTTCAACAAGCGCTCCCTGGAAGCCGGCATCAAGTACATGGTGCTGTCGGCGGCCGGTTCCGCGTTCCTGTTGTTCGGTATGGCCCTGCTCTACGCCGAAGCCGGCAGCCTGAGCTTCACCGGTATCGGCCACGCACTGGCTGCCACCAACAGCCCGGCGCCGATTGCCCAACTGGGCCTGGCGATGATGCTGATCGGCCTGGCATTCAAGCTGTCGCTGGTGCCGTTCCACCTGTGGACCCCAGACGTGTACGAAGGCGCCCCGGCGCCGGTGGCTGCGTTCCTGGCTACCGCGTCCAAGGTTGCTGTGTTTGCCGTGATGGTGCGTCTGTTCCAGATCTCGCCTGCTGCCAATACCGGCGTGCTGAGCAACGTGCTGACCGTGATCGCCATCGCGTCGATCCTGTTCGGTAACCTGCTGGCCCTGACCCAGAACAACCTCAAGCGTCTGCTGGGTTACTCGTCCATCGCTCACTTCGGCTACCTGCTGATCGCCCTGGTGGCGAGCAAAGGCCTGGCCGTGGAAGCCATCGGCGTTTACCTGGTCACCTACGTGATCACCAGCCTCGGCGCCTTCGGTGTAATTACGCTGATGTCCTCGCCGTACAAAGGCCGTGACGCTGACGCCCTGTACGAGTATCGCGGCCTGTTCTGGCGCCGCCCGTACCTGACCGCCGTACTGACCGTGATGATGCTGTCCCTGGCCGGTATCCCGCTGACCGCGGGTTTCATCGGCAAGTTCTACATCGTCGCTACCGGTGTAGAAGCCCACGAGTGGTGGCTGGTTGCGTCCCTGGTACTGGGCAGCGCTATCGGCGTGTTCTACTACCTGCGCGTGATGGTCACCCTGTACCTGATCGAGCCAAACCTGCGCCGTGTGGATGCCGAGCTGCATTGGGAACAGAAGGCAGGCGGCGTGATGCTGCTGGCCATCGCCCTGCTCGCGTTCTTCCTGGGCGTGTACCCACAACCGTTGCTCACCCTGGTGCAGCACGCGGTACTGGGCGTTTGATCGCTTAGCGGGATGCAGTAAACAAAACGGCGCCTTCGGGCGCCGTTTTGCGTTTCTGGATGCCCTGCAACAGGGCGTTCACCTCACTCGTTTTGGGCCAAATCGCGGATGGCCCAAAATTGCATATCCAACCCAGGAAACCCGGCGGGTACATGGATCGCAAAACCGCTCGACTGGCTCAACAGTTGCCAATACTCGCTGCTGCGATCAAGTTCGAAATACGTGCAGCCCGCATAGAACGGCAATTGCCGTGGGGCTGCCGGCAAAGGCCGCAGGCCAACACCCGGCAGTTGCAGGTTGACCAGGTCGCGGATTTTCTCCATCGAGCCGATCTTGACCTGGGAGGGGAAACTGCTGCGCACGCTGTCGGCCGCCATTTGAGCCTGAACCACCAGGATGAAGGTGGCCGAGGCCAGTAACGCCCGGTCCGGCAGCACGGCCACACGGATGCCGTATTGGCGCTCTTCCAAGGGAATAGCGATGGCCCGCGTATCCATCACGGTCGAGAGCATCCGACGGAGTTCAAGCATCACCGGAGCAAACGTTTCTGCCAGGGCCGTATGGCGATACACCGGGTAGGCAGGCGTGCGCTTATCGTCGCGGCTAAACGTTGCCAGCTCACCGGCCAGGGCCGAGAGGTCGCGATAAAGTTGCTCGGGATGCAGGCCGCTCATGGTCGATAAATGGCGCATCAGCGGCAGGCTGCGATTGAGCACCTGCAGCTGCAGGATATCGGCAATGTCCGCTGCACCACTGCCATCGAGCCGGGCCACGCGTGAGGCCGTGGCTTCGCCCCGCTGCTGCACCAGCCCTGCGACCTCATCGACCATCGCCTTGAGGCATTCGGCCGCCCGGATATCCAGACAGGGCGGGCAGTAGCCGCGATCAAGCACCACACAGTTGTCGGCGCGCTTTTCCACCACGTGGGCGATACCCAGTGAGGTGTAGGCATCGGCCACGTCGCCCTCAAAGGCCAGACGCACGCGCAACTTGCCGACACTCATCAGCGCACTGCTGTCCAGTCCATTACTGTCCCAGACTTCGTATTCAGCGCTGCGAAGTCGGGCGAAATTTTCGATACTGGGGTTGTCGTCAACCTCCGGGATCCCGGGACGTAAGCTCGGTAATGCCAACACCACGGTCAGGTCGCGCGCATCATCGGGGATGGTCAGGGGCGGCGGCATTTCATCATCGAATGGCAGGCCGACAGGCGTTCCATCCGGGAATATACCGCTGTATGAAAGCAACGATACCTTGCCCAGAGCCAGTTGCTGCGGGTCAATGTCCAACGCCGAAAAGCCCCAGCCATACGCACGCAACGCCGTGACCCGTGCCTCCAGCTGGGTTTGCAGGAAACGGTCATGTTGTTGCAGATGCTGAGGCTGCAACAACATGCCTTCGGACCAAACCACTTTGTGTTTCCAGGACATTAAGTTCTTCCAATATGGGCAACGGTAGAAGCAGACAGAGCCGACAACGGCTTACTTGCCATCGTCGGCCTCCTTGGGCGGCAGCGGCACACCCGCAGGCCCGGTGGCCGCTGCCAATGCCGCGGCGGTGGCAGCGGTTGCGGCCTGAGGCAAGGGCACAGGCATGGCCGAAGCGAGAATCGAACCTGGAGAAAAGGTCATAAAGGCCCCGCCGACCTTCAAGGTGATGCTCGCGCCGGCTTCGATCACCACGTTCGCCCCGCCCTTGATATGCACATCGGTACCGGCGGTAACACCCGTCTTCATGGCGCCCTCGATAATCATCTCGCTGCCGGCGCTCATCGACACCGCACCGCTGGTTTTTTCATTGCGGTTGCCGTCCACAGAGGAATGACGATCACCGCCGACCTTCTCGCGCAGGTCCTGGTCGATTCTGGAGTGACGGTCGCCGCCTACCCAGTCCAGGGCGTCCTTGAGCACTCGCTGGTCGAAGTTTTTCTGGGCGTGCAGGAACACCTGCTCCGAACCCTTCTTGTCCTCGAAGCGCAGTTCGTTGTAGCCACCACCGCCCTTTGAAGAATGGGTCTTGAGGGTCGAGCGGGTGGCATTTTCTGGCAGTGCATAGGGCGGCAGCGATTCCGCGTTATAGACGCTGCCGGTGACCAGCGGCTGGTCGGGGTCGCCGTCGAGAAAGCTGACCACCACTTCCTGGCCGATACGCGGGATATGCAGGCTGCCCCAACGCTTGCCGGCCCAGCCCTGGGCTACTCGGACCCAACATGAGCTGTTTTCGTCGCCCTTGCCCTCGCGGTCCCAGTGGAACTGCACCTTGATCCGTCCGTATTTGTCGGTCCAGATGTCTTCGCCCTGTTTGCCCACCACCTTGGCGGTCTGCGGACCGTGCATCCGTGGCTTGGGCGATACGCAAGGTGCTCGAAATGGCTGCTGGTGCGGCATGGCCACGAACTCGCAAGTCAGCACGGGCGCGGGCTCGGTCGGTGGCGTCGGCTCATAGGTGTCTAACGACAACGTGTAACGCGCTTCCAGCAGCAAACACTGCGCGTTCTGTTCACTGCGCGGGTGCTCGGCCAAGGTCATCAACGCTCCCGGGAACAGCCCCCGGGCACGAGTGGCACCGCTGATCCGACCGGCGCCGGTCTGCAGCGATTCAATCAAGGTGCGGGCATAGGTTTCGCCCTGTTTGCGCTCGGTGTATCGACCCGGATAGTCGTAACGTTCGTGACGAGACTGCGGGTAGTCACCAGGCATGGCCGACTTGACCATCAGATTGACGCTGGGTTTTTCGAAGTCGAAGTCCTTCAGGGTATAGCCGCCCGGCGCCACCTCGCCGCTCATGTGCCAGGCGTAGATCACCTCGCTTTCGCGCAGGGCGTGATCCTGGGACGGCATGTAGCGCAGTTGGGCATAGCCCGGCGCCGGCGAATGCGCGCCGCAGGAATCGGCAAGTACCAAGGTATGACGGCCAGCAGCGCTTTTGAAGAAGTAGTAAATACCTTCCTGCTCCATCAGCCGGCTGACAAAGTTGAAATCGCTCTCGCGGTATTGCACGCAATAGTTAAGTGCCGCGTAGTCCGCACTCAAGCCCGAGGTGTCGACATCGGCAATGCTGTAAGGCGCGAACACCTGGTTGAGGATCTGCGGCACGCTCAGGCCCTGGAAAATACGGCAGTCGCTGGCCAGTGTCAGGAACCACAACCACGGCCTCAACACCGCTTTGCACGTGGTATAGCGCCCTTGACGACCGGTTATGGAGAAGTGGCTCACATGCCCGCTGAAGTAACGACTACCGCCCTTGGGCACGTCCACCGCAATGCTCATCGGCGTAGCGAGCAAGTCGTTGATGTCCAGGTCGGCGCGTTCGCTGTACAGCTCCACCTCGTATTCACTGAGACGAGACAGCCCCTCGAATGCCTGCATGCTGCGAAACAGCAGCACATCGTCGCCGAGCACACTGCTGACCTGAATGTCACGATGCATTTGACTGGTTGCCATAGGGACTACCTCGCGGACTCGGAAAAGACATAGGCAAACTCGCCGTATTCCACGCTGACCCCAACCTGGCTGGCCGGGATGCCCTGTAACAGACGATCGAGGAACTCGCGGCTGATTGCTGGCAGCAAGCAGTTGGTCAGGATTGAGTCAATCATCCGCCCACCACTTTCCAGCTCGGTGCAGCGGCTGGCAATCAACTGCACCACTTCATCGCTGTACGTGAAGGGAATCTTGTGGCTGTCAGCGATGCGCTGTCTGATCCGCTCCAGTTGCAGGCGGATGATGCGGTCGAGCATGGCGTCGCTGAGGGGGTAATACGGGATCACCACGAGGCGTCCGAGCAAAGCCGGCGGGAAGACCTCCAGCAACGGCTCACGCAAGGCTTTTGCGAGGGCTTGCGGTTCTGGCATTGCCAGCGGGTCACGGCACTGGCGGGCGATCAGGTCAGTGCCGACGTTGGTGGTCAGCAGGATCAGGGTGTGCTTGAAGTCGATGACTCGCCCCTCACCATCTTCCATCCAGCCCTTGTCGAACACCTGAAAAAACAGTTCGTGCACATCCGAGTGCGCCTTCTCCACTTCGTCCAGCAGCACCACGCTGTAAGGCTTGCGCCGTACTGCTTCGGTGAGCACGCCGCCTTCGCCGTAGCCCACGTAACCAGGCGGCGCGCCCTTGAGGGTGGAGACGCTGTGGGCTTCCTGGTATTCGCTCATATTGAGGGTAATGACGTTCTGCTCGCCGCCATACAACGCCTCGGCCAGGGCCAGGGCCGTCTCGGTCTTACCCACCCCGGAGGTACCGGCGAGCATGAACACCCCCACCGGTTTGCCCGGATTGTCGAGGCCCGCGCGGGAGGTTTGGATACGTCGCGAGATCATCTCCAGCCCATGATCCTGACCGATAATGCGCTGGCCCAAACGGTCTGCCAGGTGCAACACGTTCTCGATTTCATTCTTGACCATGCGACCTACGGGGATGCCGGTCCAGTCCTGTACTACCGCCGCGACGGCCTGTTCGTCGACGTTGACCAGGACCAACGGAGTCTCGCCTTGCAGCAGCGCCAATTGTTCCTGTAATTGACGCAGTTCCAACCGGCCCGCTTCAGGTTCATCGGCATCCACATCGACCAACCGGCTACGCAGACGCAAGATCTGCATGACCAGCGCCAGCTCGCTGTGCCAGCGGCTGCCAAGGACCTTCAGGCGCTCGCGCTCGGTCGCCAGCAACGCATCGACCGATGCACAACGACTTGAGGTTTGCGCCCCCATGGCGCGTTCACGCTGGATGATCGCCTGCTCGGTTTCCAGGCATTCGATACGCCGGCGGCTGTCATCGACTTCCGCCGGGGTGGCGTGCAGGCTGATGGCGACGCGGGCGCACGCGGTGTCGATCAGGCTCACCGCCTTGTCCGGTAACTGGCGCGCCGGGATATAGCGATTGGACAAACGCACGGCCGCTTCCAGCGCCGAATCGAGGATCTGCACCTGATGGTGCTCCTGCAGGCTGAAGGCAAGACCGCGCAGCATCAGCAGCGCACGACTTTCATCAGGCTCATCGACCTGCACCGTCTGAAAGCGCCGGCTAAGGGCCGGATCTTTTTCGATGTGTTTTTTGTACTCGGCAAACGTGGTTGCGCCCAAGGTACGCAAGGTGCCACGGGCCAGGGCTGGCTTGAGCAGATTAGCCGCATCGCCGGTACCCGCGGCGCCACCTGCGCCGACCAGGGTGTGGGTTTCATCGATAAACAGCACCACCGGTTTGACGCTGGCTTGAACCTCATCGATGACCGAGCGCAGGCGCTGTTCAAACTCACCTTTCATGCTCGCACCGGCCTGCAACAGGCCGACATCAAGGGCCAGCAATTGTACGTCCCGCAGGCTAGGCGGCACGTCGCCACGGGCGATGCGCTGGGCGAATCCTTCCGCCACAGCAGTTTTGCCCACGCCCGCCTCGCCCACCAGCAGCGGGTTGTTCTGGCGACGGCGCATCAGGATATCGATGACCTGCCGGATCTCTTCATCGCGTCCGACGATAGGGTCCATCGTGTTTCGCCGCGCCTGCTCGGTCAGGTCGACAGTGAAGCGCTTCAGGCCTTCCTGACGGTCGGGCGCCAGTGCACCGACAGCCTCACCCGGCACCTGGTACCCATCGCTGGCCGTCATACGGGCCTCGGGCGAATCCTTGAGCAACGCGCCAAACTGCTCACTGAGGTCGTCGGTCCTGACGTTGTTGAACTCCCGGGACACACCATACAAACCATTACGCAATGCCGGAGTTTTCAGCATCGCCAGCAGCAAATGGCCAGAACGCACCTGGGACTCACCCAGCATCAGGGTCGCGTAGACCCAGGCACGCTCCACGGTTTCCTCGACCTGCGAGGACAGGTCCGTCACCGAGGTCGAGCCCCTAGGCAAACGATCCAGGGCGGCAGTGAGGTCCCGGTCCAACACCACCGGATCAATGCCGTAATGGCGGACCAGGCGCAACAGGTCCGAATCGGTCAATTGCAACAACTGCTGCAACCAGTGCACCAGCTCGACATAGGGATTGCCGCGCAGTTTGCAGAACACAGTGCTGCTTTCAATCGCCCGGTAGCACAGGCTGTTGAGCTTGCCGAAAAGCGCGACGCGACTGATATCAGCCATGGGCAGTTCCTTGAGAAGAAAATGAGGGTCGAGGCTTGATCAGCAATTGCCGATCATCCCGCTGGGGCGCTCTGCTGCTCAGCCAACTGGTCCAGCCCAATGACGTGGACCCCAGGCGCAAGCGAGGCCGGTGTTCTTTCTTGACGATCAGGTTGACGTCCCAGTCCATCGCCATGCCGACGTACTGACGCACCCAATCCTGCACCCGTTGCAGGCTGTCGCCACCGGGCAGCAAACGGCGGGTTTGTGTCAGGTCCAGAGGGCCAATCAGCAGGCGAAACTTGTGTTGGGCATTCCAGACTTTACGGCCCATAACCGTGGCCTGGCCGAGTACCACCGCGTCCGGACCGCTGCGCAAGGTGCACAGCCCGTCACGGGGCAGGGTCATCCAGTGGCCGACAAATTGCTCGACCTCTACGGGAACGCCAAGGTAGTCGCCAAGCAAGGCGGCCAGGCCTTCGGCATTGCGTGTTTGCGGTCCCAGGCGACCGGCGAAATGCAGCTTGGCGAGGTCAACCACGCCGTCGCGCGCCTGCAGCGACGGTAGGCCAATACCGAGCAATGATCCCAGGTAGTTGGCAAAGCGGTCCGCCCCCGGACGGTCCAGACTCACCGTTGGCTGGGCACTGGCCCAGGCGCGATAGAACAGGCTGATCATGCGGTGATGAAACACGTCGCAAAATGCCGCCAGCGTAGGGTCGTTGAGGTTGCGTTGACGGTCGCGAATGTATTCGGTGAGGTGAATCGGCAACGGGCCATTGGCGCCCATCAGGCCGAAGAAATTGAGCAGCAGTTTAGGCGTGTCGCCGGGTATGAGGCCCGCAATCATTGCCGGCTCAAACGCCAGCGAGGAATGCTGGCCGAAACGCACCGCCTCGTCCGCCGGGCGCGTGGCCTCGCCGATGCGCGGCAGGTGCGCAAAAGCGCATTCCAACTGGCGCAATGCCGCGTAGAAATCAAACCGACCCGGATGCGCTTCAAGCTCGCTGAGCAGGCTCAGAGGATCTCGCATCTGCCCACCCGCGCAGGCCACTGCATGATCACGCCGCGTGACGCGCTCACGATCCGCGTCTCGGTGAATGAGTTGAGCGACACGTACTTGGCGAAAAACTGTTCCAGCACCGAGCCCAATACACAGACGCCTGCACCCTCGAACGCAGACTCATCCACGCTCACACTGATCTGCAAACCTCGCCCATAGGTGACGGGTCCAGACAATGGCAGGCGCCGCACGATGCTCTGCGCAGTCACCGAACGCACGCCTTCGATCTGTTTATGTGCAACGGCATCGTCGACGCGGCAATACAGGCGCAACATGTCACGCAAGGCTACAGCGCCCTGCTCCGTGTCCTGGTCCAGCAGTGACAGGTAGTTAAGGGACAAATGGCTGACCAGACGCCATGCGGTATCGCCTTCGGCATACGACGGCGCGGGCACCGTGGGCCCTGCCACGCAACGTACCGACTGCACCGGCGCAGCGGATTGGACGCTGAAGTCGGTGCTGCCACTGCCCACCGGCATGCTCAGCACCAGGTCGCGGTTGCTGCACAGGGCGTCGATGCCCAATTGGCGCAGGTCGCTGCGGTGAGGAGCCTGCTCGCCGTCCACCAGCGACACGAATACCTCGCTGCCCCCATAACTGGAGCGCGGGCCTCGGCTGCGCTGCTGTTCGGACAAAACCCGCGTGTCGCGCCGTACCTGGTAGTACGCACGCGGCGGCGTGCGTCCCTGCAGGTCGTTGGCGCGGTAGAAGGGTTCGAATGTCTGACTGGCCTCGGCGCCACTGCCGTAACCGGTCACCCCTTCAATTTCGTAGATCTCGTAGTCCATTGACCGTGTGCGGTCGGGGCTCACATGGTATTCAGAGCGCTGTTCATCCAGGTGCACACGCTCGGTGCGCATCGGGAACAGGTTGATCGCCGGCGTGCAATACAGCGCGAAATTGGCGGCACTGAGGCTTTGCTCAAGTAACGGGTCTGCCGTCTTGAACAACACGATCAGCTCCAGTTGCTCGGCGGTGCAGCGGCTGACACTGCTCGCCAACCCCACCACGTCGACGAACATGAAGCGTTGCGGCAAGGCGAAGTATTCCTGCAACAAGCGATAACCCTGGAACGAACGCGGCCCGATGGGCAGCAAGGCTTCGCTGTCGCTATAGCCCACACTGCGAATCGCACTGCTGGGCAGCAGCTGATGCCAGTCCCCAGACGCTTGCATGGGCATGACTAGCACACCCGCCACTTGGGCCAACAGCTGTTCAAGAACCCGCGCGGGCGTGCCGTCCCCGCCACGGATATGCAGCCGCAGGGTGTCGAGGGCCAGGTCGCTGAAAGCCAGGCCAGCCCCGACGCTCAAGCGCAGGCGCAACGCGGCCTTGACTGCGCCGAGACGTGACAGGTCAACCCCGGCCACCTGCGTGCTGCAGGCGAAATAGCGCGCCTCGACCAACTCCACCGGCCACAGGGTTACCTCATGGGCAGTGCGAAATTCGCAGGCGGTCTGGTCCCCCTTGCCCAACTGGCTGTGCAATGCCGTGTGGCGTGGCACCTTGAAGCCGGCGGCCAAGCTGCCCTCGCCCATGTCCGGGTGCAGTTGCACCACCGCCATCGATGGCGTTGGCGCCAAGTAGTGTGGGTAGATCAGTTCCAGCAGGTGATGGGTAAATTGTGGGAATTGAGCATCAATCTTCAGTTGCACCCGTGCGGCGAGAAAGCTGAAACCTTCCAACAGCCGTTCAACATAGGGGTCGGCACAGGCGTAGGTTTCCAGCCCCAGGCGGCCGGCAACCTTGGGGTAGTCGCGGGCGAATTCACCGCCAACTTCCCGCAGATGCGCCAGCTCACGCTCGTAATAGCGCAGCAGTTTTGCGTTCAACGCACGTCCCTTGTCTCAATATCGAAGATCCGCGCCTCGCCTGCTTCCAGGTCGAGTTCGGTCTTCAGGTACAGGCGCTCGGGCAACGGTTGGCCCCAGAGTTCGCCATGAATTTCAAAGGTCATCTGGTTGGGACTGAGGGTTGCACCCGAGGAGGCAACCGGCACGACACGCAGGCTTTCGCGCAAAATCCGCGGTTCGAAATCCCAGATCGCCTGGCGAATGCGGCGTCCCAACGCTTCGCGGTCCAGGCCGGCAGCCGTCTTTCCCGCGAGATCGGGCAGCCCGAAATTGAGCACTGATTGTCCCGCCAACGGACACTTCCTCAGGTCGCGAAAGCTGCCCAGACTGGTGCTGTTGAGCAGCCACCCCAAATCGCGTAATACCGCCTTGCGCAAGCGGCGCATGGACAACACGCGCTTGTCGCGAGGCTCGAAAACCTGCGCGGTGTCGTCATCACTCAAGCGATCGAGCAAGGACGGTTGCAAACGTTCGAGACTGGTTAGTTCAGCCATGCGCTGAGGCCTCCATCGACAGGACGGCGGGCGGGCGAACCCACCCACCGTCGGGCATCCGAATCAGATCTTCTGATTCTTTTCCAAGTCCCACTTCTTCGGCGTACCGGTGATTACCGTGTCACCGTTGAAGGCGTCATAGGCGTAGCTGATGGTGGTGAAGTTGATCGAAAGGGTTTCGGCCGGCCGATCGCCAGTGCTGCTGGCGGAGTAAGCACTGATAATCGCGCCGCCCAGGATGATCTTAAGAAACACTTGCTGTTTTTTGTCCGCGCCGCCCGTATGGACAAAGTGGATCTCGGCATCGCCCAGGCTCTTGCCGCACACAGCCTGCATAAACAGATCGGCCGAGGCCACGTCGGCCAGTTTGGTCACGGAAATTTCCGAGAACGAAGGGTTGCTGGTGTCACGGTCAGCACCGCCGCCACTGGAGGAAATCGCTCGGAAAACCCCCATTTGGATAGCGTCGAGGGTGATCCAGTCTTTGTGACCGTCGACGGTGGAAGTGCCTTTGATTGGGGTGCCTTTAAAGTTCAGCAGGATCATGGTGAGTACCTTTCAGGTTGAACAACGGGGTTATGACGCTTGGGTTGAAGGCAGCCTGGAGACCAACCGCAAGGACACGGTCAAGCCTTCAAGCTGGTAGTGCGGACGCAGGAAAAACTTGGCGCTGTAGTAACCGGGGTTGCCTTCGATTTCTTCCACCACGACCTCGGCCCCCGCCAGCGGCTTACGCGCTTTATCGGCATCGGTCGCGGTGGCCGGGTTGTGCTCCACGTAGCGGCCAACCCAGTTGTTGAGCCAGGTCTGCATATCGTCGCGCTCTTTGAATGAACCGATCTTGTCGCGCACGATGCACTTCAAGTAGTGAGCAAAACGGCACGTGGCAAACAGGTACGGCAGACGCGCTGCCAAGTTGGCGTTGGCGCTGGCATCCGGGTCGTCGTACTCCGCCGGTTTGTGCAGGGACTGAGCGCCGATGAAGGCCGCCAGATCGCTGTTTTTTTTGTGCACCAGGGGCATGAAGCCGTTCTTGGCCAGCTCGGCTTCGCGCCGGTCGCTGATGGCGATCTCGGTCGGGCAGGTCATGTCCACACCGCCGTCGTCAGTCGGGAAGGTATGCACCGGCAAGCCCTCCACGACGCCGCCGGATTCGATGCCGCGAATTTGCGAACACCAGCCATAGTGTTTGAACGAACGGTTGATATTCACGGCCATGGCGTAAGCCGCGTTGGCCCAAGTGAAATCCTTGGCGTCGGCGGCGTCAGTGGTTTCTTCAAAATCGAAGTCTTCCACCGGATTGGACTTGGCACCGTAAGGGGCACGGGCCAGGAAACGCGGCATGGCCAGGCCCACGTAGCGTGAGTCTTCACTGGCGCGCAAACTGCGCCACGCCGCGTGCTCCGGGGTCTGGAAAATTTTGGTCAGGTCACGTGGGTTGGCCAGTTCCTGCCAGGACTCCATAAGCATCACGCTGGGGTCAGCGGCGGTGATCAGCGGGCAGTGCGCGGCGGCACTGACACGGGCGATCTGGGTCAACAGCTCGACGTCCGGCGCACTGTTGTTGAAGTAGTAGTCAGCGACAAAGGCGCCATAGGGCTCGCCACCGAACTGGCCGTATTCCTCTTCATACAGCTTCTTGAAAATCGGGCTCTGGTCCCAGGCCACTCCTTTGAACTTGCGCAGAGTCTTATGCACTTCGTGCTTGGAAATGTTCATCACCCGAATCTTCAGGGACTCGTCGGTCTCGGTGTTACTGACCAGGTAATGCAAGCCGCGCCAGGCGCTTTCCACGGCCTGGAACTCCTCATGGTGGAGGATATGGTTGACCTGTTCGGTGAGCTTTTGGTCGAGGCTGGCGATCAGGCCTTCAATCGTGCCGAGCACGTCATGGGACATCACCTGCGTGCCTTGCAGCGCTTGTTCCGCCAGGGTGCGCACGGCGGATTCCACGGCGTCCCTGGCTTTGTCGGTCTTGGGCTTGAATTCTTTTTGCAGCAGGCTGGCGAAGTCACCGGCGTCGAATGCCGTGGCCGGAGCTCCCTGTTCGGGTTGTTCCGATTGCGTAGTGGACATGACGGTATCCTTGAATTATGGGCAACAGCGTCCCCATACCGGGGCAAACGAGGCGCCGGCAGAGACCACGGTCATTCAGTTAGTCGGGTTGTTGGGGGGCCGCGCACAGGGCCTGCATCACACTCGGATCGCTGAGCACTTTGGCTAGCAATTCTTCGGCCCCTACCTTGCCGTCCATATAGGTCAGCAGATTCGACAGCTGGCGGCGCGCGGCCAACAACTGATTAAGGCTGGGCACCTTGTTGGCGATTGCACCTGGGGAAAAGTCGTCCATGCTCTCAAAGGTGATCTCCACCGGCAGGTTGCCCTCGCCCGTCAGGGTATTGGGCACCTGGAATGCCACACGGGGCTTCATGGACTTGAGGCGTTCGTCAAAGTTGTCCACATCGACTTCCAGAAACTTGCGCTCGGCTACCGGCGGCAAAGGCTCGGCCGGTTTGCCGGAAAGGTCTGAAAACACGCCCATCACGAAGGGTAACTGCACGGTTTTTTCCGCGCCGTAGATCTCCACGTCGTATTCGATCTGGACGCGCGGCGCACGATTGCGGGCGATAAACTTCTGGCTACTTTCTTTGGCCACGGAACTGGCTCCGGTGAGTGGAGTGGATAGATGAACGTTCAGTTGTCGTTGGTGCGGATGCCGCTGACCTGCGCCAGTTGCGCAAGTCCATCGGGCGCCAGGTCTTGCAGCAACTCCATGAAATTCTTGTCGATCAGTGTTTTTGCCCGTTGCAGCAGGAACGGCACCGGGCTCGCGGGCTCATGGGTATGAAAATAGCTGCACAGCCGATCAATGACCTGGCGCGCCTCTTCGCGGCTGCGGATCTCGCCGAACAGTGCCTGCGGTGCGGCCACCTCTGAGGTAGCAACAGTGGCTGCAGCCGCCTCGACTGGCGCAGGTTCAAGCAAGAACCGGCGGACTATTTCAGCGGCGCGACGCAGTGGAGCGACCAGTCCATTGAGGTCGATGGCGCGACCTACGCCGACTTTTTCCGTCAGCCACTGCTCAATCTGCAGGCTGTGCGCTAACGCCTGGGTCAGCGCAAGGTGAATGGCCTGTAGCTGTTGCGCATTGGCATCGACAAGCGCCCCTTCGATCATTGCCAGGCTCGGGTGATTGCCCTCGCCGCCGTGCTCGACAATCGCCAAATCGATCATTCTCAAGCTGACCGCGCCGATGCCTCGCGCGTTGATCAACGGCGCATCCAACACGTCGCGTACCAGGCCGTTGGGGGCACATAGGAACGCCAGGATATTGATGCGCAACAGCGGGTCATGGCCATCCTCCGGGTCGAGCCTGGGGTACAGCCCGTCCCAGCAATTTTCCAACAACCCCTGCACCAGCCCCAGGCCAGCCGACAGTCCGGCGATGCCGTGCACGTTGAGTTCGGCGCGGGTGGCCCAGATGGCCAGGCGTAAATCGCGGCTGCGCTCCAACATCGGCAATGCGAGGGCCATGACGCGCTTCCAGTTCGGCTCGATGGCCTCGGTGACGGTGTCGCCGTACTGAACCTCGGGTTTACCCAGTGCCTCTTCTTCAAGTTCTAAGAATTGCGCCGAATATTCAAAGTTCTGGCCACCGCCATCGGCCTCGCTCAGGGGCAAGCACAACAGGGTGAAATCCAGTGGTTGAGCTTCGGTGGGCGACCCCATCATGTGTCCCTCGGGCAAATGGCTCTGGCAGTAGAGCCGCGAGTCGGGACGTCGAATCCAACGGTTCAGAAAACTGAGCCTGTTGGAGCCCCCGCGCTACGCCTACTGCCGAAAATATTCAGCGTGGGCGGATTTATATAGCGATGGGACCACACGAGAATGCAGGCAGTGTCATTGCGGGGCGTAGGATTAAGCTGCGAATGCAGCGCTTGTGAGCAGAGAACGCGCACTCATAAATGGCGTCGCCTGGCTTTAGGTCGGCCACCCGCCGGCCATTGCTTGAGCCAGTGACGGCTGCACCGGCACGCGAATACCGAAGGTGTCCCTCAGCAAGACCGTTAGCTCTTGCGCGTTGTTCAGCAGCCGTTTTTCGCTGGGCTGATCCAGGGAATGGATCGCGTAATGCGCGTTGTTCAAGGTATGGCGTTTGCCGGGCGCCAGCAGTGCGACTTTCAATTGGCCCAAGAACGGCGAGTTCGGGTGGGTCGAGACATACCAATTACCGATTTCGTAATCGATGGCTCCCTGCACCTGCAAGTCGAACACATACAAACCACGCCACTCCCCCGCCACTTCGGCCCACAAGGTGTAACTGTTCTCTCCCGCATTGAACGTCAGGCGATAGGGCTCATGGGCAGTGGCCTGCACGGCCTCAGTGTCCAACTGCAACGGACTGCTGGGCACCATGCCGCCAAAGCCTACATCGGTGATGTAACGAACCCCGTCCAGGGTCACCAGGCTCAAACGATGGGTGCGTGCCGTGCGCGCGTCCGGCGGTCCGCCCATCACCACCCGACCGGTAATGCCACGGGCCTCGAAACCCAGTTCCTGCAGCAGCGCGAGGAACATCTGGTTCAACTCATAGCAGTAGCCGCCGCGGCCATCGAACAACACCTTTTGCTCGACGCTGGGCAAGTCGATCGGCACCGGCAGGCGCAACAGGGTCGACAGGCTTTCAAAGGCGAAGGTGCACACATGGCGCAGTTGCAGATCCCGCAGGGTTGCCAGGGTGGGCGGTGGCGGCGAATCGTATCCCAGGCGCTGCAGGTACAGATGGCTATGGTTGAGGCGGGTCATGGCACGGTCCTTGGGCGCAGGAAGAGTGCGTCACTATGCCGCGTTCACATGCAAACTGTCATTTTGAATGAACCTTTTTGAACGCTTCAGCCTCCATCTATAACAAGACAGGGAGGCAACATGAGTACCGCAAAAATCTACACCATCCACTACCAACTGCACGGTCAACCGAAGTCCTTTGTGGTGCGTGCCGAAGTGATGAATAACGCCGAGGCCTGGCACTGGGCAGCGGTCGATGCCGACATTGCTCATGTCAGCCGTATCGGCCGCGTCGGCCACGAGCAAGTGAAAAAAACCACCCGGCCCTGGGCGGAGAAGTTCGGGATTACCGACGTTTCCTGGACGCCACCTAAATAAACGAAGGCCCCGCTCAATGGCGGGGCCTGATTACCTATTACGCTGTTATTTCTTTAAGTCGCCCAACGGATCGTAGGGCGGCTTTTTTTTCGCCTCGTCCTTGTCCTTTTTATCCAGCGGGGCAATCGCCGGACCTACCGGATCAACCTGCGGATCAGCCACATCCGGCGAGTCGGGGTCAAATCCCAGCTCATCCTTGCCGCTGGCGTGTTCGTTAGAGGGGGGCCCATCCGAGCGCTTGTTCATCATGGTCTCCTGTTAGAGCGGGCGAGCTTTGTCGTGGAGGTTTTCCAAGTCTTCTTCGACGCGCTCCACATCATCATGGTCGTCACGCTCTTTCGGGTCATTGGGGCGCAAGGCATCGTTGTCGCGCTCTTCTTCACCGGGTGTGCGATCAGGGTCGGGTGTACCGGGCGGTGGTTGCTTGTATTCGGGCATGGTGGTTCACCTCAAAGGGACTACATTCGTTTAGAGAAACTGCCACAGATCATGGTTCAACTTGATTGCCCCACCGCTGACCGCTGACCATGAGAAGATGCCACCCCCTACCCGCCCTGGAGACCTGGACCGGATGTTCGAGCTCAAACCCTGCGACCCCGTCACCTACCGCCAACAGACCCGCCGCAGCACGTTGATCGTGGCCGTGCTGTTCATGGCCTTGGCCATGCTGCTGTCGACCCTGGCGGTGATGCTGTTCGGCGAACCCGGCGGTGATAACTTTCGCTTCAATGTCGGCGGTGTGTTCGCGGGGGTGCTGATTACCGTCGCCCTGGTGCGCGGCCCGTTCTGGTCCAAGTCGTGGCTGGCCGCTGCGGTGTACGGCTGGCAGCTCAAGCGCACGCTGATGCGCGTGACCAATGTGATGCACACCGTCACCGAACGTGTGCAGGCCAATGATCCGACGGCCATGAAAGTGCTGCGTTTCTATCACCTGGGGCTGACGCAGATGCATGCACTGGACGCCAACTCCAGCGCCCAGGCGCAACTGGTCGGCGAAATGGACGCGCATAAAGCCAGGATGCAGACGCTGAGAATCGACACCGAACAGACCCGTTTCGACCCCGCGTGGCTGGACGGTTTGAAAAGCGTTTAAATCATCTGCCTCGCCAGCAGAACAACGCACTCACCGCAATCGCCGCACCCGCCACGCCAAACACCAGCGGCGCCGACGCCACCGGCAGCAGCAGGCCCGCCAGCAGCGGCCCCAGGCCAGCGCCGATGTCGCGCCAGACGGCATTGGACGCCAGCGCCGACACTCGCATCGAACCGGGGTTGCGCTCGGCGACCAAGGTAGTCACCAGCGGCAGTTGCAATGCGCGCAGCACCAGCACCGCCGCCGCGCCGACGATCACCCAATAGCTGCCGAATGCGCTCAAGGCCAGGGCACTCAAGAACGAAAACAGCAGCAACATGGCGGTGGCGCCAAATCGCTGCGCCGCGCGACCGCCCAAGGGGCTCAGAAGCATTTCCGAGACGTAGCGCAGGGCCATTAAGCCACCAGCAATCAGCACCGCATCGCCGCCGAGAATTTTCTGGGCCTGGATCGACAGCCCAAAGATAAACAGCCCGTCCAGCGCCACGCCTTCGATAAACGACCACAGTGCAACGCTGTCCGGCCACTTGAAGCGACGCCCTGGTGTGCTGTGCAAATCATGTCCGGCGCTGGGCAAGCCGCGCGCCATCCAAAGGCCTATCAGGCAGCAACCGGCGAGAATCACAAAGATCGGACGCGGCCCGGCCCACAGCGTCAGCCAACCACCGAACGGCAACGCCAGCATCGGTCCCCAGGCGATCAAGGCCCGCGAACGCCCGGCCCGGCGCGCGGCGCCCTCTGGCTCAGCGGTGGCCAATACCTGGGTCGACAGGTTCAACGCGGCAAAACACAGGCCCCACACCAGCCGCAACCCGAGCAACGCGGCGAAGCCGGACAGCACCGAATTGCCCAGGGCACACAGCGCAGCGGCACCGGCGGCGATCATGCAGGTCAGGCGATCGCCGTTGCGCGCGTAGAAATTCAACACATGCCGGTAACCGAAAATCCGCACCAGGCGGTTGGCCGCCAGCAACACCCCGGCCTGGGCCAGGGTAATGCCAAAGGCCTGGGATTCCATGGGCAGCAGCAGGTAGAGCAGCACGTCGCTGGGCAGGCACAACGCCAGGGTCAGCGCGGCGCGGCGGGAGGTGGTGTCGGCAGTGCGTTGGGCCTGACTGGACATAAATCTGAAACATCCCGAAATATTCAGGTCGCCACGGTAGCCTTAGCGAACCGCGCTTTACAACGCCCCGTCACGTCTTTTTCCCATAGGGCAGCAAACGCAAACCGCTGGCCACGCTGCCCACCAGCGCAAATGCACAGCCCAGCCACAACGCAGAGTGCGGGCCGCTGGCCATGAACAGGTGGAAACACAACGCCACCAGCGAGGCGCCCAGCGTCTGCCCCAACAAGCGCGAAATCGCCACGATGCCACTGGCCCCGCCGCTGCGCGCCAGCGGTGCACTGGTCATCAACGCCTTGAGATTGGGCGACTGGAAAAAACCAAAACCGGCGCCGCACAAGGCCATGCGCCAACCGATATCGAAGGCCGACGCGCCGGTGTCCAAGGTCGCCAATGCGGCCATGCCCAGGCTCAACATCAGCAGGCCGATGCCGCACAGCAGGCCCAGGGACACACGGTCGGCCAGGCGCCCGGCGACCAGTGCCATCACCGCCACCACGGCCGGCCACGGCGTCATCAGGAAGCCGGTTTCCACCTGGCTATGGCCGAGCACTGCTTGCAGCAGAAATGGCAGCGACACGAAGGCCAGGCCCTGGGCACTGAAGGCGCAGATCGCAGTGAGAGAAGACAAGGCAAACACCGGCCGCTTGAACAGGTCCAAGGCGAGCATCGGCGCCGGATGACCGGCCTGGCGACGAAGCAACAAGGTGCCGCACAGCAGCGCCACGGCAATCAAGCCCAGGGTCAGTGCGCCTTGAGCGCCGTGCACCGCTGTGCCAAGGCCCAAGACCAACAAGGCGAACAAACCGGCACATAACAATGCCGCCAGCCGGTCAAACGCATGCCCGGTGATGGGGAGGATGGGCAGTGAACGCACGCCGAGTGCCAGGGCCAACAGCCCCAGCGGCACATTGATCAGGTACAGCCAGTGCCAGGTCGCCACTGACAGGATCGCCGACGCGGCGGTCGGCCCCAAGGTGAAGGCCAACCCCACCACCAACGAGTTATAACCAAGGCCGCGCCCAAGCATTTTCGACGGGTAGATATGCCGCAGCAACGCCGTGTTCACACTCATGATCGCCGCCGCCCCCAGCCCCTGCACCACCCGCGCAGCCGTCAGGGTCTCCAGCGAACCGGCCAACCCGCAAAACAGCGACGAGACGATAAACAGCAGCAACCCGCCAAGGTACACACGGCGATGCCCCAGCACGTCACTCAGCGACGCAAACGGCAGCACCGTGGCAATAATCGCCAACTGGTAGGCGTTGACCACCCAGATCACCGAGGCGGAATCGGTACCAATCCCTTCGGCCAGTGTCGGCAGTGCGGTGTTGACGATGGCCGTGTCCAACGTCGCCATGCCGATCCCCAGGGAGATCGCGATCACGGCAGGCAGGCGTTTGTTGAGAGGCAGGCCATCGGCGGCAGAAGACATGAACGATCCACGCGGGTGATAAGGCTGCCAGATTAAGGGCAGCGCTGATTTTTTTCAGCCGCGGATCAGTTGCCTGTCGACAATTTCATGTTCGCCAGCGCGCTCAGGTCCAAATGCCCGCCCATAACCGGCGGGCACCAGTAGTAACCACCGGTCAACGGCGTGCTGATGCGGTACAACCCGTCGACAATCCCGTCTTCCAACCCGCTCATCCGGCGCAGTTGTGCTTCGAAAGCATCGAACGAGTGGCCGAACGCGAGGAACATCAACCCCGCCTGACCGTTCTCGGCCCATGGCATCGAGCGGCGTACCACGAAGGCTTCCGGGGTAAAGCTTTCCTGAGCGGTGCGTTTGGTGTGGGCGGATTCGGGGGCGTCGTCCAGCTCTTCGTTGTCGCCATGGCGGCGGCCGATGATGTGGTCGCGCTCCTGGGCGGGCAAGGCGGCGAAGCCGTCGAGATCGTGCTGCCATTGCTGGATCGCAGCGAAGCTGGCGCCGCTGTCGGTCAGCGCGGCGTCAACGGCGGCGTCGTCGTGGGGGTTTTCGGTGCCGTCTTCATAGTCGGTGAGGTCAAAACCGGTCTTGTAGCGAAAGCCTTCGGTTGACTGCACCAGGCCAAACGCCGGGGCCAGGGCCTTTTCATAGGCACGGCTGCGCAACAGCAGTTCACCGCGATCCACACCGTGCAGCCACACCCACAGTGCCTGCTGGGTGGACGGATTATTCGCACCCGGGCCGCTGACCGCCGGGAATGGGCGCAGACCATCGATGTGCGTGCCCAGTGCATTTACCAGCGGTTCACCTAAACCGACCACTGCCGCCGAATCCACCAGTTGCACCAGCGCGTCCAACGCGGCCGGTACGGCTTCAAGGGTTTGCACGGCAAAAAACAGATGGCGTGCCTGCAAAGGCACCGGTGCGGCAAGAATGCCCGGCTGGTAGTGACTCATGTGAACTCCTTCAAGAAAGGCGCGCAGTTTACCCGCCGTACGTCATCGTGCGTAGGAGAAAGCGCGCAAGCCTTGCCATAGAGCCCTTTGTTGGGTGACTCTCTAGTCATGTTTTGAAACTATTCCAGGGGTAGCGACATGACCACCAGCAACCTGCTCGCCCAGCTGTTTCCAACGTCCGTGGCCGATATTCCCGAGCAATTCCGGCTTGAAGCGCCCATTGAACAGCGTGATTACCTGGTCGATGGCCAATTGCAGGTGTGGAACGGCCCGCTGGCCCAGGTGCAGAGCCCGGTGCAGTTGGGCGACAGCCGTGTGGTGATCGGCAGCACGCCGCTGCTGGACGCCGACACCGCCCTCACCGCCCTCGATGCCGCCGTGCGCGCCTACGACCGGGGCCAGGGCGAATGGCCAACCATGCGTGTGGCGGACCGTATCCAGCATGTCGAAGCGTTTTTGCGCCGTATGCGCGAACAGCGCGATGCGGTGGTCACGCTGCTGATGTGGGAAATCGGCAAGAACCTCAAGGACTCGCAAAAAGAGTTCGACCGCACCTGCGACTACATCACCGACACCATCAATGCCCTCAAGGAACTGGACCGTCGCAGCAGCCGCTTCGAACTGGAACAGGACACCCTCGGGCAAATCCGCCGCGTACCGCTGGGTGTAGCGCTGTGCATGGGCCCCTACAACTACCCGCTCAATGAGACCTTCACCACGCTGATCCCGGCGTTGATCATGGGCAACACCGTGGTGTTCAAACCGGCCAAGCTCGGCGTGCTGCTGATCCGCCCGCTGCTGGAGGCGTTCCGCGACAGCTTCCCGGCCGGAGTGATCAACGTGATCTACGGCAGTGGCCGTGAAACCGTCAGCGCGCTGATGGCCAGCGGCAAGATCGATATCTTTGCGTTTATCGGCACCAACAAGGCCGCCAGCGACCTTAAAAAACTGCACCCCAAGCCGCACCGCTTGCGTGCTGCACTGGGCCTGGACGCGAAAAACCCCGGCATCGTGTTGCCCGAGGTGGACCTGGACAATGCCGTCAGCGAGGCCGTCACCGGTTCGTTGTCGTTCAACGGCCAGCGCTGCACCGCGTTGAAAATCCTGTTTGTGCATGAGGATGTGGTCGACAGCTTTATCGAGAAATTCAACGCCAAGCTGGCGACACTCAAGCCCGGCATGCCATGGGAAGATGGCGTGTCGCTGACGCCGCTGCCGGAAGTGGGCAAGGTGGATTACCTCAACGATCTGGTGGCCGATGCTCAACAACACGGTGCCCAGGTGGTGAATGCCAACGGTGGCACCAGCCGTGGTTCGTTTTTCTACCCGGCCGTGCTGTACCCGGTGAACCCGCAGATGCGCGTGTACCACGAAGAACAGTTCGGCCCGGTGGTGCCGATCGTGCCTTACCGCGATCTGGAGACGGTGATCGAGTACGTACTCGACTCGGACTTCGGGCAGCAATTGAGCATCTTCGGCACCAACGCCGTAGCAGTCGGGCGTCTGGTGGACACCTTTGCCAATCAGGTTGGCCGGATCAATATCAACGCCCAGTGCCAGCGCGGGCCGGACACGTTCCCATTCAACGGGCGCAAGAACTCGGCCGAAGGCACGTTGTCGGTACATGACGCCTTGCGGGTGTTCTCGATCCGCACCCTGGTGGCCACCAAGTTCCAGGAGAGCAACAAGGCGCTGGTCAGCGACATCCTGCGCAACCGCGATTCGAGCTTCCTGACCACCGATTACATTTTCTAGAGGAACGCGAGCAGTTGATTAACCTGCATTTGCCTATGTTTGCCCGGCGCCTGCTGCGCCCGTTGCTCGACCCGTACCGTCGCTATCGCCATGCCAAGCTGATCCACGCCGTGCGCGTGTCCATTGGCTTGCTGGCGACGATCCTGCTGACCACCGGCATCAACCTGCCCCACGGTGAGTGGGCGTCGGTGACCATGCTGATCGTGATCGGCGGTTTGCAGCACCACGGCAATATCGGCAAGAAAGCCGTGGAGCGCGCCTACGGTACTTTGATCGGCGCCAGCGTCGGCTTGCTGCTGGTGGTGCAACAGGCGTACTTCGGTCTGCCGCTGTTGACCTATTTGCTGATGTCGGTGGTGTGCGGGTTCTTTTCCTATCACGCCATCGGCAAGGGCGGATACATCGCCCTGCTGTCAGCGATCACGGTGTTTATCGTCGCCGGCCACGGCGACAATCCGATCTCGGATGGTTTGTGGCGCACGGTCGATATCCTGATTGGCATCGTGCTGGCCCTGGCGTTTTCCTTCGCCCTACCGCTGTATGCCGTGTACTCGTGGCGCTACAACCTGGCCAGTGCTTTGCGCGACTGTGCGGCGATTTACAGCAGGATCATCAACGGCCAATCGGTCACCGATGATGAACACCTCAAATTGTTGAACCGCTTGAATGCCGCGATGGTGCAACTGCGCTCGCTGATGCCGTCGGTGTCCAAGGAAGTGCGCATCTCCATGACCGAACTGGACGCGATCCAGCGGCACCTGCGCATGTGCATCAGCACCCTGGAAATTCTCGGCAACACGCGGCCGGACCCTCGTGATGAACAGGCCACTGCGCGCATGCAGATGATGTTGAAGGCTGAGCACCGGCAGATTCGTGTGCAGTTGGTGGGGATGGCGAGGGCGCTGAAGTCGGGGGTGACAGAGCGGTTGGAGCGGCCAAGCCATGCCGGCGTGAGCGAGCCGGCGCTGGATACGCCGGTCTACAGCGCGTTGGACGGTTATCGGTTGCTGACGGTGCAATTGGCGGCGAATGTGGATGGGATGCGCCAGCGGCTGGCTAAGAGCGCCGGGCGCTGGAAGATCTAGAAAGCTGGTCCGTTGACGTGTACCCAGCATCTACACATTCACACTTTCTCCTACATATTTTTCACGTTTTATTCACATCCCGGGACGTAGGGTGAAGCCTCATCCGTTACAAACGTTGCACATCAAGCCCGCCGCCCCAGCGGGCTTTTTTTTGCCTGGGATTTGACTTAGCGCGAGGCCTTGGCAGCGGGCGCGGCCGCTTGTTCACGAATGGCACGCTGGGTATCCAGCACCTTCGCCAACGCGGTTTCCGCTTCCGGGCTTTGCTGCGGCACACGAATCGCCGCCGAGACCAAGGTGATCAACTTGGCCATCACTTCGGCATCCGTCGCCGGGCGGCCCAGGCTCATGGAATTCATCAGCAGGCGCAGTTCGGTGCCGGCCATCACCCCGGAAATCGCCTTGAGGGCAAATTGCAGGCGCACGCCCAGCTCATTGCGCGGCAGATCTGGCAAGGCCAGGGCGAACGCTTCGAAGAAGCGCTGGAACACCGGCTGGTAATGCACCTTGAGGTATTCCTGGATGAACGGTGAGGTGTCGCTGTACACACGACCCAGGAAACGGATGAACGAACGCCCTTCCCCACTCGCACTGGCCGGATCGCTGCGCTCCAGGCCCATGGCCGGGGCGAACAGCACGCCTAGGAGGGTATCGCAATCGAGTGGGCCATCAGACTCGGCTTCACAGCGCGCCAGCAGTTCCAGGCGCTGCTCGTTGAGCGGCTCAAGGCGCTGCATCAGTAGGGTTTTCATCAGGGAATCCTTGTCCCCGAAGTGGTAGTTCACAGCGGCCAGGTTCACTTGGGCTCGCTCGGTAATCTGCCGTAACAACACTGCGTCATAACCGTACTTAATAAAGAGTGCCTCTGTCGCATCCAGCAATCGAGTCTTGGTAATGTTTGGAGCGCTGAGTTTCTTCGCGACCATAAAGGGTTCCACGGCGGAAATATTGTTTTAAAAAATAATTTGATTTTTTATACCGGGGCGGCCGTTCGAAAGCAAGTGGGGATACACCGCCATACGATTCAAAGCCTTGGCCAGCGGGCATTTTGAGGGTGATCCGGGCAATTTTGACGGCCCCTCACACCGCGTTATGTAATCGTTTCAAAGGGTAAAACCGCTCTACATCCATGGCTGGCGAAGCGCTGGGAACACGGTTAGTATTCAAACAATATTTTAAAAACAAGAAATAAAACCAGTCCGTGACGCGTACCTGACAACTCCCGAACTTGTTACAAGGATTTACCGGGGGACATGACGGCAGCGTCGAGACTGCAGGCGTAGTCATGATGACAGATACCCCCGCGCACCCAGGCTTGATCTCCCTGCAAGGCATCGGCAAACGCTATCAGTTGGCCGGGCAAGAGCTGTCCATTCTCAATGACGTGTGCCTGTCCATCACCCGCGGTGACAGCTGCGGCATTCTCGGCGCGTCCGGCTCCGGTAAAAGCACCCTACTCAATATTCTTGGCCTGTTGGACTTGCCCAACTGCGGCCAGTACCACTTTGCGGGCCACGATATTTTCAGCGCCACCCCGGATGAACTGGCGGCGATCCGCAACCAGCAGATCGGTTTTGTGTTCCAGAGCTTCAACCTGCTGCCGCGCCTCAGCGCCTTGGACAACGTCGCCTTGCCGCTGAGCTATCGCGGAGTGTCGCGCCATGAATCGGTGGAACAGGCCCTGCGCATGCTCGAACAAGTGGGTTTGGCCGATCGCGCTCACCATCGCCCCGCCGACCTTTCCGGCGGTCAGCGCCAACGCGTTGCTATCGCCCGCGCGCTGGTGGGCAAACCTTCGGTGATCCTGGCCGACGAACCCACCGGTAACCTCGACAGCAGCACCGCTCAGGACATCATGGACCTGCTGCTGGCGCTGAACCGCGAGCAACAGGTCACGCTGATCATCGTCACCCACGACGCGACTATCGCCGAGCGACTGGAACGCAAGATTCTGGTGCGCAACGGCGTGGTGCACGAGGTCGGTCGCCTATGAGCCTGCGGGTCGAACAGAGCCTCAGCCAATTGCTGCATGAAGCCTTCATCAGCCTGCGCACCCTTGGCAAGCGCTCGGTTCTGGCCCTCTTGGGCATCGTGATTGGCAGTTCGTCGGTGGTAGCACTGATCAATATCGGCCATAACGCGGCAGTGGATGCCGCGATGATTTTCAAGGACATGGGCACCGACACCCTGGTGGTGCAGTTCCCGCCCAAAGGCAACAACAATGTGCCGATGCGTACCCCACTCAACCTGCAAGCGGTGCGCGAGGCCGTGCCAGGCATCGCGCATATCGGCGCACTCAGCCTGTTCAGCGGGCCCATCGTGTTCCATGGCCGCACAGCCAACGCCAACTTCGTCGGCGGCACAGCGGAGATTCCCCAAACGATGCGCCTGGAACTGCGACAAGGGCGTTTTCTGTCGAGCTACGACGCCAACGAAACTTATGGCGTGATTGGCGACCAGGTCGCCCAGGCACTCGGGGCGCCGGGCGATCCCGTGCAACTGGGCGACCGGGTGCGCATCAACGACTACCTGTTCCTGATCGTCGGCATTCTGCACAACCAACCGCGGGCGATGCTGATGCCGGTGCAGGCCAACGAGTCATTGTTCATCCCCGCCGAAGGCATGCGCCGTATCTACGCCACGCCGCAGATCAGCAATGTGATCATCCGCGCCGCGCCCGGCCAGGACATGGAGCACATCGCCCGGGCAGCCGCCGACGCCTTGCAGACCCAGCTCACCGAACACACTGTCGACATTCAGGTGCCCCAGCAAATGATCGACGGCATGACCCGGCAAAGCCGCACCTTCGCCTACCTGCTACTGGCCCTCGGCGCGATTTCCCTGGTGGGCGGTGGCGTGGGGGTGATGAACGTGATGCTGATGAACGTCTCGGAGCGCCGCCGCGAGATCGGCATTCGCATGGCCTTGGGCGCTCGCCAGCGAGATATCCGCAACCTGTTCCTGCTCGAAGCCGTGACCCTCACCGCCGTCGGCGCGCTGTGCGGCGCGGTGCTGGGCATGAGCGCTGCCTGGCTCTACGCCTGGCTGTCGGGCTGGGAGTTCGCGCTGGCAGCTGCCGCCCTGCCTCTCGGCGTGGGCAGTACATTGCTGGTGGGTTTGTTCTTCGGCCTCTACCCGGCAGTTTCGGCCTCGCGATTGCAACCGGTGGAGGCCCTGCGTGATGAGTAAATGGCTCTGGTTGCTCGCGCTGATCAGCCTGCCCGGCGTGGCGGCCGATGTGGTCATCCGTCCCTCGGCCCCCAGCAGCCCCCGCAGCGTGTCGTTGAACGCCCAGGTCACCGCGCTGACCCTTGGCGACGCGGTGTACCTGGGCCTGCGCAACAACCCGGCAATCCGCAGCGCCTACCTGCAACGGGTGGCGCAGAAGTTCGACCTGCGGGTCGCTGAAGACGTGTTCAACCCCAAGCTCACCCTCAACAGCTATTACCGCGCCACCCGCGGTTCCCAGGACAGCGCACGCAACACCAACGTGGCGCCGGCCACCAGTTTGCTCAGTGAGTACGGCACCCGACTGAGCATGGGCTGGACCCAGCAACTGAACAACGCCGACCGCGCCGGCCGTTACCGCAGCGACGGCCTGGACCTGGCGATCATCCAACCGCTGCTGCGCGGTGCCGGCTGGGACGCCACCACCGCGCCGCTGCGCCTGTCGCGCCTGTCGGAACAGGCCAATCGCCTGAACCTCAAGGCCACCGTGGCGCAGACCATCAGCCAGATCATCGCCACCTACCGCGAACTGCTGCGCGCCCAGGAACAACTGCTGATCGTGCAGGAAGCCCTCAAACGCTCCGACACCTTGCTGAACGTGAACAAGGCGCTGATCAGCGCCGGGCGCATGGCCGAGTTCGAAATCGTGCAGACCGAAGCCGATATCGCCACCCAGCAGTTGGGCGTGGAAGAAGCGCAAAACCAACTCGATACCAATCGCATGGCGCTCCTGCGTCTGCTGGCCCTGGACCTGTCCACGCCGATTCGCGCCACCGAAGCCCTGGAGGCCAAGCCCATGCAGATCGACAAGCGCCAGGCCTTCACCCTGGCGCAAACCCAGCAACCGGAGTACCTCGCCGCCCTGCTCGGCAGCCAGCAGGCCGACCTCGACCTGGTGATCGCCAAAGACTCCGGGCGCTGGCAGGTGGATTTGGTGGCCGGCGCGAACCAGATTCGCGACAACTACAATAACGACGCCGGCAGCAGCAATAACCGCACCTGGGACAGCTACGCCGGGGTGCAGGTGCAGATCCCCATCGGTGACATCAGCACACGCCAGGCCGAAGTGCGTGCGCGGGTGAATGTGGAGGATCAGGAAATCCGCATCACCGACGCCCGTCAGGAACTGGAGCGCAGCGTCAACGATGTGGTGCGCGACCTCGGCACCCGTTGGCGCCAATATGAAATCTCCCAGCGTGCGGTGGAGCTGTCACGGCGCAAGATCGAGATCGAGCGGGAAAAGCTCAGTGCCGGACGTTCCACCAACTTCCAGGTGCTGAGTTTCGAGACCGACCTGCGCAACGCCGAAAACGCGCAGCTCAATGCACTGATCGCTTATTTGAACGCCCAGACCCAGCTCGACTTGACCCTGGGCATGACGCTGGAAAGTTGGGAAATCACCCTCAATGACTACTAATCGAAAACGCCTGCTGGGCGCTGTAGTGATCCTGCTGCTGGTCGGAGCGGGGCTGGCGTTGCGCAGTCCTGCTTCCAGTCCCGCCAGCACCGCCGAGCAATGGCTGGCCATAAAACCCGACCCGCTGGTGCACCAGATAGGTCTGGTGGGCAAGATCGAGCCCGACACCACCCTCATCCTCACCGCCCCGTTCGACGGCAACGTGCAGGCCAACCTGGTGGAACAAGGCCAACGGGTCGAGGCCGGTCAGGTGCTGCTGCGCATGGACCCGGCCACCCTCCAAGTGCAACTGCGCGACGCACTTTCCGCCCAGCTCAAGGCCCGGCGTACCGTGCAGGAGATGCAAGACTGGGAGAGCAGCCCGGCAGTCAGCCGTGCCCGCCGCAGCCTGCGCACCACCGAGATGAATGCCGGCAACACCCAGCGCAAACTCACCGAAAGCGACAACCTGTTCAAGCGCGGCATCATCCCGCGCAACGAACTGGACGAACTCAAGCAGCAAGCCCAGCAACAACAGCTGGACCTCGCCTCCGCCCGCAGCGAACTGCAACAGGCGCTCGATCAGGGCAAAGGCGAGTACCGCCAGATTGCCGACATGGAACTGACCAACGCTACGGTGAAATACGAGGCCCTGCGCACGTTACTCGAAGGCCAGGAGGTCAAGGCGCCGTTTTCCGGCATCGTGGTGCCCGCGCCTGGCAATAACACACCTCAAGGCGGCGGCATTACCAACGCCCCCATCCAAGTTGGGAGCAAGATCAGCCAAGGCCAGGTGTTGTTCGGGTTGGCGAACATAGAACGGCTGAAAATCGTCGCCAAGGTCTCGGAGTTGGACATCAACCAATTGCATCAGGGCCAGGCGGTGGAGGTCATGGGCGATGGGTTTGATGGCGAGCGGCTGACTGGCTCAGTCAGTGTGGTCAGCGGGTTGGCAATGGCCAGTGACAGCCAGGGCAGTGCGCAGTTTCCGGTGACGCTATCGATCCCCAAGCTGACGCCCCAGCAGTTGCAGCGGGTGCGGTTGGGGATGAGTGCGCGGTTGACCATCATCACCTACAACAATGCGCAGGCGATTGTGATTCCGAGCGAGGCGATCCAGGCAGATATGACGGTGGAGTATCGAGAAGCGATGGATAAGCCGGTGGAGCGAGTGAAAGTGACCACCGGGCAATCGACGGCGCAGGGGGTTGAGGTGTTTGGCCTCAAGCCTGGCTTTGTGAACACCTCAAGATAAATGGAGATCCCCTGTGGGATGGCGGTGCGACGGTTCGACTTGCTCCCGATGGCAGAGGGTCAGTCAAAGCTGCATAAACTGACACACCGCCATCGGGAGCAAGCCCCCTCCCACATTTGAAATGAGTTCAACTTAGAACCCGGTCGGCTCTAGGGCCGACACGCTCTTGCTTTTGATCTGAAATCGCCCCGTCAACCACGATGGCCGGCATTCCGGCCTTTACAAAAGTGACCCACTGTAAGAGCGGAACCACTAGCCGCCGTTACCCAAATAACGGATATGTACCCCAAAAAACCGCAGATCCGAAGCAAGCCCTACCCCATTCAGGCCTTCACCAATCTCGAAGCCAGCGCCTTGGCCTGAAGCGCCACATCCGTCACCGCCGTGCTTTCCCACCACATCCCGCGCAATGGCGGGCCCATGGCAAACAGGCGTTCACTGACCTGCCCCTGGGCATCCAGCACTGCGCCGGACATATCCGCCGCAATCCCCAACGCCAACGGCCCAGGCCTGATCAACCCGCGTTTGAGCAACTGCTGCGGCAACGGCCGGGCCACGCGGCGCCAGTCGTATTCGATGCCGCTGGAGTTGATCAGCGCTGCCCCCGACACTTGGGTGATCGCCTGTTCGCCTCGATAACGCAAGCGAATGGTTACGCCCTCGCCCGAAGGCTCCAGCCCTTTGAAAGACGCCGCTTGAATCCGCAAGCGCCCTTCCTCATGCAGCCGCGCTACCAACTCTGCGCTCAATGGCGGCGAGCGGTGGTGATGGCTTTCCCACCAGGGCCGCACATGCCGCACGAACTGACGTTTCTCCCGCTCGCTGGCCTGGCTCCACAACCGGCCGATATGGGCACGCACGGTGTCCAGCGGCGACTGCCAATCGATGCCCTGCTCCAGCGCGATCCGGCATTGCCGACGCACTTCGCGCAGCAACTGCCGAGGGCTGCGAAGGCCGTGGTCAGCGGCAAGAAAATCCTCCCAAGCCGGCGGTTGCCGGCGCACATGGGGCAACAAACCGTGGCGTGAGAAAACCTCGATAGGTCCGCGATGCCCGGCCTGTTCCAGGGACACCACCGCGTCGACCATGGTCAGCCCGGAACCGATGATCAGCACCCTAGACTGCGGGTCGAGTTGGGTCATGGCCTGCACATCCCACGGGTCCACCGCCGCGGCGTTCAAGCCGCTGGATTCGGTTTGTGGCGTGCGCGCCGCCGGGAACATGCCGGTGGCCAGTACGGCAAACGCACCGCGCAGTTGCTGGCCGTTGTCGAGGGTCAGCAGGGTTGAATCCGCGTCCACTTGCAGGTCGACCACTTGCGCCCTGACATGCTCCACCGTGGAAGCCGACAACACCTTGGCCTCAGCCAACCGTTGCTGCGCATACAGGCCAAAAATCCCGCGCGGCGGGAACAGTTCGCTGATGGACACGTGCTGCTGGTCCGACTCCGGCCAGCCGCCAGCGCCGATGTAGTCAGTGAGCCATTGAGTCAGGTCATCGGCATTGTCCGGGTCGACACTCATGCGTGCCGCGTTGCCGTTCAGGGTGTGGCCCAACTCCACAGCGCTATAGGCCTCGCCACGCCCGAGCTCGGCGCGCGGCTCAATCACCAGGATCCGACGCTGACCACCTAGACGCAGCAGTTGCACGGCCAGCATCGTCCCACTCAGGCCGCCGCCGACGATCAGTACATCAGCGTTGCGGATGGATTCACTCATGCAGGTTCGCCCTTACTGTTTACCCAGGTAAATATCATGCAAGTCACCCCGCGCCAGCAATTCAGCGGCGCTGCCGCTCAAGGCCACGCGCCCAGTATCCAGCACGTAACCCTGGGACGCATAGGTCAGCGCGACGTTGATGTTCTGCTCGGCGATCAGGAAGCTCACCTGCTGCTCGCGGTTGAGCTGCGCGATGATCTCGAAAATCTCCTGCACGATCATAGGCGCCAAACCCATGGATGGCTCGTCGAGCAGTACCAAAGTAGGACGAGTCATCAACGCACGGCCGATGGCGACCATCTGCTGCTCGCCGCCCGAGGTGAGCCCGGCGCGGGTGTGGCGCTTGGTCTTGAGCCGGGGGAACCAGGCGTAGATGCGCTCCAGGTCGTGCTCCATTTCCTTGCGGCTCAGGCGTCGCACAAAGCCGCCGCTGCGCAGGTTGTCTTCCACCGTCAGCTGGCCGAACACATGGCGCCCCTCCAGCACATGCACCATGCCCTGGCGCACGCGCTGGCTGGGGTCGACATCCGCCAGGTCCTTGCCTGCGTACTCGATAACACCTCGGCTGACCTCGGCGCGCTCGGCCCGCACCAGACCAGAGATGGCCTTGAGGGTGGTGCTCTTGCCGGCACCATTGGCACCGAGCAAAGCGACAATGGCGCCCTTGGGCACGCTCAGCGAGACCCCGGCCACCGCCAGGATTGCGCCGTCGTAGATCACTTCAATGTCATTGACCGTCAGCAGTGACGCGCTTTCGGCTTCAGTGGCAGGCTGGCTCATGGCTTATTCATCCCCCGTGCAGGTGCGTGGCGTGAGGCCTTTTTCCTTGGCGAACGCGGCGGATTTTTCATCGATCAACGGGCGTAGCAGCCCACGGTCGGCAGCGATCCATTCGCTGACCAGCGTCCAGTTGGCGCCGTCCCATTGCTGCACGCGCGCAGAACCGCCGCCTTCATGGTCGCGGCATGACAGCTTGAGGTTCTGCATCAGGCCCAGGTAACCCATGGCCTTGAGGCGTGCGTCGTCGATATTCAGGTGTTCCAGGCCCCAGCGGCCTTCTTCACCATTGAGTGGACGCTTGCCGAACTTGGCCTGACCGGTGCGGATCGCCTCTACGGCCACGGCCGCGTTCACCAAGCCGGAGTTGTAGTACACGCTGCCGAAGTTTTTCAGGTCCTTGAGGTCGCTGTGGCCCTTGTCGAGGATGTATTGCTTGAGGCGTTTGTGGATCTCAAAATCGGCGCCGGCCGGGTATGGCGTCAGCGCCAAGTAGCCCTTGGCGGCAGCGCCAGCGGGCAATACGTCTTCGCTGGAACTGGCCCAGATGTCGCCGATGATATGGTCAACCGGGAAGCCGAAGCGCGCGGCGGTCTTCACCGCCACCGGCGTCGACACGCCCCAGGTGCGCAGGAACACCCAGTCCGGGTTGGCCTGGCGTACCTGACGCCACTGTGCGGACTGTTCATTGCCGGGGTCCGCCACCGGAATCTGGATATTTTCAAAGCCGTATTTCTCGGCCAGCAATTTCAGCGGGCCGAGGGTTTCGCGCCCATAGGCCGAGTCGTGGTAGACCGTGGCGATCTTCTTGCCCTTGAGTTTGTCGAAGCCGCCTTCGC
Source organism: Pseudomonas sp. RIT357 (assembly GCF_000632245.1). Classification (NCBI taxonomy): domain Bacteria; kingdom Pseudomonadati; phylum Pseudomonadota; class Gammaproteobacteria; order Pseudomonadales; family Pseudomonadaceae; genus Pseudomonas; species Pseudomonas sp. RIT357. The sequence continues at coordinate 254,115 of NZ_JFYX01000045.1, forward strand.
GCTGGGCAATATAGTTCACCAGGGTCGAGGCTTCGCTGTAGAAGGTCAGCATCACCGGGAAGTTGTAAGGGAACACCGTGCCGTCGGTGGCTTCGGTGCGACCGTACCCGAGGGTGATCAGCGGGATCTTGTCCACCTCGGCCCGCTCGCTCAAGGCATACGCCGCCGGCGCGCCGTTGGGCTGATACACCGCGACCGGCGCGCCATCCAGGCCATTCTTGAAGCGCTCGTAGCACTCGATGCCCTTCTCTGCCGTCCACTCGGTCTCGCATTCCTGCCACACCAGTTTCACGCCATTAATGCCGCCTTCGACCTCGTTGATATAGCGCAGGTAGTCGATCATCCCGGCCCACACCTGCACGCCGCTGGACGCGTAGGCGCCCACCCGGTACGTCGCCAGGGGGAAGAACTGCTGGTCGGCCGAGGCCATCGCCTGGGGCACGGCAGCGGACAACGCCGCCAACGCAAAGGCCGCACTGACCAGGGATCGTTTTAAGGATGCACGCATGGAAATTCTCTTCTATAGGTCAGAAACGTAGGGGCCACTGACGCAGCCGATCGCGAAGGTTGTGCAACAGGCGAATCAAGCCCTCGGGTTCCTTGATCAGGAACACGATGATCAACACGCCAAAAATGATTTTTTGCAGATTCTGCAACTGCCCCGCGTCCACCGAGCCGCCGAACAGCGCTTGCCCCGCGTGGCTGAGAAAGATCGGCAGCAAGCTGATAAACGCCGCGCCCACGAAGTTGCCGGCGATGCTGCCCATGCCACCGATAATGATGATGAACAGGATCTGGAAGGAGCGATTGATATCGAAGCTGCTGGCGCTGGCCGTGCCCAGGTAGGCAAACGCCCACAGCGCGCCGGCGATGCCGAGGTAAAACGAGCTGACCGCAAACGCCAGGCGCTTGTAGCGCACCACCGGGATGCCGACCACGGCGGCAGCGGTGTCCATGTCGCGGATCGCCATCCAGTTGCGCCCCACTTGGCTGCGCACCAGGTTGACGGCGGTCCAGGTCAATAGCAGCACCGTGACCAGCGTCAGCCAGTAGCGGCCCAGCGGCGTATTGAGGTCATGGCCGAACAGCGCCAGTTTCGGCGCCGAGATGGTCCCGGACGATCCGTAGTTGTAGAACCACGGGAATTTGACGAACAGCCATTCCAGGAAAAACTGCGCGGCCAATGTGGTGACCATCAGGTAGAAGCCTTTGATCCGCGAGCTGGGCAACCCGAACAACAGGCCGACCAAGGCGCTGATAATCCCGCCGCCCAGCAATGCCAGCGGCAATCCCAGCTCCGGCAAGCGCAGCAGAAATCCGTAGGTCGCGAAGGCGCCGACCGCCATGAAGCCGGCCGCGCCCACCGAGGTTTGCCCGGTGTAGCCGGTCAGCAGGTTCAAACCCAACCCGGCCAGCGACAGCACTAGAAACGGGATCAGGATCGCATTGAGCCAATAGTCATTGCCCCACAGCGGCACCACGATAAACGCCAACGCCAGCAGGCCGAGCAGGCCCCAGGGCACACGTCGCGGGACCAGCAACAACGGCGCGGTTTCTTGAGCAACAGGGATCGACATGGTTTCAGACTCGCTCAATAGCGCGCTCGCCGAACAGGCCGGCGGGACGGATATACAGGAAGGCCAAGGCCAAGACATAGGCGAACCACGGCGTGATGCCGCCGCCGATCAGCGGGCCGATATACACCTCAGCCAGGTTTTCCGCCGCGCCGACAATCAACCCGCCGACAATCGCGCCGCCAATCGAGGTAAAGCCGCCGATGATCAACACCGGCAACGCCTTGAGCACCACCAGCGACAGCGAAAACTGCACCCCCTGGCGCGCGCCCCATAACAGCCCGGCCACCAGCCCGACAATGCCGGCCACCGCCCAGACGATCTGCCAGATGCGGTTGAGGTTGATGCCGATGGACAGCGCTGCTGTGGTGTCATCCGCCACTGCGCGCAACGACACACCGATGCGGGTCTTGTTGAACAGCAGCGCGAGCACCGTCACCAGCACCACGGCAGCCGCTGCGGCGATCAGGTCGAACTGGCTGAGCATCAGCGGGCCGACAAACAGCGGCACGTCGTCGATGCCCAAGTCCAGGGCGCGCACTTGCGCGCCCATCAAGCCCTGGGCCAGGCCTTCGATAATGAATGACAAGCCGAGGGTGGCCATGAACAGGGTGATCTGAGAGCGGTTCACCAGCGGGCGCAGCACCAGGCGCTCGATGAGCAACGCGCCGACGATCATCACGATCACCGTCAGCAGCAACGCGAGAGCAAACGGCACGCCCTGGTCATGCAGGCTGACAAAGGTCAACGCCGCAAACAGCAGCATCGCGCCCTGAGCAAAATTGAACACACCGCTGGCTTTGTAGATCAGCACGAAGCCGATGGCGACGAGTGAATACATCGTGCCGGCGAGCAGGCCGCCAAGCAGGGTTTCGAAGAAGAAGGTCATCAGTGTACGGCTCCCAAGTAGGCGGCGATCACCTCGGGATTGGCCTGTACTTGCGCCGGCGTGCCGTCGCCGACCTTGCGCCCGTAGTCGAGCACCACCACGTGGTCGGACAGTCCCATCACCACGCCCATGTCGTGTTCGATCAACACCACGGTGGTGCCGAGGTCGCGGTTCACGTCAGCGACGAAGCGCGCCATGTCCTGTTTCTCTTCTGCGTTCATCCCGGCCATGGGTTCGTCGAGCAGCAACAGGCTAGGTCCGGCGATCAGTGCACGGCCCAACTCCACACGCTTTTGCAGGCCGTAGGACAGGTTGCCCACCAGCACATCGCGGTGTGCTTGCAGCTCAAGGAACTCAAGAATGCCTTGGCCCCGCTGGCGAAAGGCCGCGGCCTCGCGGCGCGCGCGTGGCAAGCCGAGGGCCTGCTCGATAAAGCTGCTGCGCATGTGCCGCGACAGGCCGGTGAGAAGGTTGTCGAGCACGCTCATTTTTTTGAACAGCGCGTTGTTCTGGAAGGTGCGGCCAATGCCTCGGCGCGCGGCGCCCAAGGGGTCGATGCGGTGGAAATGTTGCTGTTCGAAGACGATCTCGCCGGCGTCAAAGCGATACACGCCATTGAGCACATTGAGCAACGAACTTTTACCGGCGCCGTTAGGGCCGATCAACGCGCAGATCTCGCCGCGCTGCACGTCAAAAGACAAGGCGTTGATGGCCTTGACCCCTTTGAATGACAGCGAGATATCGCGCACCTGAAGAATAGCGTCGCTCATGCGATATCCCGTTTGAGTTCAGCCAGCCACACGGGCTCGGCAGTGGATTTGAGAGGCTGCCAGATAGAGGCCAGGCGCTGGAAACCCAGCAGTTTGCGTACACGGTTCTTCAGTAAACGGCGCAGTCCGCTTTGAGGATGGGCGATGGCCCAGTCGCACAGGCGTCGGCGCCAGGTGCCGCGGGGTGCAAGGCGGCTTTCGATCTCATCGGCCAGGTACCGCAAACGCTCCGGCGACAGCAGCAAGCCGGTGGGCGCCACTTCACTGCGATCGCGCTGCGCCGAGGCCAGGCTTTCCGGGAAGGCCAGGCCGTGGCCGCTGCTCAGCCATTGCTCCAGCAGCACCGCCAGACCGCCTTGCCAATGGGTGCCCTCCTCGCTCCACAGTGCTGTTTCGCCGGAGGGTTGCCACCAGCGCTGCAAATGCTGCGCAGGCTCGACCGGGCCGAGCAATTGGGCGAAATCCAACCGCTGGGTGAACGTCCAATCGCGCTGACGACCTTGAGCGTAGGCGTGGCTGGGATGCATACGCCACAGGTGTTGCTCCAGGGCCTGCGGCTCAAGGTCATCGGCCAGCGTCAGCACTTGCGCGCCGACGGAATGGGCCGCCAACGCCAGCAACAGCAGGTTCGGCTCAAAGGCGCCGCTGAGCACCAAGCGAGACTGTTCACTTAAACCTTGCTGGCGCAAACCATCGGCCAGGCGCTCGACGTCGCGCAGGGTGTCAATCCAGCGCCAGGCATACCATTGGCCCTGGCGCTTGTGGCGCAGAGCGATGTGCAACGGCGTGAGTTGTGCCCAGTGTTGCAGGTGTTCCAGGAGGGCCTTGGGTTCGAGCACGCTCATAGGTGTTTGCTCCTATTGGAGGGTGTGCGTGCGGTGGTCCGCTGGCTTGATTATTTGGATCGACACGGGACAACTGTGGGAGGGGCGGTGCGACGATTCGACTTGCTCCCGATGGCGGTGGGTCAGTTAGACCACCTTTGACTGAGCCACCGCTATCCGCGGCAAGCCCCCTCCCACATTGGATTTATGTGCATTGGAAAGATCGCGATAGCTGGCGCCCGGGTGGTTGGCTCCCAGTCGCGCACCGTCGCCAAACAACTTCTCGCGCAACGTGCCTTCGGCGTATTCGGTCTTGTACACCCCACGCTTCTGCAACTCCGGCACCAGCCATTCCACGGCGTCGATAAAGGTTTCGTGGGTCAGCGCATAGGCCAGGTTGAAGCCGTCGACGTCGGTCTCTTCGACCCATTCCTGCAACAGGTCTGCCACCGTCTCCGGACCGCCGACAAACAGCGGACCGAAGCCACCGATGCCGACCCAGTCCGCCAGTTCATTCGGCGTCCAGACTTTATTCGGATCGGCCGTGGAGAAGGCTTCCACCGCCGATTGAATGGCGTTGGTGTGCACATGCTTGAGCGGCTCATCCGGTTTGAACTGGCTGAAGTCGATGCCGGTCCAGCCGGAGATCAGCGCCATCGCGCCTTCGTAGCTCACATAGGATTTGTAGTCGTCAAACTTGGCTTTAGCCTTGGCGTCCGTTTCGTCGACGATCACCGTCTGCAAATTGAAGATCAGGATTTTCTTCGGATCACGCCCGGCCTCGGCCGCACGACGGCGGATGTCGGCAACGGTTTTTTTCAGCAGCACCTTGGACGGCGCGGCGACGAACACGCATTCGGCCTGCTCGGCGGCAAACTGCTTGCCACGGCTGGACGCGCCGGCCTGGTACAGCACAGGCGTGCGCTGCGGTGACGGCTCGCACAGGTGAATGCCGGGCACCTGGAAGTGTTTGCCGACGTGTCGGATCTCGTGGATTTTGCTCGGATCACTGAAAATCCGCCGCTCGCGGTCGCGCAGTACCGCGCCCTCCTCCCAACTGCCTTCCCAAAGCTTGTAGCAAACCTCCAGGTATTCCTCGGCGTAGTCGTAGCGTGCGTCGTGTTCGGTCTGGGCTTTCTGGCCGAGGTTCTTGGCGCCGCTTTCCAGGTAGGAAGTGACGATATTCCAGCCGATACGGCCCTTGGTCAGATGGTCCAGGGTCGACAGCCGACGCGCGAATGGATACGGATGCTCAAACGACAACGAAGCGGTGAGACCAAAGCCCAGGTGCTCGGTGACCAACGCCATTGGCGCGATCAGCGACAACGGGTCGTTGACCGGCACTTGGGTGGCCTGGCGAATCGCCGCATCACCGTTGCCGTTGTAAACATCGTAGATGCCCAGCACGTCGGCGATAAACAGACCGTCGAACTTGCCACGCTCCAGAATTTTCGCGAGATCGGTCCAGTATTCCAGGTCCTTGTACTGCCACGAACGGTCACGGGGGTGCGCCCACAGGCCGGGAGATTGATGGCCGACGCAGTTCATGTCGAAAGCGTTCAAGCGGATTTCACGGGACATCACAGCACTCCGTTGAGGTGGTAGTTGCCGACAATCTGGTATTTGTTGCGCAACGGATCATCCAGGGTCGACGGCAGCGCGGTGCGTTGCCCGGTCAGTTCAAATTCCGCGTTACTGGCGGCGATGAGGGCTTCGGCGGCGGCGATCTGCGCCTCGGTGGCGGCCACCGGGCTCGGGTGGGTTTCGGCGCGTTCGAGCAAGGCAGCGGCCACATCCACACGGATCTGCAAGTCGCCGAAGCGGCTGATCACATAGGGGTCAGCGCTTTTTTCGACATGGCGGCGGGTGCTGTCCAGCAGTTGGCGCGCGAGATTCAAGGCAGTCATGGGTCAGGTTCCTCAGTTCCAGGCGTGGCGCGCAGGTTTCACGCCGTTGAGCACGAAGTTGCCGATCAGGTGGTATTTCCAGCGGGCCGGGTCGTGCAAGGTGTGGGTGCGCGCGTTGCGCCAGAAGCGGTCGAGGTTGTGCTTGGCCGTGACCGAACGGGTGCCGGCCAGTTCGAAGAGTTTGCTGCTGGCGAGCAAGGCGGTTTCGGCGGACAGCACCTTGGCTTGGGCGACGATCAGCGAGGCGTTGGCCACGGTGTCTTCGTTCGGTTGCGCCAAGGCTTGGTCAACCGCGATGCCGGCCTTGGCGAGGATCGCTTCGGTGCCGTGCACGCGCCATTCCAGATCGCCGATGGCGGCGATGGTGAACGGGTCCTGCCAGCCGTGATCCTGCTGGCTGTCGATCCAGGGACGGGCCTGGCGCGCGAAAATTTTTGCCTGTTCAAGGGCGCCGAGGGCAATGCCGGTATCAACTGCGGCCTGGATGATTTGCGAAATCGGCCCATCGGCCGTGGGTTGGTCAAACGCCAGGTGGGCGGGGATCACCGCACTCAAGGGCACAGTCACGCCGTCGAGGGTCACGCCGCCGCTGGCGGTGGTGCGCTGGCCGAAGCCGTCCCAGTTGTCGATCACGGTCAGGCCTGGCGCGTTGCGCTCGACAAAACCAATGAACGCCTGGCCCTTTTCGTTATTGCCCACCGTGGGCACGATATGGGCGAACAGTGCGCCAGTGCAGTAGAACTTTTCACCGTTGATTTGCGCGGTATCACCGTGAAACCGGATTTGGGTGTCAAAGGTGCCGGCGTTTTTGCTCTTGGCCTCGGAGAAAGCATTGCCGAAGCGGTAGCCCGCCAACACCTTGCCGAAGTAATAGCGCTTCTGCTCCTCGGTGGCGGTTTGCAGGAGGATGTCGACGACACCCAGATGGTTCTGCGGGATTTGCCCCAAGGACGGGTCTGCCGCGGAGATCAATTTGATCACTTCGGCCACGGTGACATAAGACACACCGGCGCCACCGTAGGCCTTGGGAACAGTGATGCCCCACAGGCCGCTGGCGGAGAACTCGTCGAGTTCGTCTACCGGTAAGCGACGGTCGCGGTCACGCACGCTGGCATCGACGGCGAAGCGTTCGGCCAGGCGCGTGGCGACCTCGATGGCCTCCGCGTCCGAGCGGATGATATGGGCAGGGTGTTGAGGATGGGCTGACATGGGCCGACTCCAGGCTCCAGGGATATGCAGGAGCTACAGCAGGAGTCGTGCCACATGAAAAATAACTTTAAAAACAATGAGTTAAATTAAAAGCTCGCAAAGAACGGGAGCGCTGTCATACAGCAAACTCTCTAGTCACTGTTCACCTGCAAACAGTAACGTATGGAACACGCTCTATGCAGGGGTGCGAGGAGCCCCTTCGACAATGTACTTATCAAGGTCCGATTTATAAGGCGGCGAAAGCCCTTCCACGTTAAAACTCACATAAACGAGGGGCGTGAAAAAAACCGGTTTTGCAGTCCACACGGGAATTTCCAAGGTTTCTACCGATTTAACTTCAACCCTGAAGTGACTGGAGCCATTCCCCTCAATCTTCCCAATGATTGTTTGACCTATGCTCATGCCAACGAACGGTTGGATAACCAATTTGAGCTCTTCAGCCTCCACATCAGCATATTGGACGACACCGCCCTGTGATGGCTCCAGGGATGGTGCGGGGTTCACCAGCACGGGGGGTTGTTCGTCTTTCATGGTGCATCCTCCAGTGATTGATTAAATCGCCGCCAACCAACCACTTCCGGGCAGTGATGCCATAAACCTATGCCCGGCACATGAGACAAACAAGCTGTGAAACTTGACAGGTGCTCAGCAGCATCTTTGTAGACAAGGCCGCTAAATCACCACGTTGCGCACAAAGCGCACGGCGACCTCGCCATCGTTGCGATAGGCGTGGGGCTGGTGACTGGCGAACATGAAGAATTCGCCGGCGCCGATGGTGTTTTCCTGTTCGCCCACGACCAGCGTCAAGATACCCTCAAACACAAACAGCTGCTCGCTCCAGCCTTCCAGGTCGGGGTCCGGGCAATAGCGATCACCGGGTTCGAGGCGCCACTCCCATAATTCGACTTCGCGCCGAGCGGTGGCCTTGGCCAGTAGCACCGCCTTGCTCCCGGCAATTTCACCGGCCCAGGCCAATTCGTTGATGCGGCTGTGATCGCGTACGTCCGGAGCCTGGATCAGGTCGCTGAAGGCTACGTCCAATGCTTCGGCCACGCGGTCCAAGGTGGACAGGCTGACGTTTTTCTCGCCTGCTTCGATGGCCACCAGCATGCGCCGGCTGACCCCGGATTTTTCCGAGAGCGCGGTCTGGCTCAGGTCGGCGGCGTGGCGCAGGCGACGAACGTTTTGGCTGACGTGCTGCAGGACCGAGGCCCGTTGTGGATTTTCTTTGTGCACTATATTGCTCAATAGGTGGGTGTGCGCAGTATACTGCCCAGCGTGCGGCGCATTGTGCGGTCCGTACCTTTCCCTGTGCAAGACCGAGCCGCCATGACCACCACCAAAACCCCTTCGCGTTTCAACCGCTTCAGCAAAGCCGAATGCATTCTGGTGTTTATCACCATGATCTGGGGCGGCACCTTTTTATTGGTGCAGCACGCTATGACGGTGAGCGGTCCGATGTTTTTCGTGGGTCTGCGCTTTGCGGCTGCGGCCATCGTGGTGGGTTTCTTCTCGTTGCGCACGCTGCGCGACCTGACCTTGTTTGAATTGAAGGCGGGGGTGTTTATCGGTGTGGCGATCATGTTTGGCTACGGCTTGCAGACCATCGGCCTGCAGACGATCCTGAGCAGCCAGTCGGCGTTTATCACCGCGCTCTACGTGCCGTTCGTGCCGTTGTTGCAATGGCTGGTACTCGGCCGTCGCCCTGGGTTAATGCCGAGCATCGGCATCATGCTCGCGTTTGCCGGGTTGATGCTGCTGACCGGGCCTGCGGGGGCTTCGCTGAATTTCAGCCCAGGTGAAATCGCGACCTTGATCGGTGCCATTGCGATTGCGGCGGAAATCATCTTGATCAGCGCATTTGCCGGTCAGGTGGATGTGCGCCGGGTGACGGTGGTGCAATTGGCCACAGCCTCACTCCTATCGTTTTTGATGGTGGTGCCGATGGGCGAGGCGCTGCCGGGGTTTTCGTGGTTGCTGCTGTTCAGCGCCGTGGGCTTGGGCTTGACCAGCGCGGTAATCCAGGTCGCGATGAACTGGGCGCAACAGAGCGTTTCACCGACGCGAGCCACGTTGATCTACGCCGGCGAGCCGGTGTGGGCAGGTGTGGTGGGGCGGATTGCCGGCGAGCGGTTCCCGCCGATTGCGATGCTGGGGGCGGTGTTGATCGTGGTGGCCGTGATTGTCAGCGAATTAAAGACGAAGGGGCAGAAAGCGCTCGCGTTGGCTGAAGAGCTGGAGCAAGAGCGTCAGAGTTGAGGTTCGTGTTTTGGAGTTGCCTCGCAGCCCGGCAAGAGCATACGCCCTCGCCACAGGGGTAATTCCAGCCTAATGAAACAATGCCAAATGGGAAGTTTCAGCCTACCTTGTAGGATCCTGCCACATCTTGCCGTTTGGTGATCATCAAAGCGGCACGTATGATGCATCCCAAACTCCCGCAGATTAGAAGCCTATGTCCCTGATAGTTCTACTGCTTCTGCCATTCATTGGCAGCTGTCTAGCGGCCTTGCTGCCGCACAATGCACGTAACACCGAATCCCTGTTGGCCGGCCTTGTGGCTCTGGTCGGCACCATTCAAGTCGCCCTGCTCTACCCCCAGATCGCCCACGGTGGCGTGATCCGCGAAGAATTCATGTGGTTACCCAGCCTTGGGCTGAACTTCGTGTTGCGCATGGATGGGTTTGCCTGGCTGTTCTCGATGCTGGTGCTCGGCATCGGCGCGCTGGTGGCGCTTTATGCGCGCTACTACATGTCGCCGGACGATCCGGTGCCACGTTTCTTCGCATTTTTCCTGGCTTTTATGGGCGCGATGCTCGGGCTGGTGATCTCCGGCAACTTGATTCAAATCGTATTTTTCTGGGAACTGACCAGCCTGTTCTCGTTCCTGTTGATCGGTTATTGGCACCATCGCGCCGATGCGCGACGCGGCGCCTACATGGCGTTGATGGTCACCGGTGCAGGCGGTTTGTGCCTGTTGGCAGGCGTGATGTTGCTGGGGCATATCGTCGGCAGCTATGACCTGGACCTGGTGCTGGCGGCGGGCGATCAGATTCGCGCGCACGCGCTGTACCCGGTCATGCTGGCCCTGGTGCTGATCGGCGCCTTGAGCAAAAGCGCGCAGTTCCCGTTCCACTTCTGGCTGCCCCATGCCATGGCGGCACCGACCCCGGTGTCTGCCTATCTGCACTCGGCGACGATGGTGAAGGCCGGCGTGTTCCTGCTGGCCCGTCTGTGGCCCTCGCTGTCGGGCAGCGAAGAATGGTTCTGGATCGTCGGCGGTGCCGGCGCCCTCACCCTCCTCCTCGGCGCTTACTGCGCCATGTTCCAGAATGATCTCAAGGGCCTGCTGGCCTACTCCACCATCAGCCACCTCGGGCTGATCACCTTATTGCTGGGCCTCAACAGCCCGCTGGCGGCCGTCGCGGCGGTGTTCCACATCCTCAACCACGCCACCTTCAAAGCCTCGCTGTTCATGGCGGCGGGCATCATCGACCACGAAAGCGGCACCCGCGACATCCGCAAGCTCAGCGGCCTGGTGCGCCTGATCCCGTTCACCGCGACCCTGGCGATGGTGGCGAGCGCATCCATGGCCGGCGTGCCATTGCTCAATGGATTCCTGTCCAAAGAGATGTTCTTCGCCGAAACCGTGTTTATCTCGGCCACTCAGTGGGTGGAAATCGCCCTGCCGATGATCGCAACCATCGCTGGCACCTTCAGCGTGGCCTATGCGCTGCGTTTTACGGTCGATGTGTTCTTCGGTCCGCCTGCCAAAGACCTGCCCCACACACCCCACGAGCCACCACGCTGGATGCGTGCCCCCGTCGAGTTGCTGGTATTCACCTGCCTGCTGGTGGGCATTTTCCCGGCCCAGGTGGTCGGCTCGATCCTTGCCGCTGCGGCACTGCCGGTGGTCGGCGGTGTACTGCCGGAGTACAGCCTGGCCATTTGGCATGGCTGGAACGCGCCGATGATCATGAGCCTGGTGGCCATGACCGGTGGCGTGGTGCTCTACCTGATGCTGCGCAAGCAGCTCAAGCTCGGCCGTTTCAAGTACCCGCCGGTCATCAGCTACTTCAACGGCAAGCGCGGCTTTGAGCGCAGCCTGGTGGTGATGATGCGCGGCGTGCGCAAAATCGAAAAACGCATCAGCACCAAGCGGCTGCAGACCCAGTTGTTCCTGCTGGTGATCGTTGCGGTGATCGGCGCCATGATCCCAATGTTCAACAGCGGCCTCAGTTGGGGCGACCGGCCGAAGATCCCCGGCTCCATCGTGTTCGTGACCCTGTGGCTGCTGGCAATTGCCTGCGCCCTGGGCGCCGCCTGGCAAGCCAAATACCACCGGCTGGCGGCACTGACCATGGTCAGCGTGTGCGGCCTGATGACGTGCATCACCTTCGTATGGTTCTCCGCGCCCGACCTGGCATTGACTCAACTGGTGGTCGAAGTGGTCACCACCGTGCTGATCCTGCTCGGCCTGCGCTGGCTGCCACGGCGGATCGAAGAAGTCTCGCCACTGCCCAGCTCGCTACGCAAGGCGCGCATTCGCCGCCTGCGTGACTTCCTGCTGTCTACCGTGGTCGGTGGCGGCATGGCGCTGCTGTCCTACGCGATGCTGACGCGCCAGACGCCCAACGATATTTCCTCGTTCTACCTGAGCCGCGCCCTTCCCGAAGGCGGCGGCAGCAACGTGGTAAACGTGATGTTGGTGGACTTCCGTGGCTTCGACACCCTCGGCGAAATCACCGTGCTAGGCGCCGTGGCGCTGACGGTGTACGCCCTGCTGCGGCGCTTCCGCCCGTCCAAGGAAAGCATGCAGCTGCCTGCACAACAGCGCCAACTGGCGCCGGACGTGGCGACCGACCTGGTCAACCCGCGCCAGGCCAGCGATACCGCCCTGGGTTTTATGATGGTGCCGGCAGTGCTGGTACGCCTGCTGCTGCCGATTGCCCTCGTAGTGTCGTTCTACCTGTTTATGCGCGGCCACAATCAACCGGGCGGCGGTTTTGTCGCCGGCTTGGTGATGTCGGTGGCGTTTATCCTGCAATACATGGTGGCCGGTACGCAGTGGGTCGAGGCACAAATGAGCCTGCGGCCAATGCGCTGGATGGGCTTCGGCCTGTTCTCGGCAACGCTGACCGGGATCGGCGCGTTGTTTGTCGGCTACCCGTTCCTCACCACCCACACCTGGCATTTCAGCCTGCCGCTGCTGGGCGATATTCATGTCGCCAGCGCGCTGTTCTTCGACGTCGGCGTTTACGCCATGGTCGTCGGCTCGACCTTGCTGATGCTCACTGCCCTCGGTCACCAGTCGGTGCGCGCGCATAAACCGAGTAACCAGGCCAAAGTAGTCGCCGCAACAGAAGGAGCCGCCTGATGGAAGAAGTCATCGCAATTGCCATTGGGGTCCTGGCGGCCTCCGGCGTCTGGTTGATCCTGCGGCCACGGACGTTTCAGGTGGTAATGGGCCTGTGCTTGTTGTCGTACGGGGTCAACCTGTTCATTTTCAGCATGGGCAGCCTGTTTATCGGTAAAGAGCCGATCATCAAGGACGGCGTGCCGCAAGACTTGCTCAACTACACCGATCCCCTGCCCCAGGCACTGGTGCTGACGGCCATCGTGATCAGCTTCGCCATGACCGCACTGTTCCTGGTGGTGCTGCTGGCGTCACGGGGCCTGACCGGCACGGACCATGTGGACGGCCGGGAGCCCAAGGAATGAACTGGGTCAACCAACTGATCGTCGCCCCCATCCTGCTGCCGTTGCTCACCGCAGCGCTGATGCTGATGCTCGGCGAAAAACGCCGCCCGCTCAAAGCCAAGATCAATCTGTTCTCCAGCGTCATCGGCCTCGGCATCGCAATCCTGCTGTTGTACTGGACGCAAAAAGGTGGGCCCGGCTCGATTGGCGTCTACCTGCCGGGCAACTGGCAGGTGCCATTCGGCATCGTGCTGGTGGTGGATCAACTCTCGGCATTGATGCTGGTGCTCACTGGGATTATCGGCGTGAGCGCGCTGTTGTTCGCCATGGCCCGCTGGGACCGTGCCGGTACCAGCTTCCATGCGCTGTTCCAGATCCAGATGATGGGCCTTTACGGCGCGTTCCTCACGGCGGACCTGTTCAACCTGTTCGTGTTCTTCGAGGTGCTGCTGGCCGCGTCCTACGGCTTGATGCTGCACGGCTCGGGCCGCGCGCGGGTGTCGTCGGGCCTGCATTACATTGCGATCAACCTGCTGGCGTCGTCGCTGTTCCTGATTGGCGCGGCGATGATCTACGGCGTTACCGGTACGCTGAATTTTGCTGATCTGGCACTGAAAATCCCGCTGGTACCGGAGGCCGATCGTGGCCTGTTGCATGCCGGTGCGGCGATCCTCGCCACCGCGTTTTTGGCCAAGGCCGGCATGTGGCCGCTGAACTTCTGGCTCGCGCCCGCTTACTCCTCGGCCAGCGCGCCGGTGGCGGCGATGTTCGCGATCATGACCAAAGTCGGCGTGTACACCGTGCTGCGCCTGTGGACGCTGCTGTTCTCCGGCCAGGCCGGCGCTTCGGCGTTGTTTGGTGGCGACTGGCTGGTGTACGGCGGCATGGCAACCATCGTCTTCGCTGGGCTAGCAATGGTGGCGGCGCAACGTCTGGAACGCATGGCGAGCCTGAGCATCCTGGTGTCGGCCGGCATCCTGCTGTCGTCGGTGGGTTTCGCCCAGCCGAGCCTGACCGCTGGGGCGCTGTTCTATCTGGTCAGCTCGACCCTGGCGTTGAGTGCGCTGTTCCTGCTGGCCGAATTGATCGAGCGTTCGCGCTCGGCCAATGACCTGCCGTTGGATGAAGAAATCGATGCATTGCCCAAGGCCATGGAGTCGTTGCACCCGCGCCCAGGGGTCAACCTGGATGACGAGCAGAAAGCCGTAGTCGGCCAGGTGATCCCCTGGACCATGGCGTTCCTGGGCTTGAGTTTTGTCGCCTGCGCACTGCTGATCATCGGCATGCCGCCGCTGTCCGGGTTTATCGGCAAGCTCAGCTTGCTGAGTGCGCTGGTCAATCCACTGGGCCTGGGCAGCGGCCAGGAAGGCCCGATTCGCCCTGCGGCCTGGGGCCTGATGGCATTGCTGATCCTGTCCGGACTGGCCTCGCTGATCGCCTTCGCCCGTCTGGGTGTCCAGCGTTTCTGGACCCCGGAGGAGCGTCCATCGCCCTTGCTGCGCCGCTACGAATGCGTGCCGATTTTCTTCCTGCTGGGCCTGAGCATCCTGCTGACCTTCAAGGCCGAGCCGCTGATGCGCTACACCCAGGCCACCGCCCAAAGCCTGAACAACCCGGAAAGCTACGTGATGGCGGTCATGGCCACGCGACCAGTGCTCAGCCCTGAAGCCAAGACGGCCGCTCTGGAGGTGCAACCATGAAGCGTCTGCTCCCTGCCCCGTGGTTGTCCCTGGCATTGTGGGTGCTGTGGCTGGTGCTGAACCTCTCCGTCAGCCCTGGCCATCTGCTGCTGGGTGCTGCGCTGGGGGTGCTCGCCCCACTGCTGATGGCGCCGTTGCGCCCGCTGCCGATCCGTATCCGCCGACCTGGCGTAATCATCCGCCTGTTCTTCCTGGTGGGCCGCGATGTGATCGTCTCCAACCTGCAAGTGGCCTGGGCTGTGCTGACATGCGGCTCGCGCCCACCGCGTTCGCGCTTCATCAAGATCCCCCTGGACTTGCGTGACGCCAACGGCCTTGCCGCCCTGTCGATGATCACCACCGTAGTGCCCGGCACCATCTGGTCGGAACTGGCGCTGGATCGCAGCATCCTGCTGCTGCACGTCTTCGATCTGGAGGATGAAGTGGCCTTCATCGAACATTTCAAAAGCGCGTACGAGCGGCCATTGATGGAGATCTTCGAATGAGCGCCCTGCTCTCCAATGCAATCCTGTTCAGCCTGTTCCTGTTCTCCCTGGCCATGGTGCTGACGCTGATCCGCCTGTTCAAAGGCCCTTCAGCTCAAGACCGGGTACTGGCGCTGGACTATCTGTACATCCTGGCGATGCTGATGATGCTGGTGCTCGGTATTCGTTATGCCAGTGACACCTACTTTGAAGCGGCGCTGTTGATTGCGTTGTTTGGCTTTGTGGGCTCGTTTGCCCTGGCGAAATTCCTGCTGCGCGGGGAGGTGATTGAATGATGCCGTTCTGGATGGAAATCGTGGTCGCGGTGCTGCTGGTGTTGAGCAGTGTGTTTGCGCTGATCGGCGCGATCGGTTTGCTGCGCATGAAGGACTTCTTCCAGCGCATGCACCCGCCTGCCCTGGCCTCGACGTTGGGAGCCTGGTGTGTAGCGTTGGCGTCGATCGTGTATTTTTCGGTACTCAAGTCCGGGCCGGTGCTGCACGGGTGGTTGATTCCGATTTTGCTGTCGATCACCGTGCCGGTGACCACGTTGCTGCTGGCCCGTACGGCACTGTTTCGCAAGCGCATGGCCGGTGATGACGTGCCGGCCGAAGTCAGCAGCCGCCGCGCTGATAAAACACCGTAGCTCCGGCACTTTATCAGCGCTAGCTCGCGAAGCTCGTCAACGATAACGCAGCACTTCATGCTGAATCGTGGCGCACTCAGGTTTTCGCGAGCAAACTTCGCTCCAACAGTGATTGAAGGTCCGCCCGCCTCAGGGCGTGCAAGGACTCAAGCGCCGCCACGGCTTGGCTGAACCGCTCAATACAAAGTTCAGGTCAGGCCGATTATTCTGCGTCCAGTGGGCGACCTCGTAGTTGTAACCGTCATAGGACACCTTCTCGTTGGGCGTCGCGTAGGCCTTGGTCGCCACCCAGACCGGCGCGCAGTTACCGGCTTGTTGGGCTGTGACGTTAACCGTATGACTTGCACTGGCGCTGCGATTGTCGGCATCGGTCACCATAAGGTTGATGGTGCGTGGGCCAGCCGTGGCAGGCGCGGTAAGGATCGGACCGATCCCGGAGGAAGACGCCGGCGAAAACTCATTTGCCGTCCATGCATAACGCAGGTTGCCGCCGCTCGACCCCGCGCCCGACAGAGTCAGCGTCTTGCCTGCCTCCACGGAAATCGGACCGCTGATTATCGCCTGCGGTGCAGGGCTGTCCACTGGCTTGGGCTCTATCACGACGTCCTTGGACAGCGAAGTCGGATTGGGGGAACCGGTGCGGTAAACCAGCACCGTAACCCTGCCGGTCGTACTTTGCGTGACCTCGGGCGCCTTCGCCACGATATTCGGGGCGCTCACATTCTGGTAAGCAAACGCCGGCGAAAACGCCCAGCTATAGCCGCGAACATCCCGCAGATCACTGACGACGGCGGTAAAGACAGCCACCTCACCGGACATCAGCGTCTGCGGCCCCTCTACCCTGTCGGGTTCGGGCGTGGGCTCATCGGACTCGACCTGAATGCTGCGCGTGACGGTATTACTGCGGTTCTCGCTGTTGGTCACCGTCATCGATACCGGGAAACTGCCCGCTTTCTCAGGCGCTTTGAAATCAGGTGCCACTGCGGATGAACTGGATGGCTCAAAATCAGCGGCATTCCACCGATATGTCATCTTGGCCGACGAATGGGGGATCTCTGAACTGGACCCATCCAACTGAAAGGTTTGAGCGCTTTTTATCGACGAAGGGCCCTGGATTTTGGCATAGGGGTCAGTGTCTACGGGTTGCCTGCGCCTGACGACAACGGAGGTCTCCAGTGTCACGGTATCGGCCGGAAGGCTGATTTTTTCAGGATAAGGATCGTTCTCGGTGCCCGGTAACTTCATCAGCGGCGTGACACTGACACTGAACGTAAAGGGCGTACTGACAGAGGGCGTGGGGGCAACGATGCGCAAACTCTTCTGCGTCACGCCGATGGGCTGGGTCCATCCGTCCGGCACGGCCCAGCGATATTGAAATTCGGGGTCCTCTGCGCCTTCGTGGGAGATGTCGGCCGTCAACTCCACCCAGGTCCCTCCGTTAGCGGAAGAGGCGCCAATGATTTCCCCTTTGATCCGCACGGAGGGAAGGACTTTCAGCGTCTCACTCCGGGTGTTCGCCATCTTGCCGTCAGTAATCTGCACCTCGACCGGGTACTCCATGAATTGCGGCGCCGATGGGGCCTCAATCATCGCGTAACGCCCGTTGACCTGCGGATTGAGTTCAACAGGGATCTTCCAACGATACGTAAACGGCGCTCCGCCTGCATTGGGCACACTCGTCGATCCCGCCTCCACCATCAGGGGAGCACGACTGTTGCGGTAAGAAGACGCTAT
Source organism: Pseudomonas sp. RIT357 (assembly GCF_000632245.1). NCBI lineage: Bacteria > Pseudomonadati > Pseudomonadota > Gammaproteobacteria > Pseudomonadales > Pseudomonadaceae > Pseudomonas > Pseudomonas sp. RIT357. The sequence continues at coordinate 271,529 of NZ_JFYX01000045.1, forward strand.
GGGCTCACGTTTCTCCCCGGTTTTTATCTTCATGACAACTGACGGGGCAAAAACAAGCGGCACGTCGTTACCCAGGTACGCATGCAGCAATCCGCGAATCTGCCGCTCGTTGACCGCCCCCCAACCAGCCTCGTGCCCCTTCACACCATAACGTCCACCGCCCATGATCCCTTGGGGTGCGGGGCCGTACGTACAGTCTTTGTGGATGGTGTAAAGGCCTAACGTGCCAGCTTCAACCGCATTTTCTTCGGTTGGCAAAGGCGTTTGCGGACTGATCAGATCGCCCCACTTGATTTTTTCCCTGTCAGTCTGACGGGTGATATTCGGCGCCGCAGGCTCGACATCGAAGCACGTCTCGCCGGAGTCATAGGACGCATATTCATCCGCCAACCTGAATAACGCATGACCGATTTCATGGGGAATCGAGGTGATGGCCAGCGGCGTATTGGCAGACGGTTTAAAGATATAAATCTTATTGGTACTGGCGAGACCGCCGACGCCGACCTGATGGTATGTAAACTTTGAAAGTTTAATCGAAACGTCATAGATGCCATGCCCCAGTTGATTACTGTGCCGCATGATCGTTTCAATATTCTTAGTATCCGGCTCACCCGACACCGGCGAAACATGGTCAAAGCGTAAAAAACCCACTTTATCTTTAATCGCATCGAACACAGTATCGCCCATAATAATATCGATGGCGGCCTGGGTATCGTCACGAAAGGCCTGCATATCGTCTTGGGCATAACCATCGCCGACAATGGCAAACACCAGCGGCTTTCTCTGGTTGCTACCGTCCGGATTAAGCATGACCACCTTGTCGCTGTCGATATCGCCGAGGACACCGCGCAAAGGTGCTCGCTTCGCCAAGCGTTCGATGGCCTGGCGATCGAGTTCCAGTAACGGCTTGCGCATCGCCGCGCCATTGAGTGAGTCAACCGCCTTGAGGTCAATACGAAAGATCTTGATCCTGGACACTTGGCTGTCGTAAGGAAGTAATACTTCTTCAGTGCCTTCTACAGCAGATTCCGCACTGACACTTGATATTGCACCTGTTATCTCATTAAAAACTTCGCCGCGACGATAACGACTGTCATTAATGGTGCTGCTATAAAGCGTATTGCCGTTGGCGTCCACAGTAATAACTTTCCATCCCCGCTCAACATCGGCATGTTCCGCCAAAATCGCCGGAGGCACCTTGTAATTACCGAGGGAAACTTCAGCAACATCTAGCGAATCGTGCTGACTTTGCAGTTGCATCCACACACTTTGAGCTTGGGAGATCGGCATCCACACCAGTAGCGCCAATACAGTTAATATCTTATTCATTCCAATATCCTTCGTACCGGTGAGGAGATCAAAATTCTTTAAGAGATAAAACTGTTTCGCCGCACACTACGCTAACGTTCTCTGATTTGAGTCAGGATCATAAATTGATGTTTGTCAAGAAAGGTGACTCAGGCACATTGCCGCGAGTCAAACCCGGCAACTGTAATTAACCATCGTCCGGTACACCACTCGGGACATAGTGAACACCTGCTAGCCACTCCACGGCAGCGTGTTTGCGCTGATCGGTGCGACCGGGTTGTTGCGCATGAAGGACGTCTTCCAGCACATGCAGCCGCCTGCCCTCGCCTCGACGTTGGGGGCCTGGTGTGCTGCTGGCCCGTACGGCCCTGTTTCGTAAGCGCATGGCCGGTGATGACGTGCCCGCTGAAGTCAGCAGGCGCCGCTGAGCTCTGAGGCGAACACGGTAAAAATGTGGGAGGGGGCTTGCCCCTTCCACATTTGGATCTGTGCTCATTCAAATAACCGCCAGCTTGAACATCGGCTTGGTCGTGGCGCCCTTCTAAGGCCATGATGGCGCGGGTATCAGAACAAATAGCAATTTTCCGAACTGTTCCAGGACGTACGCGATGAGCAAAACCTACACCCCCGCCACCGCCGCGGCCGATGTCGAAAGCACCCTCCACTGGCTCGGCGGGCGCTGGAAGCTGATCATCCTGTTCCACCTGTTCGGCGGTCAGGTGCAGCGCTATTCAGACCTTGAGCGACTGATCCCGGATATCTCGCAGAAGATGCTCGCTCAGCAATTGCGCCAACTCGAAGCGGATGGCCTGGTGCAGCGCACGGTCTACCCGGTGGTGCCGCCCAAAGTGGAATACAGAATGACCGAATGGGGTCAGAGCCTGTGCCCGGTGCTGGATGGCCTGCTCAAGTGGCAAGCGGCCAAACCCGAGGCCTAAACCGTGGGAACGGTGCCGCCGTCGATCACATACTCAGTACCGCTGATAGACGCTGCACGCGGCGATACCAGGAAGGCAATCAAGTCAGCGACTTCTTCAGGCTTGGCAGGACGCCCGAGCGGAATACCACCCAGTGCTTGCATGATGATCTGCTTGCCACCTTCGTAATCTGTGCCCGCCTCTTGCGCCAGACGCTCTGCCAGCGCCACCGCCGCATCCGTCTCCACCCAACCCGGCGAAACACGCACCACCCGAATGCCCTTGGGCGTGACTTCCTTTGACAGACTCTTGCTGTAGGTCGCCAAAGCCGCCTTCGCAGCGGCATACGCCGTGGTGGACTCCGGCAAAGGCAACTTACGCTGGATCGACGTGACATGAATAATCACGCCGGCCCCACGCTCGATCATTCCTGGCAACAGCGCCCGATCCACTCGCACCGCCGCCATCAGGTTCTGGCCCAACGCACTCGCCCACTGCTCATCATCGAGCACCGCGAAACCGCCGCCTGGCGCGCTGGAGCCGCCGAGTACATTAACGATGATGTCGACGCTACCGAACTGGCTTTTCACCGCGTCGGTGGCGCACGCGCAACCGGCGGCAGTGCCGAGGTCGGCGGCGATGAAATGCACGCCTTCGGGTGTCGATTCCACCGCCGAACGCGCGACCGAAATCACCTGGGCGCCTTGTTCCTGCAACACGGCAACCACTGCGGCGCCGATACCTTTGGTGCCGCCGGTGACCAAGGCGCGAAGGCCTTTCAGTTGAAGATCAAAACTCATGGGAAACCTACTCCTGGATAAACGGAGACCACAGGATAGGAACGGGACGAAGAGGCCACAAGAACGCACGAAAAGGTAATGGGCTAACCAAAAAGTTAGGATCCGGATTCAGGGGGTCGCAGGCCATGGAGCACATCGTCCAACGTCCTGGATCGACCAACTTCCTATACGTCCTAGCACTACAAAAAGGGGCGCAAGGGCTATTTCTATTGGCGCTCGGTTGTTGCACCTGATGATTAAAGTAACATTGGCGCCCAGCCCAACATCACCCGCAGGCTGCCGTTACGTCCACACGCAAAAAGGAGTTTTCGCCATGGATATCAAATGTTCGGTTTTTATCGCAGCCAGCGTCGACGGTTTTATTGCTCGCCCCGACGGTGATATCGAGTGGTTGCACAAACCGGAATACGAAACCGCCGAGTTGAACGGCGTGACGTATGAAAGCTTCATCGCAACGGTCGATGCGCTCGTTATGGGCCGCAAAACCCTGGAGAAAGTCTTGTCCTTCCCCGAATGGCCCTATGAGGGTACGCCGGTCATTGCGCTTTCCCGCCAACGACTGGAGCTACCTGAGCATTTGGAGGGCAAGGTCGAGGTCATGGCGGGAGACGTGACCTCACTCGTGGTAGCGTTAGCAGAACGCGGTATGAAGCATCTTTATATCGACGGTGGCCAAACGGTCCAGGCGTTTCTTGAAGCGGGCCTGGTTGATGAGCTGATCATTACGCGTATCCCGGTTTTGCTGGGGCAAGGCATTCCATTGTTTAGCCAGGTTGGCAGTGAGCATGGGCTTCGCCATGTCGGAACCCAGGTGTCGGACAATGGTTTTGTTCAGAGTCGATATCAACTGACAGCCGGCACTCGCGCCGCGTAACACGGACTGGAGGTCAGGATGACTAAACATATTATTGTCATTGGCGGCGAGTCCGCCGAAGACATGCAGCGCATGACGCACATTGACGAACATATCGTCGCTTCATCAGGCAAAACACGCCCTACCGTGCTCTATATCTCCACAGCCAGTGGGGATGACCGAGTCAAGATTTTTGACTTCACGGCCAAATATGAGAGCGCTGGTTGCAGCGTACGCACGCTGACATTTTTCATTCCACCCTTTCCCAGCCCGGATCATATGTCTTCGTTGTTTGAGCAAGCCGACATCATCTACGTGGCAGGCGGGAATACCCGCGCCATGCTGGCTATCTGGCGTGAATTCGGCGTAGTGGGCCTTCTGACAAAGGCATGGGAAAACGGCAAGGTCCTGTGTGGTGTCAGCGCTGGGGCGATTTGCTGGTTTGAATACGGGCACTCCGATTCAGGGGGAGCGTTCGCCCTGATTGCCGGCCTGGGTTTTCTGCCAGGAGCGCCGTGTCCGCATTTCAGTTCAGAGGCGGGAAGAGAGACTTCGTTTGTTGAGCTCGTCCGGCTCAAAGGCGCACAACCCGCCTACGCGGTCGATGATGGCGTCGCCCTGCATTTCAAGGACGGCAGATACCACGAGACGATTCATAACGACGCGACAAAGAATGCGTATGACGTCACTACGGCACCTGCGTATATAACACCACTTTCGCAGGTTTCCGGCGGCTAGATCCGTCCTTTTTCCAGCTACGGTCCTCTGAAGGAACAGACCGTGAGCCCACCCATCGCACTAGTCGCAGGAAGCCCGGTTTCTCGGCTTCGAGGACGCAGGCACTCTCCCAATGTGGGAGATGTCGAGCTTTAGCGAGGCTTCGAAGGCGGCGGCACTGTTGGCAGGTATGTTGGCTGAGACAGCGCTATCGGGTGAGCCGCTCACTAAAACGGTGCAAAAAAAAAACGCCCCGAACCAGTCGGGGCGTTTTTCATCCAGCGTTTGCCAATCAGGCCTGATCAGCCAACCGCCACGTCGTCCCGCCCTTCCCGTCTTCCAACACCACGCCCATCGCGGTCAGTTGGTCCCGGATACGGTCGGATTCCGCCCAGTCCTTGCCTGCGCGAGCCGCCAGACGCGCCTGGATCAGCGCATCAACCTCAGCCGCATCCACACGCCCTTCGGCGCCGGCTTGCAGGAAGTCATCGGCTTCCATCTGCAATACGCCCAGCACGCTGGCCAGCTCTTTCAAGCGAGCAGCCAGGCCAGCCGCTGCGTCGAGATCGCTCTCGCGCAGGCGGTTGATTTCACGCACCATTTCGAACAGCACCGCGCAGGCTTCGGGTGTGCCGAAGTCGTCGTTCATGACTTCGGTGAACCGTGCCACGAACGCTTCGCCGCCAGCCGGTGCAACGGCGGGCAAGCCTTTCAACGCGTGGTAGAACCGCTCCAGAGCGCCCTTGGCGTCCTTGAGGTTGTCTTCCGAGTAGTTGATGGCGCTGCGGTAGTGGCTGGACACCAACAGGTAACGCACTACTTCCGGGTGGTACTTTTCCAGCACGTCGCGAATGGTGAAGAAGTTGTTCAAGGACTTGGACATCTTCTCGCCATTGATGCGGATCATGCCGCAGTGCATCCAGGCGTTAGCGTAGGTCTTGCCGGTGGCGGCTTCGCTCTGGGCGATTTCGTTTTCGTGGTGCGGGAACTCAAGGTCGCTGCCGCCGCCATGAATGTCGAAGGTCTCGCCCAGGCAGCAGGTGGACATCACCGAGCATTCGATGTGCCAGCCCGGACGCCCGGCGCCCCATGGGGATTCCCAGCTCGGCTCGCCGGGCTTGGTGCCTTTCCACAGCACGAAGTCCAGCGGATCCTGCTTGGCTTCGTCGACTTCGATACGCGCACCGATGCGCAGGTCTTCGATCTTCTTGCGCGACAGCTTGCCGTAGCCCATGAACTTGGCGACGCGGTAGTACACGTCGCCATTGCCGGGGGCGTAGGCATAACCCTTGTCGATCAGGGTCTGGATCATGGCGTGCATGCCAGGGATGTGGTCCGTGGCGCGCGGCTCCATGTCCGGCTTGAGGATGTTGAGGCGAGCCTCGTCCTCATGCATCGCGGCGATCATGCGCTCGGTCAGCGCGTCGAACGACTCACCGTTTTCATTGGCGCGGTTGATGATCTTGTCGTCGATGTCGGTGATGTTGCGAACATAGGTCAAGTCATAGCCGCTGAAACGCAACCAGCGGGTCACCAGGTCGAAGGCAACCATGCTGCGGCCGTGGCCGATGTGGCAGTAGTCGTACACGGTCATGCCGCACACGTACATGCGCACCTTGTTGCCATCCAGCGGCTTGAAGACTTCTTTGGTCTTGCTGAGTGTGTTGTAGATCGTTAGCACGACAGTTCCTTAAAACAGAATCACTGGCCCCACGAATCACGCAAGGTCACGGTACGGTTGAATACCGGAGCGCCTGGTTTCGAGTCCTTGATATCCGCGCAGAAGTAACCTTCGCGCTCGAACTGGAAACGGTCTTCCGGCTGTGCGTCGCCAAGCGATGGCTCAGCACGACAACCAGTGAGTACTTGCAGAGAATCAGGGTTGATGTTGTCGAGGAAACTGGCGCTGTCTTCGGCCTTCTCAGGGTTCGGCGAGCGGAACAGGCGATCGTACAGACGCACTTCGCACTCGATGCTGGCCGCAGCCGGCACCCAGTGGATCACGCCTTTGACCTTGCGGCCTTCAGGGTTCTTGCCGAGGGTTTCCGGGTCGTAGGAGCAACGCAGCTCAACGATGTTGCCATCGGCGTCCTTGATTGCTTCGTCGGCGCGGATCACGTAGCTGCCGCGCAGGCGCACTTCGCCGTTCGGCTCCAGGCGCTTGTAGCCTTTTGGCGGCTCTTCCATGAAGTCATCGCGGTCGATGTAGATTTCACGGGCGAATGGCAGCTTGCGCACGCCGAGTGCTTCGTTCTGCGGATGACGCGGCAGTTCGAGGTGATCGACCTTGTCTTCCGGATAGTTGGTGATCACGACTTTCAACGGACGCAAGACGCACATGGCGCGCGGAGCATTCGCGTCGAGGTCCTGACGGATGCTGAATTCGAGCATGCCGAAGTCAACCACGCCATCGGAACGGTTGGTGCCGACCATGTCGCAGAAATTGCGGATCGACGCCGGGGTGTAGCCGCGACGGCGGAAGCCCGACAGGGTCGACATGCGCGGGTCATCCCAACCAAACACGTGCTTCTCATCGACCAGTTGCTTGAGTTTGCGCTTGCTGGTGATGGTGTAGTTCAGGTTCAGGCGGCTGAATTCGTACTGACGCGGGTGCGCCGGAACCGGCAGGCTGTCCAGGAACCACTCGTACAGCGGACGATGGCTTTCGAACTCCAGGGTGCAGATGGAGTGGGTGATGCCTTCGATGGCGTCCGACTGACCGTGGGTGAAGTCGTAGTTCGGGTAGATGCACCACTTGTCACCGGTCTGGTGGTGGTGGGCATGGCGGATGCGGTACATGATCGGGTCGCGCAGGTTCATGTTCGGCGAAGCCATGTCGATCTTGGCGCGCAGTACGCGGGCGCCGTCCGGGAACTCACCGGCGCGCATGCGGGCGAACCAGTCGAGGTTCTCTTCCACGGAACGGTCGCGGAACGGGCTGTTCTTGCCCGGTTCGGTCAGCGTGCCACGGTATTCCTTGGCCTGCTCCGGGGTCAGGTCGTCGACGTAGGCCTTGCCGGCCTTGATCAGCTCGACGGCCCAGTCGAACAACTGGTCGAAGTATTTGGAGGCATAGCGCACTTCACCGGACCATTCGAAGCCCAGCCACTTGATGTCGCTTTCAATGGCGTCGATGTATTCCTGGTCTTCCTTGGCCGGGTTGGTGTCGTCGAAACGCAGGTGCGTGACGCCACCGAACTCCTGGGCCAGGCCGAAGTTCACACAGATCGACTTAGCGTGACCAATGTGCAGGTAGCCGTTGGGCTCTGGCGGGAAGCGGGTGACGATCTGCGTGTGCTTGCCCGAATCCAGGTCCGCCTGGATAATCGGGCGCAGGAAATTGACCGGGACGGCAGGTCCGGCCTTGGAATTCGAGGTAGTGTCGACAGTGGGCTTGCTCATAGGATCCTTGAACAGACAGGTTCGTGGCCGGTTGGGGCCAGATAAAACAAAGGCCGTATCATAGCTGATGCTGTCAAGCTGCTGACAGAGCGCGGTCAAAAACTGCTGCATTTATTGCTGCTTTTATGACGGGCGCGGTAAAAAACCACCTCGAAATTCCTGCAAGGCACGCTAAACTGCGCGCCTTGGCCGCAGTTTGGCCAAACCGGTAAGGCGCCAAGGCGCTCAAACCCACGAATTTCCTGAAAGAGTAGTGAACATGACTCAAGTCAAACTGACCACCAACCACGGCGAGATCGTCATCGAGCTGAACGCCGAGAAAGCGCCGATCACCGTCGCCAACTTCATCGAGTACGTGAACGCTGGCCACTACGAAAACACCGTTTTCCACCGCGTCATCGGTAACTTCATGATCCAGGGCGGCGGTTTCGAGCCAGGTATGAAAGAGAAGAAAGACAAGCGTCCAAGCATCCAGAACGAAGCGGACAACGGCCTTTCCAACGACAAGTACACCGTTGCCATGGCCCGTACCATGGAGCCGCATTCGGCCTCCGCGCAGTTCTTCATCAACGTGGCCGATAACGCCTTCCTGAACCACAGCGGCAAGAACGTGCAGGGTTGGGGCTACGCCGTGTTCGGTAAAGTCACCGAAGGCCAGGACGTTGTCGACAAGATCAAAGGCGTGTCCACCACGTCCAAAGCCGGTCACCAGGACGTTCCAGCAGAAGACGTAATCGTCGAGAAAGCCGAGATCGTTGGGTGATATTGCTGATTTCAGATTTGCATCTGGAAGAGGAGCGCCCGGACATCACCCGGGCGTTTCTGGATCTGCTCCACGGCCGCGCCCGTGGCGCCCAGGCGTTGTACATTCTGGGGGACTTCTTCGAAGCCTGGATTGGCGACGATGGGATGACCCCCTTTCAACGTTCGATTTGCGCAGCCCTGCGCGAGCTGAGCGACAGCGGTACCCCGATTTTTATCATGCATGGCAACCGCGATTTCCTGATCGGCAAGGCGTTCTGCAAAGCAGCAGGCGCGACCTTGCTCAAGGACCCGAGTGTCGTGCAGTTGTATGGCGAACCCGTGCTGTTGATGCACGGCGACAGCCTCTGCACCCGCGACGTGGGTTATATGAAGCTGCGGCGCATCCTGCGTAACCCGATTGTGCTGTTTATCCTGCGTCACTTGCCCTTGCGCACCCGCCACAAGCTGGCGCGCAAGCTGCGCAGTGAGAGCCGGGCGCAGACGCGCATGAAGGCCAACGACATTGTCGATGTAACCCCCGAGGAAGTGCCGCGGGTGATGCAGCAGTTCGGCGTGCGCACCCTGGTCCACGGCCATACCCACCGCCCGGCGATCCACAAACTGCAGATTGGCGAGCAGGCGGCCAAGCGCATTGTGCTGGGGGATTGGGACAAGCAGGGTTGGGCGTTGCAGGTGGATGAGCAAGGGTTTCAGTTGGCGGCGTTTGATTTTGTGAACCCGCAGCTGGCATTGCCTGGCGCCTGAGACCTCAAACACCACTGATCCAATGTGAACAGAGATAAAAATGTGGAAGGGGGCTTGCCCCCGATGGCTGTGGATCAGTCAGCATTTTTTGGCTGACCCACCGCTATCGGGGGCAAGCCCCCTCTCACATTTGATTGCATTCCAGTCCGTGTGGATCAGTGGCCGCTTGCTTCCGGCCCCGCCTTGGCGCCAAACGGCGGCTTCGCCAGCCACACCAGCAGCATCAATCCCATGAACATCCACCCCAACAACGTGAAGTAATCCACGGTGGACATCATGTACGCCTGGCTGGTGAGGATCTGGTCCAACTGCGCATAGGCCTTGTGCCCTGCCCCACCCAACGCATCCAGCGCATTGCGCGTGGCCGCGTCATAGGTGGTCATGTTCTCGCTCATGTACGCATGGTGCTGGTCCGCCCGGCGAATCCAGATCCAGGTGGTCAGCGACGCCGCAAAGCTGCCGCCTAACGTACGCAGGAAGGTTGCCAGGCCCGCACCGTCGGCAATCTGGTGCGGTGGCAGGTCGGACATCAAGATGCTCAGGGTCGGCATAAAGAACAGTGCAACACCAATCCCCATGAACAACTGCACAAGGGCGATGTGGGTGAAGTCCACTTCATTGGTAAAGCCTGCGCGCATGAAGCAGCTCAAGCCAATCGCCAGGAACGCCAGGCCCGCCAGCAGACGCAGGTCGAACTTGTGCGCGTACTTGCCCACGAACGGCGACATCAGCACCGGCAGAATCCCGATCGGTGCCACCGCCAGGCCGGCCCAGGTGGCGGTGTAGCCCATCTGGGTTTGCAGCCATTGTGGCAGGATCAGGTTGATGCCAAAGAAACCCGCGTAACCGAGGATCAACACGATAGTGCCGATGCGGAAGTTGCGGTAAGCAAACAGCCGCAGGTTGACCACTGGGTGCTTATCGGTCAGTTCCCAGATGACGAACACCGCCAGGGCAATCGCCGAAATCGCCGCGCCGATGATGATGAAGTTGGATTCGAACCAATCCAGGTCATTGCCCTTGTCGAGGATGATCTGCAAGGCGCCGACCCCCACGATCAGGCTTAACAACCCGACGTAATCCATCGGCTGATAACTGGTGACCACAGGTCGCTTCTTCAGCTGCGCACGCACCACCATCACCGCAAAGATGCCGATGGGAACGTTGATAAAGAAGATCCACGGCCAGCTGTAGCTGTCGGTGATCCAGCCGCCGAGGATCGGCCCGGCAATCGGCGCGACCACCGTGACCATCGCAAGTAACGCGAGTGCCATGCCGCGCTTCGCCGGCGGGTAGACCGCAATCAACAAGGTTTGGGTCATCGGGTACAACGGCCCCGCCACCAAACCTTGCAGCACCCGAAAGCCGATCAGCTCGGGCATCGAAGTTGAAATACCGCACAGGAACGACGCCAGCACAAACAGAATGGTCGCCCACAGAAACAGCTTCACCTCGCCAAAGCGTCGGCTCAACCAACCGGTGAGCGGCAAGGCGATGGCGTTGCTCACCGCAAACGAGGTGATCACCCAGGTGCCCTGCTCCGAACTCACGCCCAGGTTGCCGGAAATGGTCGGCAACGCCACGTTGGCGATGGTGGTGTCGAGCACCTGCATAAAAGTCGCCAGCGACAGGCCAATGGTGGCCATCAACAGGCTGGGTGGCGTGAACGAGGCGTTATTGCTCATCAGCGTTGCACAGCCTTGGGAGCGGCGACGCTGTTGTCATGGATCAACTGGGTGATCATGGCATCGGCTTCGGCCAATTGGCGGTCATACACGTTGGTGGTGAAAGAGGCCTTTTGTGGCGGCTGTTGCGCCAGCACGGGACCGCTCTGGTCGTGCAGGTCCACATTCACCACGGTGCTCAAGCCAACGCGCAGTGGGTGCTTGGCCAACTCTTCGGCATTGATATGGATGCGCACCGGTACTCGCTGCACGATCTTGATCCAGTTACCGGTGGCGTTCTGCGCCGGCAACAGGGCGAACGCGCTGCCGGTGCCGGCGCCGAGGCTGTCGACGGTGCCGCTGTATTTCACATCGCTGCCGTAGATATCCGACTCGATGTCCACCGGCTGGCCAATGCGCATGTCGCGCAGTTGGGTTTCCTTGAAGTTGGCGTCGATCCACAGCTGGTTCAGCGGGATCACGGCCATCAATGCGGTACCCGGCTGCACGCGCTGGCCCAGTTGCACGGAGCGCTTGGCGACATAGCCGGTGACCGGCGCGATCAGGGTGCTGCGCGCATTGGTCAGGTAGGCCTGACGCAATTGCGCGGCAGCGGCTTGCACGTCCGGATGGGACGAGATCACCGTGTCATCCACCAGGGCGTTGCTGGTTTTGAGCTGCTGCTCAAGGTTGGTCAGGGCGTTCTTGGCGGCCGTCAGACTGTCACGGGCATGGGACAGTTCCTCAAGGGAAATCGCCCCGCCCTGGGCCAGGGTCTTACGACGGTTGTAGTTGTCCTGAGCGGTCTGCACATCGGCTTTCTGCGCGTTGACCTGGGCTTTCATGCCATCAACGTTGCTGTACAAGCCACGCACCTGACGCACGGTACGCGCCAGGTTGGCCTGGGCACTTTGCAGGCCGACGGCGGCGTCATTCGGGTCGAAGTTGACCAGCACCTGGCCCTCGTGGACCAAGTCGCCATCGTCCGCGCCGATGCTCACCACGGTGCCGGTGACCAGCGGGGTGATTTCCACCACGTTGCCGTTCACATAAGCGTCGTCGGTGCTCTCGTTGAAGCGCCCGTAGAATTCGTGCCAGGCCCATACGCCGAGGACGCTGAGGATGACGATCAGCGCAAGGCCGATCAGCATGACTTTGCGTTTGCGCGGGTTGTTGTCTTTGGGTTGTTCTGTAGCGTTAGTGTTTTCGGCAGTGGCCATGACAAATACCTCAAATTATTCCGTGCGAGTGGCTGGGGTGGTCGACGCCACGTTGTCGGCGTTGAACCCGCCGCCCAGGGCCTGCATCAATTGAATCGATAGAGCGATCTGCCCGGCATTCAGGGTCGCCAGCTGACGCTGGGCCTGCAGCAATTGCTGTTCGATGCTGAGCACGTCCAGGTAGTTACCGATCCCGGAGCCGTACCGCTGAAGCACCGTGTCGTAGGACTGCTGGGCGATATCGGTAGCGTGTTGCTGGGCCTGGATCTGCCGGCCGGTTTCGCGCAGTTGCGAAAGGGTGTTGCCAATATCACCCAAGGCTTGCACCAGGGTTTTGTTGTATTGGGCCACGGCGAGGTCGTAGTCGGCGTCGCGGGCATCGAGGCCGGCGCGCAGGCGGCCGCCGTCAAAGATCGGCAGCGAGATCGTTGGCGCGATATTGAAGAAGCGGCTGGCCGACCCGAACATCGCATCCCCCAGCAACGACTCGGCCCCGGCGCTCGCGCTCAGGTTGAGGTTGGGGTAGAAGCGCGTCTTGCTGGCCGCGATGTCCTTGCTCGCCGCCTCCACACGCCACCGTGCGGCGATCAGGTCCGGGCGACGGCCCAACAGTTCGGCAGGCAACACCGACGGAACGGCAACGGCAGCGGGTTTCAACACACTGGGACGCGCCAGCTCATTGCCGCGATCCGGGCCTTTACCGAGCAGCACCGCGAGGGCGATCTTGGCACTCTGCAGTTGTTTTTCCGCGTCGATCAATTGCGATTGGGAGCTGGCTTCCAGGCTTTCGGTCTGCTGGTACTGGTAGTGGCTGTCGATACCCGAATCCAGGCGGCGCTTGCTGAGATCGAGCATTTGCCGGGTGCGCTTGAGGTCGTCAGTGGCCAGGTCACGCACGATATGGGCCTGGCCCAGGTCGCTGTAGGCCTTGGCCACATCAGCAGCGAGGGTCAGGCGCGCGGCCTGTTGATCGACTTCAGCGGCACGGGCCTGGCCCAATGCAGCTTCCCAGGCGGCGCGCTGGCCACCCCAGAGGTCGAAGGTGTAGTTGAAGCTGGCACCGACTTTCCGCACGGTGGAGTACGCATCGCCCTGCCCCAGCGGGTCCTGATCCTTGGCCAGGCGCGAACGGGTCACACCGGCGCTGGCATCCAGGGTCGGCATGCGCGACGCGTCGGCGGCGTAGGCGGCCGCTTCGGCCTGGTGGGCACGGGCGCTCGCCACTTGCATGTCGGGGCTGTTTTGCAGGGCTTCATGGATCAGGCCGTCGAGCTGTGGGTCGCCGAGGCCTTTCCACCAATCGGCGCTGGGCCAGGCCGCACTCGACAGGGTCACGCCGCTCAGGGATTTACCGGCTTGCAGAGTGTTGGCGTCGAGGCGCTGGCCTTGGGTGTCGAGGCCGCTGAAATTGGCGCAACCGGCCATGCTCATGGCGACCAGCACTAGGCATAGGGCACGTGGATTCATCATTTACCTACCCGCTGAAGGGTGATGGGATCACCCGCAGCTATCAGAATTTTCTTGAGGATCTGTTCCAGGGTTTCCAACTCGCCGGGCTCCAATACGCCCACCAGTTGGTTCAGCGCCTGGGCGCCGATGTGCGGCAGCATGTCCGCCAGGCGCTGGCCGTCGGCAGTCAACACCAACTGCACCTGGCGTCGGTCCAGCTCGGAACGCTTGCGGCTGAGCAGGTTTTTTTGCTCCAGGCGATCGAGCATGCGGGTCATCGAACCGCTGTCCAGGGACAGGTTGCGGCACAGCTCCGCCGGGGTGTCGACGCCGAACTGGGCCATGATGATCAACACCTTGAACTGCGCGGCCGTGATGCCGTGGGGTTCCATATGGGTGTCGATGATGCGGTCCTTGAGGATCGCAGCGCGGCCCAGCAACAGGCCGAGATGGCAGTTGTGGAAGTTTTCGGGGGTGAAATGGGGCATCGAAAGTCACCTTATTGCTGCCTAGGCAGCGAATGTATGACGAGATGTTACTGCTTAGGCAGCGAATGTCAAATGGAATAATTAGCTTGCTTGCTAATTCGACGACAGGCGGGAGCAAATGCGTGAGGGGGCTTATCCCCGATCACGGTGTGTCAGTCACTACATCTGCTGACTGTCACACCGCAATCGGGGGCAAGCCCCCTCACACATTTTTTGACCGACTAAGACTTAGAAATCGCGCTTGTAGAAAATGTCGAGGGAACTGGCCACACCACTCGCCACCTCCAGGTATACCTTCTTGCTCAGCAGGTAGCGCAAGGCAATGGTGCTGGCCGGTTCGAACACGCCCACGCCATAGCGCAGGCTGAGCTTCTCGGTGATCTTGCCGCTGGCTACCACGGCGGTGTTATTGCCACTGCCCTGGGTGTCGAGGTCGAAGTCCTGAATGCCCAACTTGGTGGCGATGTCCGAGGTCACCCCGGCGCTGCCCATCAAGCCCAGGCCCAGCGCCGCTTCGGCGAGCATGTTGTTGTCTTCGCCAGTGGTGGTGCGTGAACGCCCCAGTACCAAGTACGACAACGCATCCTCTTGGGCCATCGCCGGCTCGGAGAAAATCTGCGTGGTCGGTTGCTCGGCGCTGCCGCTCAGGCGAATACCGGCGGTCACGGTCCGGGACGGCTCTGTGGTGACACGCACTGCCTCGATGTCCAGGAACGGCTGGTCCAGAGGGCCGGCAAACAGCAAGCGCGCCCGCCGCACATTGAGCCGCTGACCGTAAGCGCGGTAGCGGCCATCGTTGAGCCAAAGCTCACCACGAGTGTCCATGTTGTCGCCGATATGCACATGGCCCTGCACCTTGGCGGTGAGGCCGAAGCCTGAGAAGTTGAGCTGGTCTTCGCCCACTGCCACGTCGATATCCATGGCCATGGCCATCGCTGGCTTGCCCTCCTCGGTCTGACTGCCGACGATGATAGTGTCGTCCGAGACCTTGACCGTCGACGGCGGCAATTCGCGCACGGTGATGTCGCCACGCGGGATCTTCACTTTCCCGGCAATCGCCAGTTTGTCGTCCTTCAAGGTGATCTTCAGGTCCGGCGCCACTTCCAGCGTGGCGTAGGGTTCGACTGTGACCGGCAATTGCGAGCCTTGCAGACTGAGGTCCACGGCCAGGGCCTGACCCCAGTCGATCTGGCCCTTGAGGCTGCCCTGCCCGGCTTTGCCACTGCGCCAACCACCATTGAGCTGCACGCTTTCGCCGGCGATGAGAGCCTGCACGTTCAGGCCTTCGAGGCTGACGGGCAACTCCGGACCAGAGACTTCACCGCCGATCAGGTTCACATTGCCGTTGATCTGCGGCGCGAGCAGGCCACCGGAAATCCGGCCGTTGCCGTTGAGCTTACCGTTGAGGGTTTCCACCATCGGCACAAACGGACGCGCTACCGCCAGGTCCAGCCCGGTGAGGCTGAAATTGCCAGTGATCGGCTTGTTCTTCGGCAGCGGATTAATCTGCGCCTGCAACAGCAATTCACCGAGCTTGCCACCCCGGAAGTTCAACTGTGTGTCGATGCGCTTGGGGTTGAGGGTGGTTTCAAGCTTGAGGGTGTCGTAAGGAAAATCCAGCCACTGGTCCTTGTCCTTGACGCGCAAAGTGCCGCCGCTGGCATCCACCGAAATCAAGCCCTTGGGGCCGCTGTCGGGCAGGTCGAGCTGGACATCGGCATTGAGCCTGCCGCGCCAGGCAAAATCCTTGGGCAAAAAGGCCGCGAGGCTGTCGATTGGGAATTGCTTGAGGTGGTAACGCAACTTGGGCTCAGGCATCAGGCGCTGGTCTTCGCCGCACAGGCTGGCGCCGCCGGAAACCCAGCAGTGCGCCGCGAAGGTCAGCTTGCCGTCGGCCATGTAGTCGATTTTGGCCGGGGCTTGCAGCTTCCAATCCTGCCCGCCGGCCTGGACATCCCCGCTGGCCAGGCGCCCGCGCCAATTGCCTTTGTCGAGGTTGCCGTCCAGGGCCAGGGCCAGCTTGACCAGCGGACCGGCCAAGTCGAGCTGGACCTTCTGGTTCTTGATGTCGCCTTGAGCGCTGGCGGTCAGGGTGCCGATCTGGGTGTCGCCGCTTTGAATACCGCTGCCTTTGAGGTCGATCTTGGCGCGCTGGGCGCTGTCGAGGGTAGCGCCGAGGCTGAGGCTTTGCAGGCGGTTGTCGGCAAACGCCAGTTGCTGGCCCTTGATGTCGAGTTTGCCCTGAGGCGCGTTCAGGCTGCCGGCTACGTCGAGGCGGCCATTGATCTGCCCGCGTAACTGCGGCCAGAGCTGGGCGAGGCGCGCCAGCTTGATGTCGATCTGCCCGGCCAGGCGTTGTTGCAGGCTGCCGCTGCCGTTGATGCGGTTGTCACCCAGGCGAATATCCAAGTTGGCCAGGGTCCATTGCTCCCCTGCACCTTCGGCCTTGGCCGCCAGCACGGCGGTTTGGCCCCGCAGGCGGCCCTTGAGGTCGAGGTCGGCATTCAGCTTGAGTTGCTCGTTCTTGAACTCGCCCTTGCTGCGCAGCGGACCGGCCAACGTACCCGGCAGTTCAGCGACCCAGTACGCCGGATTGAGCGCCGACAGGTCCAGCGCGGTATCCCAGGCGATGCCATCGGCGAACTGCAGGTTCAGGTGGCCTTCGGCCTTACCTTGACCGGCGGTGAGTTTCAGCTCGGGCAGGAAGACTTGCTTGAGGTCGCCACTGAACGGCGTGACCACATTGAACTTGCCGGCCGGGCCGTCGAGGTCGGCCTTGAGGTTGCCCAGGTAGTTGCCGTCTTTATAGGAAATCTCGCCGTTGAACGTACGCACCGTCACTTGGGGTTCGTCGATCACCGGATAGAGGCGATGCCAGGGGAAGTCGAGCCAGTCGATCCTGGCATCGGCTGTGAAGCCTTGTTGCCAATCCAGGTTGGCACTCAGCTTGAGGCTTTGCTTGTCACCGGCATTCAGGTCCAGGCCCGCAATTTGCGCGCCGTTGGCGTCGACTTTGCCTTGCAGCAGCAGGTCCACCGGACCTTTCTCTGCCGGTAGCACGGCCTTGCCGAGCAGTTGGTAGCCGTTTTTCAGATCACCCTTGGCGGTGAGGTCCAGTTGATTGAGTTGCAGGGTGTCGGGCAGATCGGCGCTGGGCTTGAAGCCGTCAGCGGTGATGTGCAACTGGGCCGGAAGATTTTCAGCCAGGGGTTGCAGCTCGCCCTGCAGTTTGGCCGGCAGGTAGCCGCTGCTGTCGGCGTCGAGTTTGAGGGTCTTGAGCAGGTCGCCGTCGACCTTAAGGGCAACTTTCCAGGGCGCGCCGCCGGGCGCGTAGGGCAGGCTCAAGTTTCCGCTGGCGGTCAACGGCCAGTCGCCAGTGGGTTGCAACAGGCCAGACAGGTCCAGCACCAGATCGTCGCGCTGCAGATGCACTGAGTCGATCTGCATCCCGGCGGCGGTCCAATGCGCCGCCAGTTGCAGGCCTTTAAGCTCTTCGCTGCCGTTGAACACCAGGCTACCGACGCGAACGTCGCCTAACTGGAGAGCAACCGGCAATTTCAGATCTGGCAGTACAAGGGGGCCACTGCTTTCTTCGGTGCTGGGTGGAAATTGCAGAATGACCTGATCCACATCCAACCGGTCAATGCACAAGGTCATGCGCAACAGGCAGGCTGGCGACCACTCGAACGCGGGCGCCTTGAGTTCCACGCGACTGGTGTCTTGCTGCCACAGCAGATGATCGGCGCTCCACTGGCCGCCCAAACGGCCTTGGAAATTCTCCACACTCAAACCCGGCACTTGGCCCAATGCCCAGCGGCTGCCCGCCTGGCTGCCCAGTACCGTCCACAGTGCCAGCAACAGCACGGCGAGGATGGCCACCACGGCCAGCCCCGCTATTTTCAAACCACGCATCACAGCTCAGGCCCCATGGAAAAGTGCAAACGAACGCCGCCCGGGTCTTCCAGGGCATGGGCCAGGTCGAGGCGGATTGGCCCCACCGGCGATACCCAGCGGATACCGACACCCACGCCGGTTTTCAGGCTGGGCAGTTCCAGGGTGTTGAACGAGTTGCCCTGGTCGATGAAGGTCGCGATCCGCCATTTTTCGGCGATGGAATATTGATACTCGGCGCTCAAGGCCACCATGTAGCGGCCACCGATGCGATCACCTTGGTCGTTCTCGGGCGACAGCGTCTGGTACTCATAACCGCGCACGCTCTGATCGCCACCGGCAAAGAAGCGCAACGACGGAGGCACCGACTTGTAGCCATTGGTGGCACTGCCGCCGAACTGCGCCCGCGCCAGGAAACGATGATTGTCCCACAGGGTAGTCAGGCCTTTGACCATGGCCGTGCCGTACAGCAAGTTGGTGTCGGAGCCCAGGCCTTCCTTCGCCACCTTCGTGTCGAATTGCAGGCGGTAGCCGTTGTGGGGGTCGATGCGGTTATCGCTGCGCAGGTAGGAATAACTGATACCAGGCATCAGCAGGTTGCTCAGGCCGGAGTCGTTGCCCAGGCGATATTCTTCGCGCTGGTACTTGAGAGAAATCACCCGTGTCCAGCCACTGGGCAATTTGCTGTGCCATTCGGGGCCGACGGTAAGCAATTTACTCAGGGTGTCGGTGTTCGCCAGTTCTTCATTCTGGTAGCCGCCAGCGAAGCGCAGTTTGTCGGTGAGCGGCGGGTCCAGCGGAATGTCGTACCAGAGGCCGACGTTCTGACGCGGAGCCGAGAGTTCGGCTTCCCAGCCATAGCTATGTCCCTGGGGGTTGACCCAGTGACGGGTCCAGTTGGCCTTGCCGCGCGGACCGACGTCGGTGGAGTAACCCAGGCCCAGGCCCATGGTGCGAGGCTTGCGTGTGTCCAGATTGACGGCCACCGGGATCACGTCTTGTGTCGAGGCGGTGGGGCTGGCATCCACGCGCACCCCTTCGAAAAAGCCGCTGGCTTGCAGGTTCTGGTTGAGTTCGGCGATCAGTTCGGAATCGTAAGGGTCACCGTTTTTGAACGGCACCATGCGTTGCAGCAGTTCGTCATCAAACGGCGTGTCGCCGGCAAAGCTGACCTTGCCCAGGCTGTAGCGCGGGCCGCTGTCATAAATGAGTTCGATATCGGCGACGCCAGCTTGTGGGTCCACCGCGAGTTTCTGGCTGGTAAAGCGCCCGCTGAAGAAGCCGTAGCGCGAGGCTTGATTCTGGATCAGACGCTTGGCGTCTTCGTAGTGACCGTGGTTGAGCACGGCGCCGGAGATTAGGTCGTCGCTGGCAGGCACGCGAAAAGACTTGAGGTTCGCAGCCTCGCCGTCGACCCGAATAGTCACGTTGCGTAAATGCACCGGTTCACCGGGGTCGACGCGGAGGATCAGGCGCGGGTTCTTGCCGCCTTTCACCTCGCTGTCGATGTTTGGCTGATAGAAGCCTAGTGCCTGCGCCGCTTTGCGCGCCTGCTCTTCGGCACCACGGCTGAACCGCAGCAAGGCCTCTTCGTCACGATCGCCAACCCCGCCGATGTAGCCTTCAATGTTGGCTTTCAACGCGTCGTTTGAGGGTTTGATCCGCACGTCCAATTCGCTTAGCGCAAATGCGCCGCAGCTTGTGAACAGCAGAACCAAGCCGCTGGTAAATCTTCCTGGAAACTTCATAGGCGCGGATGCTACACGAGCTGGGGGAAAACTTAGAACTCAGACGATTCTGAAAAATTCTGCATTAAGCCGTTGCAGCATGTAACAGCTGGGGATTGGGGTGGAAAAAGACATGCTCCAGGATAGGCCCTACAGCGACTTCGCCGATTTCCTCATAGCCCTGGCGCTTGTAGAAATCCAGGTAGCGGGAATTGCCGGTGTCCAGCACCACACCCGAAGAGTGCGGGTCTTCGGCGCACCAGTTATGCACCGCCTCCAGCAACTGTTCACCGTAATGTTTGCCCTGGAACTGCGGGTGAATGCCCAAAAGCGGCAGCACATGCACCGATTCGCTCGGCAGGCACGCCAGCACGGCGTGATGATAATCAAGATACCGCCGTGTACCGCGCACGCCAGTGCTCAGCCACATGCGCAGTTGCCACGCCCAGCTCTCAGTGATCCCCAGGCGCCGTTGCGGGGGTGCGATCAAGGCAATGCCGATCAGCCGATCATTCACAAACAAACCAATCGCCGGAAGCTTCTGAAAGAAATGCTGCTTGACCAGCTCACGCACAGTGGCGCGTACCCGCTGCTCATAACCTGGGCGTTCGGCTTCGAAGATGTAGGCAAACGTCGGCTCATGCCGATAGGCCTGGTACAGCAGGGAGCGGGCCTCGCGGGAATAGCCGCTGTTGAGCAAGCGAACTTCGCCAATGGCAGTGTCAGTCATACAATCAATCTCCCTGGGCGCCACTCAATAGATGGCGTTCTTATGGGTACGAACCTACGCAGCACCAGTCGTTCCCAGACATTAGCAGCGCATCTGTCCTACCGCCACGCTGGCCCCCGTCCGACTTGTCCGCTAGCATCGCCCTTTTGCCAGACTGGACCGCCGACCATGAAAATCGTCTCCTTCAATATCAACGGGCTGCGCGCCCGCCCCCATCAGCTGGCGGCGCTGATTGAAAAGCATCAACCCGATGTAATCGGCCTGCAGGAAACCAAGGTCCACGACGACCAGTTTCCTCTGGCCGAAGTACAAGCACTGGGCTATCACGTTTACTACCACGGCCAAAAAGGCCACTACGGCGTGGCGCTGCTTTCGCGTCAGCCTGCGTTGAGCCTTCACAAAGGCTTTGCCAGTGACGAAGAAGACGCCCAGCGTCGTTTTATCTGGGGCACCTTCGCCGATGAAAACGGCAACCCGGTGACCATCATGAACGGCTATTTCCCACAGGGTGAAAGCCGCGACCATCCAACCAAATTCCCCGCCAAGCAGCGCTTTTACGAAGACCTGCAACAGTTGTTGGAAAGCCAGTTCAGCAACGATCAGGCGCTGGTGGTGATGGGCGATGTGAATATTTCCCCGGAAGACTGCGACATCGGCATCGGCGCCGACAACGCCAAGCGCTGGCTGAAAACTGGCAAGTGCAGCTTCCTGCCCGAAGAGCGCGAGTGGATGGCCCGCCTGAAAAACTGGGGCCTGGTGGACAGCTTCCGTCACCTCAACCCGGACGTGGCCGACCGCTTCAGTTGGTTCGACTACCGCAGCCGCGGCTTTGAAGATGAGCCCAAGCGTGGGCTGCGAATCGACCTGATCATGGCCTCCAACGGTTTGCTGCCACGGGTCAAGGATGCCGGCGTGGATTACGACCTGCGTGGTTTGGAAAAACCGTCGGACCATGCGCCGATCTGGCTTGAACTGAGCTGATCCCCCTGACTGTACTCGGGTCAAATGTGGGAGAAGGGGCAAGCCCCCTCCCACACTTTTGATCATTTGAGTGTCAGTCACATTATTGAAATCCTACTGACTTAATCTCGCGGCACTCCCTTTGGCTTGAGAAGGTGCCGGCATGATGCTGCGCGTTCTGTTCCTGTTGTGTTGCGCATTTTCCCTCTCCGTTGTGGCTGCCCCCCTACCCGTTCCCGATCAAGGCCCGGCCTTGCGAATCCAGGGCTCCAACACCATTGGCGCGGCGCTGGCCCCGGCATTGGCCAAGGGTTTGATGGAGCATCAAGGGTTGCAGAACGTGCACAGCGAACCTGCCGAGGGCGCCAATGAACAGCGCGTGATCGGCAAGACACGCCAGGGCAAAACGGTGACTATCGACGTCGCAGCCCACGGTTCCAGCACAGGCTTTGTCGCCCTGAAGAAAACCAGCGCCGACCTTGCGGCCTCGTCCCGACCGATCAAGGACAGCGAACTGGTAGACCTTGAACCGCTTGGTGACTTGAAAAGCCCCGACGCCGAACACGTGATCGCCATCGATGGCCTGGCAATCATCCTCAATCCGCAGAACCCGCTGAATACCCTGAATACCGAGCAACTGGCGCAGATCTTCAACGGTGAGATCAGCACTTGGGAGGCTCTGGGCGGCATCGGCGGCGCGATTCATATCTACGCCCGCGATGATCAGTCGGGCACCTACGACACCTTCAAGGAATTGGTGTTGCGCCTGCGCGCCAAGCCCCTGGTTTCTTCGGCCAAGCGTTTCGAGTCCAGCGAGGCATTGTCCGATGCGGTGAGCCAGGACCCTCAGGGCATCGGTTTTATTGGGCTGCCCTACGTGCGCCACGCCAAGGCCGTGGCGATTGTGGATGGCGACTCGCAACCGATGTTGCCGCTCAACAGCCTGATCGCCACCGAGGATTATCCGCTGTCGCGCCGATTGTTCTTTTACCTGCCGCCCACGGCCCATAACCCGTGGGCCAAGGCGCTGGTGGACTTTGCCCAGAGCAGCAAAGGCCAGGCGATTGTGGCGGCCAGTGGGTTTATTGCGCAGCAGGTGCAGGCCATGGCCGTGGAACCGCGCCCGACAATGCCGGATGACTATCAAGCCATCGCTCGGGACGCTCAGCGCTTGACCGTGAATTTTCGTTTCGAAGAAGGCAGCGCCAGCCTGGATAACAAGGCGCGCCAGGATGTGCAGCGGGTGGTGGCGTATCTCAAGGGTCACGACAAGCTGGACAAAAAGGTGACGCTGGTGGGATTCGGCGATACCAAGAACGACCCGCAGCGGGCGGCGCTGCTGTCTAAATTGCGGGCGATGGCGGTGCGGCGGGAGTTGGTCAAGAGCGGCGTAGTACTGCGAGATATTCGCGGGTTTGGTGCGCAGATGCCGGTTGCGGCGAATACGGCGGATGAGGGGCGGATCAAAAATCGGCGGGTGGAGGTTTGGGTGTACTGAGGACTGCCGGATCTTCAGTGCCTGATCCTGCCTCATCGGGGGCAAGCCCCCTCCCACAGGTGACCGCGTATCTCCAGTAGGAATACTGTCGAATGTGGGAGGGGGCTCGCCCCCGATTGCAGGCGACGCCGTATTACTGCCCGCTGCGCATCAACTCTTTAGGCACATATTTGCCGATTTCAAACTTGCCGATTGCAGCGCGGTGCACTTCGTCCGGGCCGTCGGCCAGGCGCAGTGTGCGCTGCATCGCGTACATGTAGGCCAGCGGGAAGTCGTTGGAGACCCCTGCGCCGCCGTGGATCTGGATCGCGCGGTCGATGACCTTCAGCGCTACGTTTGGCGCCACCACCTTGATTTGCGCAATTTCGCTTTTCGCCACTTTGTTGCCCGCGGTGTCCATCATGTACGCCGCTTTCAGGGTCAGCAGGCGCGCCATGTCGATCTCCATCCGTGAGTCGGCGATCTTGTCGATATTGCCGCCCAAGCGTGCCAATGGTTTACCGAACGCGGTACGGCTGACCGCGCGTTTGCACATCAACTCCAGCGCACGTTCGGCCATGCCGATGGAGCGCATGCAGTGGTGGATACGGCCTGGACCAAGACGACCTTGGGCAATTTCAAAGCCGCGGCCTTCGCCAAGCAGTACGTTCTCATAGGGCACACGCACGTTGTCGAACAGCACTTCGGCGTGGCCGTGAGGCGCGTCGTCGTAGCCGAACACCGGCAGCGGGCGCACGATTTTCACGCCGGGGGTGTCCACTGGCACCAGGATCATCGAGTGCTGCTGGTGGCGCGGCGCGTCAGGGTTGCTCAGGCCCATGAAGATCAGGATCTTGCAGCGCGGGTCGCAGGCGCCGGAGGTCCACCATTTCTTGCCATTGATCACCCACTCGTCGCCCTGGCGTTCGGCGCGGGCGGCCATGTTGGTGGCGTCCGACGAGGCGACGTCCGGTTCGGTCATGGCGAAGGCCGAGCGAATCTCGCCGCGCAACAGCGGTTCGAGCCAGCGTTGTTTCTGCTCTTCGTTGGCGTAGCGCACCAGTACTTCCATGTTGCCGGTATCCGGTGCCGAGCAGTTGAACGGCTCCGGGCCCAGCAGTGAACGGCCCATGATTTCGGCCAGCGGCGCATATTCGAGGTTGGTCA
Source organism: Pseudomonas sp. RIT357 (assembly GCF_000632245.1). Classification (NCBI taxonomy): domain Bacteria; kingdom Pseudomonadati; phylum Pseudomonadota; class Gammaproteobacteria; order Pseudomonadales; family Pseudomonadaceae; genus Pseudomonas; species Pseudomonas sp. RIT357. The sequence goes on from NZ_JFYX01000045.1 coordinate 295,808, forward strand.
GGCCGGCGCCCAGTTCGGACTCGGGCAGGAACAGGTTCCACAGGCCTTCGGCTTTAGCCTTGGCTTTCAACTCTTCCATGATGGCGGTGGGCTGCCAGCGGTCGCCTTCGCTGACCTGGCGTTCGAACACCGGCTCGGCCGGGTAAACGTAAGCATCCATAAACGCGGTGACGCGTTCACGCAGTTCCTGAACCTTGGGCGAATAGGCGAAATCCATGAGCAGCTCCCTTCTTTGAGAGGTTGTTTAGGTCATGCAATCGATGCTAGAACAGCGCTCATAATTTACCTAGCCTATTCTCGGCGTGTATTAACATTCATCACCGATATATGATCGGCGTCTCAGCACGCAACAAATCGCCACCTAACAATAAGAGCGCAACCCAATGAATCTGAGCAAGGTCGACCTCAACCTCTTTATCGTCTTCGACGCGATCTACACCGAAGCCAACCTGACCCGCGCCGGTCAGATCGTCGGCATCACCCAGCCGGCGGTGTCCAACGCCCTGGCACGCCTGCGCGAGACCTTCAACGACCCGCTGTTTGTGCGCACCGCTCAGGGCATGGTGCCCACGCCGATGGCGCAGAACATCATCGGCCCGGTGCGTAATGCGCTGTCGTTGCTGCGAGTGTCGGTACAGGAAAGCCGTATCTTCAATCCGCAACAGGCGGCCAAGACCTACCGCATCAGCATGACCGACCTCACCGAAGCGGTGATTCTGCCGGCGCTGTTCCAGCGCCTGCGCCGTCTGGCGCCGACGGTAGTGATCGAAAGTTTCCTGTCCAAGCGCCGCGAAACCACTAAGGAACTGGCCGCCGGGCGCCTGGATTTTGCGGTGGATGCGCCGCTCAACACCGACCCGCAAGTGCGCCACGTCAAGCTGATGGAAGACCGCTACGTGTGCGCCATGCGCAAGGGCCACCCGATGGCGAGCAAGGACAAGCTGACCCTCGACGATTACCTGGGGCTGACCCATATCCACATCTCCAGCCGCCGCAACGGCCTGGGCCATGTCGACCTGGCCTTGGGAAAAATGGGCCTGCAACGCAAGATCGCCCTGCGCTCCCAGCATTACCTGATGGCCTCGCAAGTGTTGCAGCAGACCGACATGGTGATGACCGTGCCCGAACGCTTCGCGCGGCGCCATGAGTTGCACTGGGTCAACCTGCCGGTCAACGATGTGCCTCCGGTGGAAACGCACCTGTACTGGCACGAAAGCACCGACCAGGATCCGGCCAACCGCTGGATGCGTGAGCAGATGATCGAGTTGTGCCAGCAGGTTACGGCCCATGAGAAGAAGCTGGACAAACAACAAGCCTGAGGTTGAAGCGCGTTCCCTGTGGAGGGGGCTTGCCCCCTATGGTCAGCGAAGCTGGCCTTGACGTTTACGTCAACCTGCCATTAGCTTAGCGCCAGGACCTTCTTGAGCGCCGCCATGAGCATCACCTACAGCATCTCCGACCTCGCCCGCGAGCTCGACATCACCACTCGCGCCATTCGCTTCTATGAAGAACAAGGCCTGCTGACCCCGGAGCGCCGGGGCCAGGAACGCATCTATTCGGCACGAGACAAGGTCAGCCTCAAGCTGATCCTGCGCGGCAAACGCATCGGTTTTTCCCTGGCCGAATGCCGCGAGCTCATCGAGCTCTACGACCCCAGCAGCGGCAACCACATCCAGCTCAACAGCATGCTGGCCAAGATCGCAGAGCGCCGCGAGCAGCTTGAGCAACAGTTGCTAGATATCGAACAGATGAAACTGGAACTGGACACCGCCGAAGAGCGCTGCACCCAGGCCCTCGCGCACACCATGAGCCAGGCTGGCCATTGATCAGAAGGTAACTGCCATGTCCCACCCATCAAATCCACTCCCCTCCCATGTGCGCCTGGTCGAAGTCGGTCCGCGCGATGGGCTGCAGAACGAAGCCCAACCCATCAGCGTGGCCGACAAGGTGCAACTGGTGGACGCCCTCAGCGCGGCGGGTTTGAGCTACATCGAAGTTGGCAGTTTCGTCTCGCCCAAGTGGGTACCGCAGATGGCCGGTTCGGCCGAGGTATTTGCGCAGATCCAGCGTAAGCCCGGCGTGACCTATGGCGCACTGGCACCGAACCTGCGAGGTTTTGAGGATGCGCTGGCGGCCGGGGTGAAAGAAGTCGCGGTGTTTGCGGCAGCGTCCGAGGCGTTTTCCCAACGCAATATCAACTGTTCCATCAGTGAAAGCCTGGAACGCTTTGCGCCGATCATGGCTGCAGCCCGGCAACATGGCATCAGCGTGCGCGGCTATGTGTCCTGCGTGTTGGGTTGTCCTTACGAAGGCGAGATTGCGCCAGAGCAAGTTGCCGCAGTCGCGCGGGAGTTGTATGCCATGGGCTGCTACGAGGTTTCCCTGGGCGACACCATCGGCACCGGCACGGCGGGCTCAACCCGGCGGCTGTTCGATGTCGTCGGTGCGCAGGTGCCACGGGACAAACTGGCGGGCCACTTCCATGACACCTACGGCCAGGCGGTCGCCAACATCTACGCCAGTCTGCTGGAGGGGATCAGTGTGTTCGACAGCTCTATCGCGGGCCTCGGCGGCTGCCCTTACGCCAAGGGCGCCAGCGGTAACGTTGCCACTGAAGACGTGGTCTACCTGCTCAACGGCCTGGGGATCGACACCGGCATCGACCTGCAAGCATTGATTGCCGCAGGCCTGCAAATCAGTCAGGTCCTGGGCCGCCCTACGGGTTCGCGGGTGGCCAAGGTCCGTAATGCCGTTTGAGTAGAGCAGCCGTGACAATGTGTTACCGCACGACTACACATCGAGTAACACGGGAACATATTTTGTCGAACTTTGCGTGAGCCAAATCCGAACAAAAAACTAACCTACTGATTTTAAAGTGTTTTTAAAAGTTGGCACGGCTTCTGCTATCTCTATGGCATAACAAGAATAAAAAGCGCCAAACCTAATAAAAATAAGACGAAACGACTCTGACATAACAAAAACAACACGGCAGAGACGCAGCTAACAGATTTTTTTGGAGAAGATGTGCTTCGCAGGGTACGGCTCGCCGAAACCCGCAACCGGTTAGAGAAAAATAAAACTACCTCAGGTAGCTACCCACTGGTTGGATCGGTCACGAAGAAGCAGGTCAGCGCTCAAAAAAATACGTTTGCTCTTGACCCCGCATGGGGGTCGCTAAAAACAGCGGTAAAAGGGTCACGGCTACCAAAAACAACAACAGGCCGCCCTTCAATAATAAAAAAGAGCACGCAACGACAAATTAAAGGGGACCCTCGGGTCCCCTTTGTGCTTTCTGCACATGGCCTTTTCAGACCTCTGTCCCCTGCTCCGCGGCGGCGTTGTTGAGCACCGACCGCGTCAGCGTGCGCATGGCCTGTTCTTCTTGCTCCCACTGCGCCACGCGCAGCAGGTTGAACTGCTCGATATAGAACGCACTTTGCATCGAACCATCCACCAGAATCTCTTCCCTGGGCTTACCCAGCACAGTCATCAGGTTATCGACCAATTCGGTGTGTGTTGCCTGCCACTGCGCCCTGTCCGGCGCGCTATCCTCCAGCGCCTGCCAGTCCGAGACCGCTTCGAGCGCCTCGCCCTTGGCCCGGTTCAGCGCGGTACCGGGCGCCGTCAAGGCCTCAAGCTCCTGAGGGTAGCGAGTGCGCAAGTGCTGTTGCCAGAAACGCCGCTCGGCAAAAAACGCTGACTCATCCGCAACCATCCGCTCATGCGCGAGCACCTGCGTATAGGCCTGGTCGAGTGCTGCCGGGCTTACATTGGCTTGCTGGGGAAACAACATGCCGCGGGATTTGACGGGCAGGTCCAGCCGGTCCGCCAGACCGACCCGATAGGCCAGGATGACTTCGACCTGCTCGGTGAACCCAGGCCCTCGCGCCTCGACGTCCCGTTGCGCAAGGGTGTCCACCAGATGCAGGCGAAACAGTTTTTTCGCGGTGCTGATCAGTGCGCCCTCCGCGTGCGCATCCCCCGCTTGTACCAGGGCCCTTGCGCCGATCAGTTCCCTTTCAAGGTTCATGAACTCCACCGTGGTGCCATCGCCACAGGTGACTCGATCATCTGCGGTGCTGAAGAGCGTTTCGCGGATGTCTTGACTTTGCTGTGCTGCTTCCAGCATGTCCCACACCCGCGCCGCCAGGGCTGCACGGGTGTTGGATGAGGCATATTCGGCGCTGCGTGTGGTGTCGGCCAGTACCGTGAAGAACGGCGCCGAGTCGGCACTGGCACTCAGGTCATCCCACAGGATCCTGCGCTCGGCCTGCAGCGCCGTCGGTGTATCGGCCAGCCAGAGTACCCGCGCTTCGTCGGCGGTGACATGGTCTGCCCATTGCGCCTGATTCACCGGAAACTCACCGGGTAGGCGCACCCGGGTAGCCTCCGAAAAGGGGTTGTCATGCACAGAGATCCGTTCCAGATGCTGGAACGCGTACTCCGGCAGTGTCGTGAGCCGATTGGTATGCAGGTCGATCCGCGCCAGTTGAGTCAGTTGCTCGACGCCCGCCGGGAAACGAGTGGTCCCGGTATCACTCAGATACAGCTGGTTCAGACTGCGCATGTTGCGCACGTCGGCGGTCCATCCCAGGTTGCGATTGCCGGAGAGGTTTAGAATCTTGAGGCCATGCATGGCTTCCAGGCGCGCTCGGCTTTGCTCGGTCAGGCGAATATCGTTGCGGCTCAGGTTGAGCTTGGTCAGCCCAACGCCCGCATTGGCGAACTCCGGCAGTTGAGTGAGGTTGTTCTCACGCATGTCCAGCCAGCGCAAACCGCCGAAGGACTGCAGAAACGGCAGGGAGCTGTCCGACAGCCCCATGCGCCGTAAAGTCAGGCGGCCCACGTGGTCCATATTGGCGCTGAGCTGCGGAAGCTCGTCGATGACTTCACCAGACAGATCCAGGACATGCCCGATAGACGTACCATCCGCCGCGAACGCCGTAGCCGACTCGCGCTGCCAGGCGTATCGCACGGTCGCGCTGACCCGGCGCCTGGCGCTGCGGTAACCGGGCTCACCTTGTTGCTGCCAGGCGACCAATTCCCGGTCAAGCTGTGCGAACTCTTGTTCAAGCTGATTAAGCCTGGCCACCAGCGCCGCACTGCCACGACCTTGCAACCCCAGCATCTCGACCACCGCCTCAATGGATTTCGACGGGTACAGCATCATTGCTTTCATCACGCACACCGAGGGCCATTGCTGCGCGCCACCCACCGGGCTGAGCGGGTAGCCGATGCGCCCGTCGGCCAGGCGCATGGGCGACTTGAACCCCGGCTTGATCGCTTGCAGGCCCAGGGCTTGGCGGCTGGCCTGTTCGCTCAACGGCTGAGTGGTGATCTGTGCCTTCAAGGTCGGCGTCGATTCGCGTATTCGCGGCATGTCGAGGTCCTGATCCTCAGTGGCCACCAGTAGCGCGCTGTAGAACGCGTCTTTATCGGCACGATGGTACGAAGCCACCTGCGGTTCGCGGTACACCGCCCATTCCTTCATGCTGACGCGCACAAGGCGCCGCTGTCGCGGGGCGTCCGCACGGCCTATGCGGTCCAGCACCGGCCCGTCATAGGTGCCTGCACGCAACTCGATGCCGACACCGTCGAGGCGGCCGGGCAGCGCCGCCAGCTTGTGCAGCGCCAGGTGTACGCCATCCATGGTCAATTCACTGTCAAACAGCATGTCGGTATGCGCACGCATGACCCGTGCTTTTTGCAGGTAACAACGAGCCTCTTCGGCCAGACGCAGGGGCAACCGGGATGTGCTGTCCAGGTGCACCAACTCCTCGGGGCTGGCGTGGTTGGCCAGCTCCTCGGCGGCGAGCCGGGGCAGTCCGGGGAAGCTGTCCTGGATCAGCTGTGCATGAGTATTGCTGGGCCTATCACCGGCCAAAACCTCCTCGCGGTACAGCTTGCCCTGGGTGTTCTTCGCCACCTCCAGCAACCGGTCACGGTACCTGAGTGCTCTCGCCTCGGGCGTACGCTGCGCGGGCATCATAAGCTGCGCCTTTGCCTCCAAGTCTTCTCGGCTTGCCGGCCGGGGAATGGGATCGCCTTCCTCGTCCGTCAGACCACCAATATCCAGGCGAGTACGGAGATCGTCCAGCACGGCCTCTTCGTCGAGCAGTTGACGGATTTCAGGCTCACTCAATTGTTTGAGAAAAGCCGGCAGCAACATGCCACTGTCGGTCTGCTCGGCATCAAGCTTCACCACCTGGCTGCGCGTCCTGACCCGGTCAGAACGCCAGGTCAGATTGCCTTCGGCATCAAAGATCACCAGCACCCTGGATTTTGGCCACAGGCCGTTGTCCACCAGCAATTTCAATTGCAAGGTCGCGTCGACCCGGCCGAACACCTGCGGATCATCGCTGCTCAACTGGTCGATAAACGCCTGGTGCTTGCCCGCCAACTCAAAGCGCCGCAGTGTTTCGCTGAATATCGGTGGCGGCAGTTGCTGCTCGACATAGATACGGCGCAGTTCATCATCGGACACCCCGCTGATCAGCCGAAGCTGCTCCAACTGGTCATCGCTCAGGCGCTCGACACGGGGGCCCATACGGCGCAACAAGGTTGTGCGATCCCAACTCAAAGGCTGTTCAAACTCGTGCACCCACGCGCCTTCGCCGTTATGCCGGATACGCGGTGCATAGCGCGTGTCACCTTCGGGATGGATCAATGTGAAGGCATTGCGGCCCCGTGCGGCCTGGACTTCATAGTGGCCGCCACCTGCAGCCGGCAAGTACAGGCGCCCCTCGTGGGGATAGAGTCCATCGGACTGCGGTACAAGACCGGCCGGCAATGTAACCTGATGCTTGTAGGCACCCGGGCTGAAGTCATACAGACGTGGTCGCCCGCCCATCTGGACATGCACCAGCCGTCTGACCAATGCGGTGTCCTTCAATACCGTCAGCGCCTTGGGGACCGCCAGCCCCGCCACATTCAGCGCCACCGCCGAGAGATGCGCCCAGGCCTGGTGCGTGTCGCCGTCGGACCATGACTCAAGGCCCTCACACACCTCGCGAGCCATCTGTATCGCCCCCACCACCAGCATCACTTCACCGAGCACCGGCACCACGAACGCCGCCAGATTAAGAATATCCAGGGCCTTGCTGCCCCACGACCAGAGCCAGGCATTGTAGGTTCGCGTAGTGATGTCGTCGGTCGAGACCGCGCCGGCACTGGCGTTGTTCATGATCGAACGCACGCGCTGCAACGCGCTGTCGTACCACACGTCTTTCCAGACCTTGCCGTAGTCCCCCTGGCGCTGGATCGGCGTTCTCTTGTTTGCATCAAAATTATCGCTGAAGCGGTACCCATCCTCAGGGTCAAGCAACATTTTAAGCTTGGCAAAAAAATCATTCTGCTCGGCCAGTGGCACAAATTGGCTGAAGAACGTTCGGTACTTCGTGCGGCACAGGCGCAGGGTCAGTGCTTCGGTGAAAGCGCCCACGTTGTCATAGGCCTTTAGCGGATAAAGCGGATCGCCGGGGATGTAAACCATGCAAGGCCGAGGCACGATCTCGGAGTTGACCAGGTACTGCTCCATCACCCGCGGGCCGATGATCAGGATGCTGTCCAGCTCCAGCCCCAGCAGCCGAAATCGACAGAACGCGACATCATCACCCGCCCATTTGCGTCCAACCGGGTCGATCAGGATCTGTTTGATCAGCGCATGCTGAGACGGGTCGATATCCGCCTTCATCAAGGCGATCTCAGCGGCCAGTTCCAGTTGGTTTCGATGGCTGGTGATCAGCGTGCTGTAGAGCTTTCCGGGCGGCGCGTCTGGCACCGCGTTTATGTGCGCATTGATCGTGGTACGCACGTGTTCGAAGTATGACTTGCCCAGGTCAAGCTCCCGGCACAACTGGGCAAAACGATAGGCGTCAATGTCCAGTTTTTGCGCCTGGACACTCCACACAGAATGAATGACGCGTACGCGGTAGCTGTGAAAGTTGTAACAGGTGATCAGGTGGCAATCACCGCACACCGGTGCGGTGGCCTCACTCGCAGTGAAGTTATTCAGCGCCGCTTCAAGCAGGCTCTGGCCTTTATAGAAATAAAACTCGGGCGCCAGTGCATGCTCGCTGTCGGGTTCCAACTCAGCGGGTCCGGGGTTGCATGTGGTGTTCGCCATCTTGCGCGCATAGAACACCTGGCGAACGTCCATGCGTTTACCGAACGTTTTCTCGATGGCGGCAACCAGTAATGGCTCGGCGTAGTCCGCCGGATTTTGCAGCGAACCAAGCAACTGATCGAGCTGGTTCAGCGAGCGCCGACTGCGCTCGTGAACCTTCTTGAGCCGCTCCTTGGCTGGCGCTTGCGCCTGTTTGTACCAATCCGGGATACGCAGGCCCACGGCGGTCAGTTCGGTTTTACGCGCGTCTACTGCATCAGTGTACCACCCGGGCGTGTTGTCGCGGATTACCGTGACGTGAGGGCCCTGATCCTCCTCAATGTCAGGTGTGGCTGGGTCTGTCATGTGCATCGCCTTCAGATAGCGGAATATCCCGCCACTCTAGGCAATGGGCCCCATACCGAAGCGGTAGCCATGCACCGCGTTTCAGACGTCGCCCTGCAGCTCCTGGAGACTGATTTCGCGCATCCTGAATTTCTGGATCTTGCCCGTCACCGTCATCGGGAACTCCTCCACAAACTTGAAATGCCGAGGCGTCTTGAAGTGCGCTATGCGGTCCTTACACCACGCCTGCAACTCCAGCGCATTGGCCACATGGCCAGGGTGGAACTTGATCCAGGCGACAATTTCTTCGCCGTAGCGCGCATCGGGAATGCCGATGATCTGCACGTCAGCCACTGCCGGATGGGTGAAGAAGAACTCTTCCAGCTCCCGTGGGTACACGTTTTCGCCGCCGCGAATGATCATGTCCTTGTTGCGCCCGGCAATGCACACGTAACCGTGTTCATCCATGCTGGCCAGGTCGCCGGTGTGCATCCAACCGGCGTCGTCAATGGCCTCTCGGGTGCCTTCGGGGTTGTTCCAGTAGCCGAGCATCACGCTGTAGCCACGGGTGCACAGTTCGCCGATCTGGCCGCGTGCAACGGTGTTGCCCGCCTCGTCGATGATCTTGTTTTCAAGTTGCGGCTGGGTGCGACCGACAGTGGTCACGCGGCGTTCCAGGTCGTCATTGGCGCCGGTCTGCAGCGACACCGGGCTGGTTTCGGTCATGCCGTAGGCAATCTGTACTTCGCCCATGTGCAGTTCGCTGATGACCCGGCGCATCACTTCGATGGGGCACGTGGCGCCGGCCATGATGCCGGTGCGCAGGGTGGACAGGTCAAAGTCGGCGCGGCCCGGATGATCGAGCATGGCGATGAACATGGTGGGCACGCCATACAAGCCGGTGGCGCGCTCTTCGGCGACGGCGGTGAGGGTCAGCAGCGGGTCAAAGCCGTCATTGGGGTAGATCATGGTGGTGCCGTGAGTGATGCAGCCCAGGTTGCCCATCACCATGCCGAAACAGTGGTACAGCGGCACCGGGATCACCAGACGATCCTGCGCGGTGAGGCCCAGGCTTTCGCCGACCATGTAACCATTATTGAGTATGTTGTAATGACTGAGGGTGGCGCCTTTGGGGAAACCGGTGGTGCCGGAGGTGTATTGAATGTTGACCGGTTGATCGAAGTGCAGGCTGGCCTGGCGCGCGTGAAGTTGCTCAGGCGCAACGCTGGCGCCGAGGTTCGCCAGTTGCGACCAAGGCATAAACCCCGCGGGCGGCTCGGGGTGAAGGCTGATCAGGCCGCGCAGGTCGGGGTTCAGTTCCTGCAACATAGCGTGGTAATCGGAGGTCTTGAACGAACCGGCACACACCAGCCATTGGCAGCCGGATTGCTTGAGCACGTAGGCAAGCTCGCTGCTGCGATACGCGGGGTTGATGTTGACCAGGATCACGCCGAGCTTGGCGCTGGCGATCTGGCTGATGCACCACTCCGCGCAATTGGGCGCCCAGATGCCCAGGCGATCGCCGGTCTGCATGCCCAATGCGAGGAACGCGCGGGCATGCAGTTCAACCGTCTCGGCCAATTGCTGCCAGGTATAACGACGTTGCTGATGAAGCACTACCAGCGCTTCGCCCTGAGGGTATTGCGCGACGGTGCGATCGAAGGCCTGGCCAATGGTCATGGCCAACAAGGCCTTGTCCTGAGCGCCACGGCTATAGCTCGGCTGCGGTTGATCCATAACGACCCCTGTTGTCTTTTTTGTAGGTTGACGTAAACGTAAACTACGATTGACAGCACCACAACGCAAGCTTACGTTAACGTAAAGGTGAGCGCCCTCCTCTGATGAGCCCTCCATACAACAACAACGCTGATATTTAAGGTGCCTGTCCATGAGTTACCCGTCCCTGAACTTCGCCCTCGGTGAAACCATCGACATGCTGCGCGACCAGGTGCAGTCCTTCGTGGCCAAGGAGATCGCGCCTCGCGCGGCTCAGATCGACAGTGACAACCTGTTCCCCGCCGACCTGTGGCGCAAGTTCGGTGACATGGGCCTGCTGGGCATTACCGTGGCCGAAGAATACGGCGGCGCCGGCCTGGGTTACCTGGCCCATGTGGTGGCCATGGAGGAGATCAGCCGTGGTTCTGCGTCTGTAGCGCTGTCCTACGGCGCACACTCGAACCTGTGCGTCAACCAGATCAACCGCAACGGTAATCACGAACAGAAACTCAAATACCTGCCCCAATTGATCAGTGGCGAACACGTCGGCGCTCTGGCCATGAGCGAGCCGAACGCCGGGTCCGATGTGGTCTCTATGAAACTGCGCGCCGACAAGCGCGGCGACCGCTACGTGCTCAACGGCAGCAAGACCTGGATCACCAATGGTCCCGACGCCAACACCTACGTGATTTATGCCAAGACCGACCTGGAAAAAGGCCCTCACGGCATCACTGCGTTTATCGTCGAGCGCGACTGGAAGGGCTTCAGCCGCAGCAGCAAATTCGACAAGCTGGGTATGCGCGGCTCCAACACCTGCGAACTGTTTTTCGATGACGTCGAAGTGCCCGAGGAAAACATCCTCGGGGTGCTCAACGGCGGCGTAAAAGTACTGATGAGCGGCCTCGATTACGAGCGTGTGGTGCTGTCCGGCGGCCCTACCGGGATCATGCAGGCCTGCATGGACCTGATCGTTCCCTACATCCACGACCGCAAGCAGTTCGGCCAGAGCATCGGCGAGTTCCAGCTGATCCAGGGCAAGGTCGCCGACATGTACACCCAACTCAACGCCAGCCGCGCCTACCTCTACGCCGTGGCCCAGGCCTGCGAGCGCGGCGAAACCACGCGCAAGGACGCCGCCGGGGTGATCCTCTACAGCGCCGAACGCGCCACGCAAATGGCCCTGGACGCGATCCAGATTCTCGGCGGCAACGGCTACATCAATGAATTCCCCGCCGGCCGCCTGCTGCGCGACGCCAAACTGTATGAAATCGGCGCCGGCACCAGTGAGATTCGGCGGATGCTGATCGGTCGTGAACTCTTCAACGAAACTCGCTGAAGGAGCGCCCCATGGCCACCTTGCACACTCAACTCAACCCGCGTTCGGCGGAGTTTGCCGTCAACAGCGCGGCGATGCGCCAACAGGTCGACGCCCTGCACACCTTGCTCGCCCATGTGCAACAAGGCGGCGGCGCCAAGGCGCAGGAGCGGCACACCTCACGTGGCAAATTGCTGCCCCGTGAGCGCATCAATCGCCTGCTCGATCCGGGCTCGCCGTTCCTTGAACTCAGCCAATTGGCCGCCCATCAGGTGTACGGCGAAGACGTGCCTGCAGCCGGGGTAATCGCGGGGATCGGTCGCGTGGAAGGCGTCGAATGCATGATCGTCGTCAACGACGCAACGGTGAAAGGCGGTTCGTATTACCCACTGACCGTGAAAAAGCACCTGCGCGCCCAGACCATCGCCGAGCAGAACCGCCTGCCGTGTATCTACTTGGTGGACTCTGGCGGCGCCAACCTGCCGCGCCAGGATGAAGTATTCCCCGACCGCGAGCACTTCGGGCGGATCTTCTTCAACCAAGCCAATATGAGCGCCCAAGGCATCCCACAGATTGCGGTAGTGATGGGCTCGTGCACCGCCGGTGGCGCCTATGTCCCCGCCATGGCGGACGAAGCGATCATGGTGCGCCAGCAGGCCACCATCTTCCTTGCCGGCCCACCGCTGGTGAAAGCCGCCACGGGCGAAGTGGTCAGCGCTGAAGACCTCGGTGGGGCCGATGTGCACTGCAAGATATCCGGCGTGGCCGACCACTATGCCGACAGCGACGAACACGCCCTGGCCCTGGCCCGACGCAGTGTGGCCAACCTCAATTGGCGCAAGCAGGGCCAGTTGGTGCAACGCGCGCCAGTGGCGCCGTTGTACAGCAGCGATGAGCTGTACGGCGTGATCCCGGCGGATGCCAAGCAGCCATTCGATGTGCGCGAAGTGATCGCACGGTTGGTGGACGGTTCGGTGTTCGATGAATTCAAGGCGCTGTTCGGCACAACACTGGTGTGCGGTTTTGCGCACTTGCACGGCTACCCGATTGCGATCCTGGCCAACAACGGGATTCTGTTTGCCGAGGCGGCGCAAAAAGGCGCGCACTTTATCGAATTGGCCTGCCAGCGCGGGATTCCACTGCTGTTTTTGCAGAACATCACCGGCTTTATGGTCGGCCAGAAATATGAAGCCGGCGGCATCGCCAAGCATGGCGCCAAGCTAGTCACCGCCGTGGCCTGCGCCAAGGTGCCGAAGTTCACGGTGATCATCGGCGGCAGTTTCGGCGCCGGTAACTACGGCATGTGCGGCCGCGCCTACGACCCGCGTTTTTTGTGGATGTGGCCCAACGCACGCATCGGGGTCATGGGCGCCGAGCAGGCCGCCGGCGTGTTGGTGCAGGTCAAGCGTGAGCAGGCCGAGCGTGCGGGCAATGCATTCAGTGCTGAAGAAGAGGCCGCGATCAAGCAGCCGATCCTCGATCAGTACGAAACCCAGGGCCACCCCTACTACTCCAGCGCGCGCCTGTGGGACGACGGTGTCATCGATCCGCAGCAGACCCGCGAGGTGCTCGCCCTTGCGCTGTCCGCCTCCCTGAACGCCCCTATCGAGCCGAGCCGCTTCGGCGTGTTCCGCATGTAATCGGAGCTGTACCCATGAGCGATTTCAACACCCTCGAACTGATCACCGACAGCCGTGGCTTCGCCACCCTGTGGCTCAGTCGTGAAGCCAAGAACAACGCGTTCAATGCCGAAATGATCCGCGAATTGATCATTGCTCTCGACCAGGTGCAAGGCGACCCAACCCTGCGTTTTTTGGTGCTGCGCGGACGCGGCAAGCACTTCAGTGCCGGCGCGGACCTGGCCTGGATGCAGCAGTCAGCCGAGTTGGATTACCACACCAACCTCGACGACGCCCGCGAACTGGCAGAGCTGATGTACAACCTGGCCAAGCTGAAAATCCCGACCTTGGCCGTGGTGCAAGGCGCAGCCTACGGTGGCGCCCTCGGGTTGATCAGTTGCTGCGACATGGCGATCGGCGCCGATGACGCGCAGTTCTGCCTGTCGGAAGTGCGCATTGGCCTGGCGCCGGCGGTGATCAGTCCGTTCGTGGTGCAGGCCATCGGCGAACGCGCGGCGCGCCGGTATGCTCTGACGGCCGAACGCTTTGGTGGCCAACGTGCGCGAGATATCGGTTTGCTGGCCGAAAGCTACCCGGCCGGTGAGCTGGATACCCAGGTCGAGCAGTGGATTGCCAACCTGTTGCAAAACAGCCCGGCAGCGATGCGCGCGAGTAAAGATCTGCTGCGTGAAGTGGGCAACGGCGCCCTCACCCCAGCACTGCGCCGCTACTGCGAAAACGCAATTGCGCGGATTCGCGTCAGTGCCGAGGGGCAGGAAGGATTGAGGGCGTTCCTGCAAAAAAGGTCACCGAGCTGGCAATCCCAGGAGCCGCGCCCATGAGTACACTGACGACCCTGCTGGTAGCCAACCGGGGTGAGATTGCCTGCCGGGTGATGCGCACCGCCAAAGCGATGGGCCTGACCACCGTGGCCGTGCACAGCGCCATCGACCGTGATGCGCGGCACAGTCGCGAGGCGGATATTCGCGTGGACCTGGGCGGCAGCAAGGCCACGGAAAGTTACCTGCAAATCGATAAGATCATCGCGGCCGCCCACGCCAGCGGTGCCCAAGGGATTCATCCGGGCTACGGCTTTTTGTCGGAAAACGCCGGTTTTGCCCGGGCGATTGAAGCCGCCGGCCTGATCTTCCTCGGCCCGCCCGCCTCGGCCATCGACGCCATGGGTAGCAAATCCGCCGCCAAGGCGCTGATGGAAACCGCTGGCGTGCCATTGGTGCCGGGTTATCACGGCGAAGCCCAAGACCTGGAAACCTTCCGCGCCGCCTGCGAACGTATTGGTTATCCGGTGCTGCTAAAAGCCACAGCGGGCGGCGGTGGCAAGGGCATGAAGGTGGTTGAGCACGTCGACCAACTCGCCGAAGCATTGGCCTCCGCCCAGCGTGAAGCACTGTCCTCTTTTGGCAACGGCCAGATGCTGGTGGAGAAATACCTGCTCAAGCCGCGCCATGTGGAGATCCAGGTATTTGCCGATCAACAGGGGCATTGCCTGTACCTCAATGAACGCGATTGCTCGATCCAGCGTCGGCACCAGAAGGTCGTCGAGGAAGCGCCAGCGCCGGGGCTGAGTATTGAACAGCGCAAAGCCATGGGCGAAGCCGCCGTGCGTGCCGCCCAGGCCATCGGCTACGTTGGCGCCGGTACCGTGGAGTTTTTGCTGGATGCGCGCGGCGAGTTCTTCTTTATGGAAATGAACACGCGGCTGCAAGTAGAACACCCGGTGACCGAGGCCATCACCGGCCTGGATCTGGTGGCTTGGCAGATTCGTGTCGCCCAGGGCGAAGCGCTGCCGATCAGCCAGGAACAGGTGCCACTGATCGGCCATGCGATTGAAGTGCGCTTGTATGCCGAGGACCCGGCCAATGACTTCTTGCCCGCCACCGGGCACTTGGCGCTGTACCGCGAATCCGCGTCGGGCCCGGGGCGTCGGGTAGACAGCGGCGTTGGCCAAGGGGACAGCGTTTCGCCGTTCTACGACCCGATGCTCGGCAAGTTGATTGCCTGGGGCGAGGACCGTGAGCAGGCACGCCTGCGATTGCTGGGTATGCTCGATGAGTTTGCCGTCGGCGGGATCAAGACCAACCTGGGCTTCCTGCGGCGCATCATTGGCCATCCCGCATTTGCGGCGGCCGAACTGGATACCGGATTTATTCCGCGTTATCAGGATGAGTTGCTGCCCGTGCCCGGTGAGTTGAGCGATGAGTTCTGGCAGGCGGCGGGTTCGGCATTTATGCAGAGCTTGCCGGCGGGTGAAGGGCCTTGGGCGGACACCCGTGGGTTTCGTGCCGGGCTACCTGCCGAGGTTTCCCTGCATTTGAGCTGTAATGGGCAGGATCGCCGAGTGACAGTGGGCGAAGATGTTCCGCGACTGTGCGGGGAGCACCTGCTGATCGATCATCACGGCGTGCGTCATTCACATCTGGCAGTACGTCGCGAGGGCACCCTGTTCTTGCGTTGGGATGGCGAGATGCATGGCGTGAGCCTTTTCGACCCAATTGCCGCCGTCGAGGCCAACCAGTCTCATCAAGGTGGCCTTACAGCGCCGATGAACGGCAGCATTGTGCGAGTGCTGGTGGAAGCCGGCCAAGCGGTTGAAGCCGGCACGCAATTGGTGGTGCTCGAAGCGATGAAGATGGAGCACAGCATCCGCGCGCCCAAGGCCGGAGTGGTCAAGGCGCTGTTCTGCCAGGAAGGCGAAATGGTTGCCGAAGGTTGCGCGCTGGTGGAACTCGAAACCGCTGATTAGAACTTCGCCGTGGCCTGCACGACGACGCCAAGGATGCGGCAATCCTTGGTGAACAGCCGTTTCGGGTAGGTAGGGTTGAGCGGCACCAGGTAGAGCTCGCCGCTCTCTTCCATCAACTGGCGGAAGGTCGCCTGGGGGCTGTCTGCCCATTGGGCGACCACCAGCCTGCCGGGTTGTGCGGCGATTGCGGGATCCACCAGAATCATCATGCCCGCAGCGATGCTCAAGCCACTAAGCGCAGTCATGGCGTCCCCCGTCACGGGCAGCCAAAAGGCATCTCCGTGGGCATGGTAGTCCGACAGCTCGAAGCCCGCGGCGCCATAAGCGGGGCGCTCTTCGCGCACTTCGCACACGCCCCTCCACTCGCTGACCGGGTAGCGAAAATACGGTGTGTACTGTTTAGCCTGAATGGGGACTTCGTCGGTTTTCTCACGCACCTCCTGCACCACTTCCAGGTAGCCCAGCCCCAACTCTTCCAGGACCCGGTTCATGTCTGCCAGGCTCGGCACGCGCCGCTTGTTGAGCCAATGGCCCACACCGCCCTGGGACATGCCCAAGCGTTCAGCCAGCTCACCCTGTGTGACCTTGCGGTCTTTCATGTTGGCCTTGACCAACGCTATCCAGTTATCCATGGCGCCAGACAATACGGCAGGTATTTTTCAGGGCAATAAACAGTTTGTAGTAATCCATAAAACGACATAAATACGATACGTACTATTATCAGGCTCAAGGTTTTCGACACCCACACAGAGTACCGCCCCTTATGACAACGAGCCCGTATCTCCTGCCTGAAGCCACCAAGAGTGACGACGTTTACAACCTGCGCAGCAGCGGTGCTGCCCAGAGGGCGCTGGACTTTTACTTGAAAGAAAATATGTCAGCACCCGTCCCGGACGAAGGTTTTTTCACACTCAAACCGGGCATCAGTCAGGAAGAAGCGCTGGTGCACGCCTCAGAGCTGTTGCGCAGCGCCGCCGCTACGGCCTATGAATCGGCGAGCAGCCATCAAGGCAATCAGCGCGACCTGGCGTTTTCAGTGGTGTATTTGATTGATATGGCGAAGGCGATGATAGAGCGGTCGCTGCAGGCATCGGAGGCTCAGACGAACGCGTAAGAGGCGCGAAGGAAAATATTTCTATCACAGGGATAAAAACATTTGACTTGCAAATGATAATGATTATTATTGGACTCAGCTGATCGCGAGATCAGTCGATAAACCAAGGGACCTTAGGTCGGACTCTTGGAATATCTCCTCATCAGGCTAATCACGGTTTTTGACCCGGCTCTTTGGCCGGGTCTTTTTTTTGCCAGTTTCCCTGGCGTGGCTTCAGGCTAATGAAGACTGTGTGTTGCTCGATGGCGCGCATGGTAGCAAAAGACCATCGCCAAAAGAAAGTCAGTCGGGCGCTCTGGCTCAGATCTCTGCGAAATAGCGCTTGAGAATCAATCTCATAGATTTTAAGCTGCGGCGGCGTCACGGACGACGCCCCCCTTCTCGCAACAATTTTGCGTCCAGTCTTTACCAGACTCCTGTGTAATATAGTCGTCACAACACTCATATTCAGGCAACCAGACTATGACCGTGGCCTTGACTTCCATCAAGATCAGCACCGACTTCGACAGTGGCAATATCCAAGTACTCGACGCCAGCGATGCATACCATTTGTTGCTGGCAATTCGACCCGATACCCGCAGCCACCATTTCCAATGGTTCCACTTCAAGGCCGAAGGCATGCACGTGGGCCACACCCACACCTTTCGCCTGAGCAACGCGGGTGGCTCCTCGTATAAGCACGCCTGGAGCGGCTACCACGCTGTCGCGTCTTATGATCACGTCAACTGGTTCCGAGTACCGACTCGCTTCGACGGAGAGATCCTGCACATCAGCCTCGAAACCCGCGAGAAACATGCCTGGTTCGCCTACTTCGAGCCCTACAGCCGTGAACGCCATGATCGGCTGATAGAGCTGGCGCTGAAATACGCCGGCACTCAACTGCTGGCGACCGGTAAAAGCGTCGAAGGCCGCGATATCCAACTGCTGCGCCGTGGCAAAGGCGGCGAAGGCCGTCGCAACATCTGGATCATCGCCCAGCAGCACCCCGGCGAACACATGGCCGAATGGTTCATGGAAGGCATCATCGAGCGCCTGCAACAGGACGGCGATGCCGAGATGAAAAAACTCCTGGCCGTTGCCGACCTGTACCTGGTGCCGAACATGAACCCCGACGGTGCCTTCCACGGTCACTTGCGCACCAACGCCATGGGTCAGGACCTCAATCGTGCCTGGCAAAGCGCCAGCCAGGAGATCAGTCCAGAAGTGCTGTTCGTGCAGCAACAGATGGAAGAGTACGGTGTGGACCTATTCCTCGATATCCACGGTGACGAAGAAATCCCCTACGTGTTCACCGCCGCCTGCGAAGGCAACCCGGGCTATACCCCGCGTATCGAAGCGCTGGAAAAACACTTCCGCCGCCACTTGAGTGCGCTGACCCGAGACTTCCAGACCACACATGGCTACACCCGCGACTTGCCGGGAGAAGCCAATATGACCCTGGCGTGCAATGCAGTCGGCGAAAAATACGACTGCCTGTCCCTGACCCTTGAAATGCCATTCAAGGACAACGACGACGCCCCCAACCCGAAAACCGGTTGGTCGGGTGAGCGGTCCAAGCAATTGGGCAAGGATGTGTTGAGTACCGTGGCCGATATCGTCACGGTCCTGCGCTAACGCCCCTGCCCTCAGCCGGCATCAGTCCCTGGTGCCGGTCATGCTCTGCAACACCCCGTCACGCCGAATCAGTCCATGGAACAACGCCGCTGCCAAGTGCACCAGCACCGTGAAAAACAGCAGGTAAGCCAGATACCCATGGGCCTTGCGCAGCAGCGCAAACAGCGGCGCGTTAGCCGCCACCAGCGCCGGCAACTGCACCGAACTGCTGAGCATTACCGGATCACCTGCCGCCGAGATCATCGCCCAGCCCAGCAGCGGCAATACCAGCATCAACCCATACAGCACCAGATGGGATGCCTTGGCCGCCAGCACTTGCCACTGCGGTAAGTCAGACGGTAATGGCGGCTGACGGGTGGAAAAACGCACCACCAATCGCACGATCACCAACGCCAGGATCGCAATCCCCAGCGGCTTGTGCAGGTGGATCAACCACTCATGCCGCTCCGACACCGACGCCGCCAGCCCCGCGCCGATAAACAACATGGCGATGACCATCAGCGCCATCAACCAGTGCAGCAGACGTGCCAGGGGCGCAAAAAACCGAGGGTGGGCATTCATGGTTTCGACTCCTGAGGGGCACTGTGCAACGGGCCGACTTCACCCGCACGGCGCAGGTACGAACTGGCATACGCCGCCGAGCGGGCGGCCAGCAGCGGATCATTTGAGGCTTCGATGCCGCTGGGCAGAATCAGCGGGTCAAAGTTGATGTCGCGGCAATCACCGTCGGCCTGAGGTTGGCTGCTTTGCAGCACCAGGGTGCCGGCGTTCAACACTTTGTGCTCGCCGGTCCAAGTCTTGCTCGCATCGTCGAGTGGATCGCCGGGGTTGGCCAGCGTGATGTTCAACTGCCAACGCAATGGGCCTGACGCCAGGCGCTGCGCCAAGTCTTTCTCAAGGAAGTCAGCACCGCCCGGCGCAGTATCCCCCGCCGCGTCCTGGCTCTGCGGCACCACGCCCCAGCGCACGGCCTGGCGCTTGCCATCGGCGCTCACCAGGTAAAACGCGTTGATGCCGTTATAGGTTTCGGTGGCGTAACTGGCCGATGGCTTGGCGGTCTTGACCCACGCCAAAAACGGCGCCGTCTCGGGATGCGCGGCGAAAAACGCCGGCATATTCGCCGGGTTCGGCTTGCCGGTGGCCGGATCGGGCGCACCCGCTTTGAGCATCTGGTAGAACGCCTCGGGCGTGCCTACCGGGAACACCGGCATGCTGTTCATACCCGTGCGCCATTGCTGGCCGTTGGATTGGTTGAACTGCACGGCAAAGCTGCGGATCGGCACACTGCTGTCCGGTGCATATGGGTTACCACTGGGCAACGCAAACCGGCCGACCAGGGGCGTCTTGGCCTCGCTGAACACCTGGGCACTGGAGTACGCACGGGCTTCGGGACTGCTCTCGAAATACCCGGCCACACACACGCCCTTGGCATGGTTACGGCGAAAACCAGGGTGCACGCCGTTATTCGTTTCCAGGGCATTGACCAAGGTTTTTGGCCGCAGCCGCTGTGGGTCGAGCGTGCCGTTGACGTAGGCAAATGCCCCGACAACGACAGCAACTACGGCCCCAATACCGGCGAGTCGCGCAATCAGGCTCGCAGTGCTCAACGCAGGACGGGGCGGTGATGAGTGATCTACCATGAACAAACTCCAGGGCCAGAGGCCTTAGGGGGTGAAACTTAAGGTCGGAGCATTGAGACGAATGCCGATCTGCTCTATTCCCTGGCCGTGGATTTATTTTTCCTAGCCTGGAATAACCCTTAACGCCGGACGTCTCTCTAGTCCCAGCGTAGTGACCAGCCAGACACCCATGCATGAACTCGACGAACAGTTACGTGAACTCATCCCCAGGCTGCGGCGTTTTGCCGTGTCCTTGACCCGTAACGCCAGCAGCGCCGATGACCTGGTGCAGTCCACCCTGGAACGGGCGATTACCCGCTGGGCCGACAAACGCGTTGAGGGCGATCTGCGCGCGTGGCTGTTTTCGATCCTCTATCGGCAGTTCCTCGACGCCCACCGCCGCACCCGGCGCTATGCACGCATGCTGGAGTTTTTTACCGGCCGCGATGACGCGCAGCCGTCGGTGGAGCGCACCGTGATCGCCCAGTCGACCCTGCAAGCCTTCGATCAACTCAACACCGAACAGCGCGCCCTGCTGTTATGGGTGTCGGTCGAAGGTCTGAGCTACAAGGACGTCGCCGACATCCTCGACGTGCCAGTGGGCACCGTGATGTCGCGCCTGTCCCGGGCACGCCAAGCCTTGCGTCAACTCAGCGATGGCGAAATTGCCAGCCCTTCCCTGCGGATACTCAAATGATCAGCCTGCCCCCCAGCGAACGCGACCTGCATGCCTACGTCGACCACCAGCTCCTGGAGAGTGATCGCCGTGTGCTCGACACCTATTTGGCGGCCCATCCCGACGTCGCGGCCCGGGTCCAGGCTTGGCAACAGGACGCGCAACTGCTGCGCGCGTCCTTGAGCGGCGCCCTGCAACAGCCGGCCAACCCGGCACTGGACCCGGCGCTGATTCGCCAACGCATCAAGCATCAATCGCGCCGCCACTTCGCCACGGCGGCGGTATTGCTGATTGCCGTCAGCCTGGGCGGCCTCGGCGGCTGGCACGCCCGTGAAGCCACACAAGCACCGATGTTGCCGATGGCCGACGCGATGCAAGCGTTCCGCCTGTTTGCCCAGGAAGGCATCATGCCCGCCGACTACAACGGCCAGGACAGCGGCACCATGCAGGCGTGGCTCGACCGCTACTTCAACCAGGCCCACCGCCTGCCGGACTTGAGTCAGTCGGGCTTCAAGCCGGTCAGCGGTCGATTGCTCACCACCGACCAAGGCGCCGCCGCCATGGTGCTGTACGAAGATCCCCAGGGTCGGCGCATCAGTTTCTACATTCGCCCACCGGGCCCGGACAACGGTTTCCTGCCCCGCGGCCAGCGCACGGCGGATGGGTTACAAGCGCAGTACTGGTCCGGCGGCGGCTACAACTATGCGGTGGTCAGCCCGACGGATCAGCCGCCACCCTCCCTTCAGCCGTTCTAGAACCCCACGTCCAGCACCACATTGTCGAGATAGGTGCCAGCGGGTGGGGTGGTCTGGTCGCTGTAGATTTTCGCGTTGTAGTTGAACACCTGGCTGCCAGTGCCCAAGCCATTGCCGGGGTTGACCTCAGCCGTGGAACTGGCCCGCCGCGCTGCGCCAACACTGCCCCACCGCGTGGTGCCGGCGCTTTTAAAAATGTCGTAGGCCAGGTAATTGCTGCCTGAAATCATGCGCCGCCGCCCACCCGCACTCAGCGGATTCTGGCCGTCGCTCAGGCCCACGGTGTAGGCACTGCCCTTGGTGCAGGCGATGTTGATGGTTTGTCCGGTCACGGCAGTGAACCCACTGATCACCGGAGCACTGCCAAAGCTGATATTGGGCGCGGTGATCTGACAGTCGTTGGTGACGATCATGCTGACCGTCAGGGTCGCGACGGCATTACCAATGTCCCGTCCCAGGCAGACGCCGCCGATGCCGATCCCCGAGCAATAGTTCCAGTTCCAGGCAATGTTCAATGTCTCGGTATATAGCCCCGCCGCCACATTGCTGCCCGTGATACTGCTCAGGTACAGCGGCACGGTTTTCGTCCCTGGCCCTGCGATCAGCCCCAACGCCTGGGCAATCCCCCCGGATCCACCAAAATCGAATTGCGTGCCTCGGGTAATCGGATAGCTGCTGCTGTTGTTGCCGTAAAGGGTGTAACCGATCACGTCACCGGTCGGCCCGACCATGCCACTCTGGGCCGACGTAACGGTGGCGTAGAAGTGGTCCGACGACACCAACAGCGAAATCAGCGCCGACGTGCAACTCAAACCGGCGTTGGCCGTGGAACTGGTCTGCGCGGCAGTGCGCACCGTCATTGAACTGATCGAGCCGAAGCTGGCCGGCGCGGTGGTGACCACCGAGCACGCCGCCATCGCCGGGCCCGCCTGCAGCAGCCCGAGCAGCAACCATGCCCTGCCTCTCACTGGCACACCAACGGCCCGATCAGCGGCACGCCTTGTTGCTGCTCATCGATATCAAAGGTCGCCTGGCAGGCTCGCCCTTGTCCCAACGTCACCTGCAAGGTGTTGTGGGCCGACAGGTTCTCCAGGTACACCAGACCATCCCAGCCCACCACCGCCTGCTGGCCGCTTTGCTCATGGACCACCAGGCTGCCCAGGGGTAATTCCTGATGCTGACTGTCCACCAGGGTAACGCTCGCAGCGAGCACTCGCCGCAGCGGGAACTCAAGCAGATAACCCGCGCCACGGCGCACCGAAACTCGTTGTTCCACGTTAGGGCTCTGCACATTGAGCGGCAGGTTCAGCGGATCGATTTCATACTTGCCCCGGTAATACGCACTGCTCCATGGCACCAGCAAATGCCCATTGCGATCGGTCTCTCCCACCAACTGGTTTTCGTAGCGTACCGGAATCCCGGCAAACCCCTGGGTACTCACCACCACAAATGCATCGTTGATGCGGTTGGCAGCAAAGGTGTCGCCGCCCATCCACACCAGAGAGCCACTGGCATCCGCCCAGCGCGTCTCGGCATCGCTGCTGCCGTACACGCCGGCCTGCAATTGCACCGACTGCAAACGCCAGGTCAAGTCAGCCTGTCGATAGCTGGGTGCATCGCCTTGGGCATACCCCAGGTTGTAGCCGAACCCACCTTGGCTGGGCACCGCACTGCTGTAGTTGACGCGCTGGCGACGGGTGCCGTCCTTTCCGCGCTCGGTGCTCAACGCCAGGCTGCCGTTGAGGTCGAACGGGATTACCAGTTGTGCCTGCATGGCCCAATTGCTATCGCCGATCTCGCGGTTGGCCGACAGGTAGAAACTGGTGTTGCGCCACAACGGTTTGCTCCAGCTCAGGTTGAGCAGGCGCGTGCGGGAATCGTCCGCTGCCTGCACGTCGAAATACCCAAGGCCCAGGCTGCCAAAACGCTGCAGATTGAGGCTCAGGGTCACCTGTTCGCTGCGCTTGCTGAGGCTGGCGTAGGGCGTGTCGACCAGGGTCAAATCGGCGTAATCGGCGCGCCGTTCCACCCGTTGGTAGGACAGGCTGTAACGGGTGCTGTTGTACTGATAACCCAGGCTCAGTTGCTGGCCGTTGCGGCCTTCGAACTGGCTTTGACTGAGGGCAGTGTTGAGCACGCCAAAATTGCCCAGGCGCACATTGGCGCCCAGCCCGCCGAGAGTCAGATCGCCGGTGGCTTCGGCGTGGCTTTCCAGAGTGAGGTTGTCGGAGTAGCCATAACGCAACGTGGCACTGGTCACCCCTGATCCATAGGAGAAGTCGCGCACGGTGTAGTCGCGGCGCAACGTGCCGGCCGCCACCGAAAAATCCGTCAGGCCTTGTTGCAACAGCGTACTGGTGACGTAGAACGGCACCGTGGTCGACACTTGGCGACCCAGGGCGTCGGTGGTGACGACCACCGCTTCACCCGCGCCGTTGATAAACGGGATATTGGTCAGGGTGTAGGGGCCCGGTTGCAGCAGCGCGCTTTCGGATTTGTAGCCGTTGATGAACAGATCCACCGACGACGGCACTGCCGCCTCGCCCGCAAATTGCGGCAAGGGATAAGTAACCAGATCGGGGCGCACCGCAAAATCGCGCGACAACTGCACCCCGCCCAAGCGTACCGAGCTGCTCCAGGGCAGCGAACCGCTGATCACGTCGCCGGCCTCGTAGGTGAGCAAGCGCTCATCATCCGAGAAACGCCAGGTGGTGTCGTAGCGCCGGTAACCATTATTGAGGGTGCTGTCGTTGATACCGCCGGCCAGGGTCTGGCGATACTGCCCCGTGTTGGACAAGGTGCCCCAGTTGTCGAACAGCCGCACTTCATTCCAGGCCGCGAGGTAGCTGCCGCCTTCATCGGTGTCGTTGAAATACAGGTCGTAGTTGAGCAAAGCGCCAAAGCTGCTCATGGCCTGGGTACGCGGGTAGGTGTCGCGGTTGCCGATGAACTGCTCCTGCAACCACGACGGCGGCACGTCGATCAGCAGGCGCTGGCCGTTGCTGTCGTAATCGCTGTGCAGGCCGGGGATTGCGTCCAGGGCCACGCTGCCGCTGAGTTCACCGGGCAATTTCATGCCCACATCCTGCAGCGCGCCGGCCGGCACATAGAGTTGCCCGGCACGTTGATCGACTGCAACGACGCGGCCGGTGTCCATCTGGTTGACCACCAACTCCAGAAATAACTGTGCATCGGCGACAGCCTCCATGCTGCTCGGCGGCGGCGGCAGGTCGCCAGCCACTGCCACGCCCCACAGCCCGCTGACCACCACCGACAGCCATAGATGACGAGCCCGACCACGACTCACCATGGCGTTGTGTCCTTCAATGGACATCTCCATCTGCTTAAAACCCGGAGCTTCCCCGCCCCGTTACACTGCCTTCAACGCTTCGGCGCCAGGCTCTCCAACTGCGCCGCACCATTGACGCGAACCTGCAACGGCTGATCAGCCGACACAGCCTCCGGCACCGGCCAGCGCATCGTCGCGCCGGGCAGCACATAACCCAACAAGCCCTCCACCAGCGGCCGCGTCTGTCCGCTCTGCTTGAACGACGCGTCCGTCAATCGTGCATGCACAGCGCCCTGGTTACGCACCTCGATGTAATTGCGCCCCGCGACTGTGACCTTGTGCCAACTCAGGTCCGGTTTGCCCGCGCCCGCCGGGTCACGCTGACGCGTGGCGTCCTCCTTGCTCCACAGCCCCGCGCCGTAGGCGAATAACGGCACCGAGTAGCGCATCTGGAAACGAATCGCCGCCGCCGTATTCTTGCCTTCCGGCGGCGTGGGCACCTGCAATGGCGAGGGAATTTCATCAATGATGATGCGGTAGGCCAACTCCTGGCCCGGCGGCACTTCACGCGTGCGGGTCAGGCGTACCAGTTGCTTTTGACCTGGTTCGATCCTGGCCACCGGTGGGCTGCCGATCACATCGCGCTGGTTCTGGTACTGCTCGTCAAAGCCACTCTGGCTCCAGGCAAATACGCGAATCTGCAGGCTCGCGGTTTCCGTTCCGCGGTTCTCCAGCCACAGCGCGCTGGCCTGTTGATCAGCTTCCAGCACCGGGTCGATAGGCCAGATCAGCACCGAACTGGCGGCCTGGACCAGCCCCGTCGTGCACAACGCCCCCAAGGCAATACCTGCGGCCCACAGCCGCCGGGAAGGTGAACGCATAAAACCACTCCTTTTTACCGATAAGCCCTACCACGTCAGCTGCACCTGCAGCGTGTCGCTGTACGTCCCCCCAGGCTGATTGCCCGGTAAAACCACCCGCCCATAGATCGGCAGACTGATGTTGTTTGCGTCGCTGTACGCCACGCTGACGCTCTGGCTGATCCCCAGGCTCTGGCTGAACGCCGCGTCCCGAAACAGCTGATAAGCCACTCGCGTACTGCCGCTGTTGAGTTGCAGGTTGCGCCCGCTGCTGTTATGCAGGCCACCGTCGACACTCATGCTTAACGCCACCCCCGGCGTGCATTGCAGGGTCACGCCGCCGGTCAGCGCCGCGGTCACGGTGCTGGTGGCCAGGGCCGAGTAACTGCCGTAGTTCAGCGCGCCGTAGTTGGCGCCGCCGCCGACGATCAGGCAGCCCGGCGTAATCGTCGCGCTCACCTGAAAACTCTGGCTGGTCACTGCCGCCAACGGCAGCGGCACCACCAGCCCACAGGCCAGTACCGCGCGAAGCCAGCGCATTAGAACGTCAGTTCAACGGCCACGGTGTCCGAGTACGTGCCCGCCGGCAGCCCGGCCTTGCCCACTGCCCGACCATAAAGGTTCACGGTTTGCGCCACACCGGTGCTGGTCGCGAGGGTGATCACGCCGTCAATCGCCAG
This sequence comes from Pseudomonas sp. RIT357, assembly GCF_000632245.1. NCBI lineage: Bacteria > Pseudomonadati > Pseudomonadota > Gammaproteobacteria > Pseudomonadales > Pseudomonadaceae > Pseudomonas > Pseudomonas sp. RIT357. The sequence goes on from NZ_JFYX01000045.1 coordinate 322,278, forward strand.
CAGCGCCGAATGGCCGCTGTCGGTGTAGAAGTCGTAAGGCACGAAGTTACCCGCGCCGTCGGCCAGTGCACGGGTACCACCCGGAGAAGCACCATCATGGGCACCGGCACGCACTTTCACTGCTGGCGTGGTGCCACTGGAGCACAGGATCGAGAGCGCGCCACCAGTGCCGGTACCGCCCAGCAGTTGGGCGTCAGCATTGGTAAAAAGGCTGTTGGTGGTGCCGAAGTTCAAGCTACCGAAATTGAGACCAGTAGCCGCTCCGGAACCGTTGACCTGGCAACTGGCAATCAGTGTCAGGCTGGAGGTGATCTGGCCGGTCACCGTGGTGGCCGCATTCAGGCTGGAGGCCATCGCCAGACCCAGTGCACAAACGCCGAGTCGAGATACAAGTGCATGCATGATCGTCATCCTTTTGATTTACCAATCCAGTGTCACCGTCAATGTGTCGGTATAGGTTCCTGCAGGGAGGGCCGTGGTATTGGCCACCACGGCGCCCCACACCGGGATGGTCATTTGCGTGCCATTAGCGGCTACAAAACTGCGTTGCTGGCCGATGGTGTAAGGGATACGCCCCCGCGGGTCGGCCATCAGTTGATAAGGGATAGTCTGGCGGCCGTTGCTCAGGCGCCGGGTGGTGCCGACGGCATTGGTGCCGCCGTCGATGGTCACGGTGAAGCTGGCGACCGTCGGGTTGCACGAGACTGTCAGCGGCGCGTTACTGCCGTCTGAGATGTTCGCCCCCAAGGGGTTGCTCCACGTAGGTCCCTGGCTGCCGAAGTCCAGCATGGCGGTGCCGCCCGTCGGGCTGACCGGCGCTGTGTCGTTGCCCTTGCTCACTTCGCAACTGGCGGTGATCACCATGTGCGCCTGGATAAACCCGCTGGCCACCGCCGCCCGGGCGTCTTCAGTCAGCAGCAACAGGCCACCCATGGCCAGCAGGGTCCAGCCACGGTTCACCATGTGACCGTTACCTTGAGCAGGTCGGTGTAACGGCCGACGGCCGGGATGTCCTTGAGCGGTTCGATACGACCATACAGCGGCAGATCGACGGAGCCAGAGTCCGGCACACGGCCGCTGAGCGGGACATTCACTGGCAACGGAACACGCCGCGCGGCGTCGGCATAAATGCGATAAGGAATGGGTTTGCCGGAGGGGATGCCCGTGCTCAGGTAACGCACTTCGCCGGTGCCACCGTTCAGGCCGCCATCGACGCGCATCTGGTACGGGGTGTCGGGGTTACATTCCAGGCGCGGCTGGCGCTGGCTGATCAGCGCCGCACTCAACGGCCCGGCCGGGTCATCCAGACGCGGGCCGCTGCCAAAATCCAATACGCCAAGTTGCTCGATGCCAGCGCTGCGGGTGGTGCCCACCAACTGACAGCCCCGTTGCACATCGATGCGCACCACAACTTGCAGTTGCGCCGCGTAAACCGTGCTGCAGAGCATCGCGCCCATGACTGTCAATACTGCTCGTCCCTTCACTGCCCCAAATCCTTATACAGGGGTGACTGCCATGTAGAAGGGTAGTCACTGAGAAAAAATCTGCCAGTGTGGACAGGATTACCTGTGCTCCATGCCGTTTAGAGATAGCTGGCCGCGCCCTTCTGTATTGGTCAAATCGCCCCGAGCGACCTAAAGTAAGCGACCTCGACACACAGAGTGAATCCCATTGGCCGTGCTTCCTTTAATCCGTCGCTTGCTCGGTAAACACACCGACGGCCACGACGACTCGCCCATCCAGACGTTCTTTGAGAACAAGGCCCGGCAACAGGGCTATACCCTCAGCGCCGGCCAGGCCCAGGCAATCGCCGCCATGGCGCGCGCGACCCAGCGCCTGCTCGCTGGCCAACCCACCCGCAGCCTGTACCTGCACGGCCCGGTAGGTCGCGGCAAAAGCTGGCTGCTGGACGGTTTCTTCCAGGCGCTGCCCCTCGCCGAAAAGCAGCGCGTGCACTTCCATGATTTTTTCGCCCAGTTGCACCGGGGCATGTTCGCCCACCAGAAGGCCGAGGATGCCCTGGCCGTCACCCTGGACGAACTGCTCGACGGCTGCCGTGTGCTGTGTTTCGACGAGTTCCACGTGCACGATATCGGCGATGCCATGCTGATTACCCGGCTGTTCAAGGCGTTGTTCCAGCGCGGCGTACTGGTACTGGTCACCTCCAACTATGCGCCCGAAGGCCTGTTACCCAACCCGCTGTACCACGAGCGGTTCAAACCGGTGATCGACTTGATCGCCACGCGTATGGAGGTGCTGGAAGTCAGCTCGCCCAAGGATTTCCGCAGCCTGCCCCAGGCTCATTCCGTGCAGCGCTTTACCACCGGGCAATACGTGTGGCCGGGCACACCGACCCAGCGTGCGGCGCTCGGCCTGCCGGTCACCGATGGCCCGGCGCAGCACCTGACGGTGGGCAACCGACAATTGATCTGCCGCCAGCATCACGCTCGTACCATCGCGTTCACCTTCAGCGACCTCTGCGAACAGCTGACAGCCGTGATGGACTACCTGCTGCTGTGCGAGGAATTCGATCACTGGATCATCGACGGCCTGCCCCACTTGGCCGAGTGCCCGATCGCTGTGCAGCAGCGTTTTATCAACCTGGTGGACGTGCTCTACGACAAAGACAAGCACCTGATCCTGATCGGCGAACAACCGCTGGCACAGGCGATGAGCGGTCAGGCCATCGACTTGGCGCGCACCGCCAGCCGCCTGAATCAACTGCAACACGCCAGCCCGCAACCGGTGCCCGACCCGGTATCATGAGCGCCATTTACGCCCCCTTGCCGAGTGACCGCGCCGTTCATGAATACCCTCGCCCAACTCAAGGCTGGCCAATTGGCCGGCGTTACGCGCCTGGACCTGTCCTGCGGGCTCACCGAATTCCCAGAAGAAATCTTCGGGCTGGCCGACTCCCTGGAGATCCTCAACCTCAGCGGTAACGCCCTGAGCCGCCTGCCCGACGACCTGCACCGCCTGCCGCACCTTCGCGTGCTCTTCTGCTCGGACAACGCTTTTACTGAGCTGCCGGAATGCCTGGGGCAGTGCGCCAAGTTGAGCATGATCGGCTTCAAGGCCAACCAGATCAGCCACGTTCCCGCCGCCGCTTTACCGCCGCTGTTGCGCTGGCTGATCCTCACCGACAATCGCATCAGCCAGTTGCCCGACGCGTTGGGCGAGCGGCCGCTGCTGCAAAAACTGATGCTCGCCGGGAACCAGCTCGCGGCCCTGCCGGAAAGCCTGGCCAACTGTCACAACCTCGAATTGCTTCGCATCGCGTCCAACCGCTTTACCCATCTGCCGCAATGGCTGTTAGCCCTGCCAAGCCTGACCTGGTTGGCCTATGCCGGAAACCCGGTGGAAATGGCAGTGGATGTGGCGGCAGACGACGCAACGCCGGACATCCCGTGGACAGAGCTGGAATTGGCCGAAGTGCTGGGCGAAGGCGCCTCGGGGGTGATCCGCAAGGCCCTATGGAAACCGCAGGCCAAGCCGGTGGCAGTCAAACTCTATAAAGGCACCATCACCAGCGATGGCTCGCCGCTGCACGAAATGCAGGCCTGCATCGCCGCCGGGCTGCATCCCAATCTGATCAAGGTCGAGGGCCGTGTAATCGGCCATCCCGATCACCAGGCCGCACTGGTGATGGACCTGATTGACCCCAGTTACCGCAACCTCGCCGCCCTGCCGAGCCTGGCTTCGTGCACCCGCGACATCTACGAACCGACTGCCCGTTTCAGTGCCAATGTGGCCTTGCGTATGGCCCAGGGTATCGCCTCGGTGGCCGCTCATTTGCACAGGCACGGCATCACCCATGGCGACCTGTACGGCCACAATATTCTGTGGAATGAAGTGGGCGATTGCCTGCTAGGGGATTTTGGCGCAGCGTCGTTCCATGCCACGACGGATACCTTGGAGACACGGGCGTTACAGCGACTTGAAGTGCGGGCGTTCGGGGTGTTGTTGGGGGAATTGTTGGAGCGGGTTGAAACGGGGTTGAGCGGTGAACTCTTGGAACTCCAAAAAATGTGCTGTCAGCCGGATGTGTTGGCGCGACCGAGCTTCGAAGAAATCAACGCCTTGCTGGCATCTATCCAACACTCTTAAACCATGTGGGAGGGGTCTTGCTCCCGATTGCAGTGGGTCAGACCCACCGCTATCGGGAGCAAGCCCCCTCCCACAGTTGTACAGCTATAAATTCAATCAGCCCGCCAGGCCCACGAACATATCCTGCACGTCATCATGGTTGTCCAAACCTTCGAGGAAGGCTTCGACTTCAGCCATCTGCTCATCCGTCAAACCGCTGACCGGATTTTTCGAGATGTAGCCCAGCTTGGCCGATAGCACGGTGAAACCCTGCTCGGGCAACGCTTTCTGCACTGCGTCCAAGTCGGTGGTTTCGGTGATGAACAGGGTCGCGCCCTCTTCTTCGCCGTCTTCAAAGTCCTGTGCACCGGCTTCAATCGCAGCCATTTCCGGATCCGCGTCCGGGGTATCCGGCGACGCTTCGATCAGGCCGACATGGTTGAAGTCCCAGGCCACGGAGCCTGAAGCACCCAACTGACCCTTGCGGAACGCCACGCGGATTTCCGCCACGGTGCGGTTGATGTTGTCGGTTACGCACTCAACGATCAGCGGCACCTGGTGCGGGGCGAAACCTTCGTAGGTCACGCGGTGGTATTGCACAGTTTCACCGAGCAGACCGGCGCCCTTCTTGATCGCGCGTTCCAGGGTTTCCTTGGGCATCGAGGCCTTCTTGGCCTGCTCCACCACCAGACGCAGGTGAGCGTTGGTCGCGGTGTCGGCGCCATTGCGGGCGGCGATGGTGATTTCTTTCACCAGCTTGCCAAAGATCTTGCCCTTGGCATTGGATGCCGCTTCTTTATGTTTGACTTTCCACTGTGCGCCCATGACTCACTCTCTTCTATACATCGCGCCGAAACGTCTACTGGCCGGCGCTTTGGGGGCAGAGTTTATAGGGCAAAAACGCTCTGATCCACCAAAAACCGGCCATCCCCCTCAGGTTCGCAAGGGTTTGATCGCAAGACCGCGGTCCGGCACGAAATCCCCGACCTGGGCCAGCACGGCCGGCCTGGCGTTCCAGTAGGGCATCAGCACCAGCGAGGAAAAGAGCGCGGCACCGGCAAACACGATAAACACCGTCACCGTATCGAAGTAGCCCGGCAGCAACCCGCCGAGGATCGCCCCCACTGAACCGCAACCGTTCACAAAGCCTGCGGCTGTCGCCCCCGCCTTGGCGGTGCCGAAGTCGATGGCGGCGGTGCTGCTGATCATTGAGTCCGGCCCGTAGAGGGTCAGGCCCATCACAAACAACAACGCCATCACCAGCAGCACGCTGCCGGTGTGCAGCGCGCCCATGAATAGCGCCAAGGCCACGGTCAGGGCCAGCAGGCTGAGCACGCAGGCCGGCATGCGTCGGGCGCCGAAGAGTTTGTCGGACGCCAGCCCGATCAGCACTGGCCCCAGCAAACCGGCCAGTTCGAACGCCGTCGGCACGATGGCCGCGCCGACCTTGCCGACCGAGGGCATTTGCTCATACACGATCACCGGGCCCCACAACAGGATCGCGTAGCGCGCCGGTTTCAACAGGAAATACGCCAGCCCCAGGGTCAAGACGGTGCGGTTACGCAAGATGGCCCGCAGCGGTTCCAGCACGCTGATGCGCTTCTCGGCGGCGGCCTCCTCGGCGCTCAGCAGCGGCTCCGGTTCCACGGCCGGCAAGTCCACGTCCTGCGGCGTGTTGCGCTGGAAGAGAAAGAACAGCACCGCCACAAACGCTACCACCGCCGCACTGGAGATAAACGCCGCATGCCAGCTGCCGATCAGGGTGTAGGCCCACCACCCGGCAAAGGGCGACGCCACCAGGCCACCGAAGGCGTAGCACGAACTCCATAACCCCAGCACACGCCCGCGCTGCTGCGCCGGGAAGAAACTGCCGAGGTTCTTGCACAGTCCAGACCAGCCGGTGGACTGCGCCAAGCCCTGGATCAGCATGCAACTTATAAAGATCGGCAAGGTGGCAAACGTGCCCATCACCAGCGCCGCAGCGGCAGAAATCAGTAACCCGCCGAGCACAACGACACGCGGCCCGAAGCGGTCAGCCAGCATGCCCCAGGTGAACTGTCCGACGGCATAGGCCGCCAGGTAAATGCCATCCAGGTTGGCCATCATCATTTTGTCGAGGGGGAAACTCGGGTCGTCGACGATCCCCAGCTTGGCCACGGAAAACGCCTTGCGAGTGAAATAGAACGCGGCGTACGCCAGCCATGTGATGGCGAAAATCTGCACACGCCAACGCTTGATGCTACCCATAGGGATATTCATGGTGTTTCTGACCTCAGGTGAGTGTGCCGGCAGAATCGAGAAGCAAATGCCTGTTGTTTTTATGGTTAAGCACTGCAATGCCGAGCCGTGGATGGCGCGGTATTGGTCAGATGAGTCCGGTGTCCCAGAGCCCATGACCACCGGAGGTTGTAGGACTCAACCTACAGTGGTTGAGACATATCAAAGCAATGGCTGACTAATAGGTAAAATCGATTTATCGTATTTCAAATATAAGCTCAGCTTGTAAGAGGATTTGCGATGTCGGTGTCCCATGCCCAACTCAAAGCCTTTCATGCCGTGGCCGTACACGGCAGTTTCACCCAGGCCGCGGAACGGTTGTTCCTGACGCAACCGGCGATTTCCGACCAGGTGCGCAAACTCGAAGAGCGCTTCGGCGTGCTGTTATTTCATCGCAACAAGCGCTCAGTGCGCCTGACAGACCTGGGCGAACGCCTGCTGAGCATCACCCAGCGCCTGTTTGTGATCGAGGCCGAAGCCGAGGAACTGTTGCAGGACTCCCGCGCGTTGCTCACCGGCACCCTCACCCTCGCCGTGGATGCCCCCGTGCATGTGCTGCCGCAGATCGCGCGTTTTTGCCAGCTGTACCCGGGAATCAGCGTGAAGATCGAAACCGGCAACACCGACGAATCGCTGTTTCGCCTGTACAACTACCAGGCCGACCTGGCCTTGCTGGGCCGCGACGTCGACGATGAGCGCCTGCTGTCGCTGCCGTTGCCTGACGACCAATTGCTCGCCTTTGTCGCGCGCAACCACCCGTGGGCCGGACGCGAGTCCATCTGCTTGGCTGACCTGGACGACACGCCGCTGGTATTGCGTGAAATCGGCTCGGTCACCCGTCAGACCCTTGAACAGGAAATGAGCCAGGCAGGCTTGCGCATTCGCCCGGCGATCCAGGTGGAAGGCCGTGAGGCCGCGCGTGAAGCGGTGGTGGTGGGCATCGGCGTGGGCGTGGTCTCGGCGGCGGAGTTCGGCGCCGACTCACGGGTGTGCGCCATGCCGATCCGCGATTGCAGCCAGCGCATGAAAGAAACCTTGGTATGCCTCAAGGAACAGAGTTCCCGCCGGGTGGTGGCGACGTTCCTGGAGATCGTGCGCGACAGCCTTCAGCTCGGCGCCAACTCGAAAAACGCCTGAATCAGGCGCAACGAACGGCGCCGCTCCATGCAACCGAGCGTATGCCGGTTGACCAGCCCATCGCCCTCGATCGCCACGGCCTGCACGCGCGGGTCGGGGCTGACTTCCATGGACGAGACCACGCCCACCCCCAACTCAGCAGCGACGGCTTCGGTCACCGCCTCGCGGCTGTCCAGTTCCAGCAGCACCTTGGGCTGCACATTCGCCGCCACACAGGCGTCATCGAAGGTGCGCCGGGTGATGGAACTGGGCTCGCGCAGCACCATGATCACGTCGTTGAGTTGCTCGAGGCGAATACCCTCGGGTTGCTGCGCCCACGGATGGCTGGCCGGCACCAATGCGCAAATCCTCGACTCGTTCAACGGTTGCAGGTGCAGGCCATTGCGCGGCTCCACTTCGGTGAGCACCGCCACATCCGCATGTTCGGATAACAGTGCGGCGAGGGTTTCCTGGGCATTGCCCAGGCGCAGGTTGACGGTAATCCCGGGGTAGCGCGCGCGCAGGCTGGCAATCATCGGCATCACCAAGTGCGGGCCGTCCGCCGCGACTTCCAGACGCCCGGTCAGCAGTTGGCGGTTGGCCTCCAGCATCGTCTGGGCTTCGTCCACCAGGCCGAAGATCGCCCGGGTGATCGCCGCCAGCCGTGCGCCCTCTTCAGTCAACTCAACCCGTCGGGCGGTGCGCCGTAGCAACGGGATCTGGTAGTACTCCTCCAGGGCCTTGATATGCCCGGTCACCGCCGGTTGGCTGATGAACAGCCGCGCGGCAGCACGGGTAAAACTGCCCTCGCGGGCCACGGCATCGAATGCGCGCAGTTGGAACAGGTTCATAGTCATCGGCCTCACTGATAGCTCGCATAACAACAAACAATTTGATTGATGACAAGCCAAACTGCAATTTAGGCGCCGTAGCTTCACCCCCCGATGCCTTGCGAGGACTTGAGATGACCACTGCCGCGCCGATCCTGCTGACCCCTGGCCCCCTGACCACATCCAACCGCACCCGTCAGGCCATGATGGTGGACTGGGGTTCATGGGATGACCGTTTCAACCAACTCACTGCCAGCGTCTGCGAGCAATTGCTGGCAATCCTCAATGGTGCTGACAGCCACCACTGTGTGCCCTTGCAAGGCAGCGGCACCTTTGCCGTCGAAGCGGCCATCGGCACCCTGGTCCCACGTAATGGCAAGGTGCTGGTCCTGATCAACGGCGCGTACGGCAAGCGCCTGGCGAAGATCTGTGAAGTGCTGGGCCGCGACTTCAGCACCTTTGAAACCGCTGAAGACGAACCCACCACCGCCGCCGATGTGGACCGTTTACTCCAGGCCGACACGGGCATCACCCACGTCGCGTTGATCCACTGCGAAACCAGCACCGGCATTCTCAATCCGTTGCCGGAGATCGCCCAGGTCGTTAAGAACCACGGCAAGCGCCTGATCATCGACGCCATGAGTTCCTTCGGCGCCCTGCCAATTGATGCCCGCAACGTGCCGTTCGACGCACTGATCGCCGCCTCGGGCAAGTGCCTCGAAGGCGTGCCCGGCATGGGCTTCGTCTTTGCCGAGAAGCAGGCACTGGCCGCCGCCCAAGGCAACTGCCATTCCCTGGCGATGGACCTGTTCGACCAGCACACCTACATGGCGAAGACCGGCCAGTGGCGCTTCACCCCACCGACCCACGTGGTCGCCGCCCTTCACGAAGCGCTGCTGCAATACCAGGAGGAAGGTGGCCTGCCTGCACGCCATCGACGCTATGCCGAGAACTGCCAGGCGCTTCTGGACGGCATGGCCAGCCTTGGTTTGCGCAGTTTTCTGCCGGCCGCAATCCAGGCACCGATCATCGTCACCTTCCACGCCCCCAAAGACCCGCGCTACCAGTTCAAGGACTTCTACGAGCGGGTCAAGGCCAAGGGTTTCATCTTGTACCCCGGCAAATTGACCCAAGTGGAAACGTTCCGCGTCGGCTGCATCGGCCATGTCGACGCAACCGGCATGCAGGCGGCGGTCAAGGCGATCGCCGAGGTGCTGCAAGAAATGGAAGTGTTGGACATCTGATTCTCCCCATAACCCACAGGATCTGAACCATGAACTATCAAAACCCCAACACCCTCCAGGCCGTCATCCTCGACTGGGCCGGCACCGTCGTCGACTTCGGCTCCTTCGCGCCGACTCAGATTTTTGTCGAGGCCTTCGCCGAGTTCGACGTGCAAGTCTCCATCGAAGAAGCCCGTGGCCCGATGGGCATGGGCAAGTGGGACCATATCCGCACCCTTTGCGACCAACCGCAAGTCGCCGAGCGTTATCGCAAGGCGTTCGGCCGCACGCCCACCGACGACGACGTGACCGCCATCTACCAGCGCTTCATGCCGTTGCAGATCGAGAAGATCGCCGAACACTCGGCGCTGATCCCCGGCGCACTCGACACCATCGCTCAACTGCGTGAGCAAGGCATCAAGATTGGCTCCTGCTCCGGCTACCCCAAACAGGTAATGGACAAGGTTGTCGCCCTGGCCGCCACCAATGGTTACGTCGCCGACCATGTGGTCGCCACCGACGAAGTGCCCAACGGCCGCCCATGGCCGGCCCAGGCACTGGCCAACGTAATTGCCCTCGGAATTGATGATGTGGCGGCGTGCCTCAAGGTCGACGACACCGTGCCCGGCATACTCGAAGGTCGTCGCGCCGGAATGTGGACCGTGGCCCTGACCTGCTCCGGCAATGCCCTGGGGCTTACCTATGAACAGTTTCAAGCCCTCGATGCCGCCACCCTGGCCAGCGAACGCACGCGCATCGAGGCGATGTTCGAAGGCTCACGCCCGCATTACCTGATCGATACCATCACTGACCTGCCGGCGGTGATCGCCGATGTAAACCAGCGCCTGGCGCGCGGTGAAATGCCGCAAAGCCACTGACAAGCGTCAATACAAAGGCATTCGCGCCGGGCAAATCGTTCAAAACAGGCATAAAGTAAAAAGATTCCGTCGCCAAAGAGCGGAGGTTTACCCTGATGAATAAGGAACCGAGCGATGCCGTGGAAAAATTCCGATACGCGCTACAGCACCATGTCGATTGCGCTGCACTGGTTGATGGTGGTGCTGCTGGCGGTGGTCTACGCCTGCATAGAGTTACGCGGCCAGTTCCCCAAAGGCAGCGGCGCCCGCACCTTGATCGTCGAGATGCACTTCATGTTCGGCCTCACCGTGTTTGTATTGGTATGGCTGCGTCTGTTCGCGCGCAGCCTGGGGGTGGCGCCGAAGATCGTCCCCGCCCCGCCGCAATGGCAAAGCCTGCTCGCCACCCTGATGCACGCCGCGCTGTACGCCTTGATGATCGGTATGCCGATTGCTGGTTGGCTGATCGTCAGTGCCGAGGGGCATTCGGTGATGTTCTATGGCATGGAGTTGCCGCCGTTAATTGGCGAGAACAAGCCACTGGCCAAAGAGATTGAAAGCTGGCACGTGTTGTTCGGCCAGATCGGGTATTGGCTGATCGGCCTGCATGCCCTGGCGGGGATCTTTCATCATTATGTGATGCGCGATAACACAGCGTTGCGGATGATGCCGGGTAAGCGCGCTAGGCTGTAAGCCCTCGGCGGCCTTGCAGGCCGCCGGTGTGCACAAAGATCAGGCGAGTACCGGGCGCGATGTGCCCGGCCTCGATCTGCTGCTTCAACGCCAGCAGGGCTTTGCCGGTGTACAGCGGTTCCAGCGGCACGCCGCAGGCCTGCTCCGTGGTTTCAATAAAGTCGAGCAACAGCGGGTCGACCTTGGCGAAGCCACCCCGGCTGGCATCCAGCAATGTATAGCCACCTTGCACCAAGGCACTCACGTTTTGCGCCACACCATGATCGTCCGGCACGGCCATTGCGCCGAACACCGGATGGGCGCCCGCCTCTGCCAGGACTAAACCTGCCAGCGTGGTGCCGGTGCCTGCTGCCAGCCACCAGCCGTCGTAATCGGCCCAACCCAGGTTTCTCAGTTGTTCACGGGCCTGTTCGACCAACACCCCACACCCCACTGCGCCGGCCAATCCGCTGCCGCCTTCAGGCACGGAATACAGATGCGGATAAAGCGCGCGCCAAGGTTCCCAGAAACCCGGCTCATGGCGCGCACGATAGCCGCCATAACCGAGCCAATGCAGCTGCATGCCGAATGCTTTCAAATCCTGGACGGTAGCCGTGTCTTGCGCATGACCGCGCAACAGGCCGACAGTGGGAAAGCCAAAACGCTTGCCCGCCGCCGCCAGTGCGTGCAGATGGTTGGAATAGGCGCCGCCGAGGCTGATAACGCCGCTGGCGCCTGCCTGTCGCGCCTGGGCCAAGTGCTCGGTGAGCTTGAACCACTTGTTGCCACTGATCAGCGGGTCGATGCGGTCCAGGCGCAGCACGGCCAACTCGACGCCGTTGAGCCAATCCAGTGCTAACGGTTCAAGCGGAGCATGGGGAAGCCAATCGAAAGGACCCATCGGGCGGCATCTGAATAAAAAAAGGGGCGGTAGTCTAACACCGCCCCTTGCGTCGTCTTACAGCTGCGCGGCGAGGCGTGAGCCTTGGTTGATGGCGCGCTTGGCATCCAACTCCGCCGCCACATCGGCGCCGCCGATCAGGTGCACGTTCTGGCCCGCTGCGACAAGGCCGTCGTGCAATTCACGCAACGGATCCTGGCCGGCACAGATGACGATATTGTCCACTGCCAACAGCTGCGGCTCGCCCTCGGCGCCGATGCGGATATGCAGGCCGTCATCGTCGATTTTCAGGTACTCAACGCTGTTGAGCATCTGCACCTGCTTGTTCTTCAAGCCGGTACGGTGAATCCAGCCGGTGGTTTTGCCCAGACCGTCGCCGACCTTTGAAGCCTTGCGCTGCAACAGAAACACTTCACGGGCCGGTGGATGGGGTTGAGGCTTGATGCCGGCCACACCGCCACGGGCTTGCAACTGGGTGTCGATGCCCCATTCTTTCCAGAATGCTTCACGGTCCAGGCTGGTAGACACGCCCTGGTGCACGAGGAATTCCGACACGTCGAAACCAATACCGCCAGCGCCAATCACCGCGACGCGCTTGCCCACCGGCTTGCGTTCAAGGATTACGTCCAGGTAGCTCAGCACCTTGGCATTCTCCACGCCCGCAATCGCCGGCGTGCGCGGCGCGATGCCGGTGGCCAGGATGATCTCGTCGTAGCCGCCAGCCGCCAGCTGCGCGACATCCACTCGGGTGTTGAGGCACAGCTCGACGTGGGTGGTTTGCAACTTGCGCTTGAAGTAGCGCAGGGTTTCAAAGAACTCTTCCTTGCCGGGCACACGCTTGGCGATGTTGAACTGGCCGCCGATCTCGCTGGCCGAGTCGAACAGCGTCACGTGGTGACCGCGTTCAGCGGCTACGGTGGCAGCGGCCAGACCCGCAGGGCCGGCGCCGACCACAGCGATTTTTTTGATTTGCTTGACCGGCAGGTAATTCAGTTCGGTCTCGTAGCATGCACGGGGATTGACCAAACAGGTGGTCAGCTTGCCGCCAAAGGTGTGGTCCAGGCAGGCCTGGTTGCAGCCGATGCAGGTGTTGATTTCATCGGCACGCCCGGCGGCGGCCTTGTTGACGAACTCCGGGTCGGCGAGGAACGGTCGCGCCATCGAAACCATGTCCGCATCGCCTTCGGCGAGAATCTGCTCGGCAATTTCCGGTGTATTGATGCGGTTGGTGGTGATCAGCGGGATCTGCACCGCACCGCGCAACTTGGCAGTGACTTTGCTGAACGCGCCGCGTGGCACCTTGGTGGCGATGGTCGGAATACGCGCTTCGTGCCAGCCGATGCCGGTGTTGATGATGGTCGCACCGGCCTGCTCGATGGCCTTGGCCAACTGCACGATTTCTTCCCAAGTGCTGCCGCCTTCCACGAGGTCGAGCATCGACAGGCGGAAGATGATGATGAAGTTCGGCCCCACCGCTTCGCGCACCCGGCGCACGATTTCCACGGCAAGGCGCATGCGATTTTCGTAGCTGCCGCCCCAACGGTCGGTGCGGTGGTTGGTGTGGGCGGCAAGGAACTGGTTAATGAAATAACCTTCGGAGCCCATGATTTCCACGCCGTCGTACTCGGCGACCTGGGCCAGCAGCGAACAGGTGACGAAATCCTGGATCTGCTTTTCGATGCCCTCTTCGTCCAATTCCTTGGGCTTGAACGGGTTGATCGGCGCCTGGATAGCGCTTGGCGCGACCTGCTTGGGGCTGTAGGCATAACGGCCGGCGTGGAGGATCTGCATGCAGATCTTGCCGCCCGCTTCATGCACGGCCTTGGTCACGATCTTGTGCTTTTGAGCTTCCTCGTCGGTAGTCAGCTTGGCGGCACCGGCGTACACCCCGCCTTCATCGTTGGGGCCAATGCCACCGGTGACCATCAGGCCGACGCCGCCACGGGCGCGCTCGGCAAAATAAGCCGCCATGCGTTCGAAGCCACCGGGTTTTTCTTCGAGGCCGGTGTGCATCGAACCCATCAGAGTACGGTTGCGCAAGGTCGTAAAACCCAGGTCCAACGGGGCCAGCAGGTGCGGGTACGCAGCAGCGGTCATGGTACAGCTCCACAACGGATCATCACGGGACGTGGAAGGCTCGAATGGCCTGCCATCGGTTTATGTCCCACAGACTAAGAGGCGATCCCCTACCGCTCAATGACCGAAACTCACAACTTATTGATCCAAACGCACAGCGCCCCTTGGCAAGCCGCCGCATGGGCCCTACCCTAGTCAGCGAACCCTGCACTTGGTCTGTTGTCTGTTCCCCCATGCGTAAACTTCTAGCTTTTACCGTCACCCTGGCCCTGGTTGCCGCCGTCGCCGCGTATCTGGTCTGGACCCAGGAGCGCCCCGTGGCGCATTACCTGTCGGACCTGCGCAGCACCCTCGCCGTCAACGAAGGCCAACCCGCCGATCGAGGTAACCTGCTGGGCATCCAGCCGGAGTTATTCCCCGCCGACTACCAGAGCCTGGAACGCCTGCACCTGAAGCTTGCGGCGTACCTGCAAAACGCACGGGACCAGGGCCTGATCAACGAAAAGACCATTGTGGTACTGCCTGAACACATCGGCACTTGGCTGATGCTCACCGGCGAAAAAAACGAGGTGTACCAAGCGCTGCATGTGAAGGACGCGATGCACTGGCTGTCGCTGAGCAATCCCTTGCAATTCCTGCGTGCCTGGATCAGCGCCACGGGCGATGACCGCACCAACGACGCCTACCTGCGCATGAAAGCCCCGGCCATGGCGCGTGACTATCAAGTGCTGTTCGGCGGCCTGGCCAAGGAATTCGGGGTCACGGTGGTCGCTGGCTCCATTGCCCTGCCCAACCCAAGTGTGAGCCAAGGGCAACTCCAGGTCGGCCATGGCGCGCTGTTTAACGCCAGCGTGGTATTTGCGGCAGACGGCTTGCCCGTCGGCAATCTGCAACGCCAGCTCTACCCGATCTACGATGAGCGCGGTTTTATCGAGCCTGGAGACGAAAATATCGTCAGCGTGGTCGACACCCCGGCCGGCCGCCTTGGCGTGCTAGTGGGCAGTGACAGCTGGTACCCGGACAACTACCGCAAGCTCAACGAACAAGGCGCGCAGCTGATTGCAGTGCCGGCCTTTGTGCTTGGCCGCGAGACCTGGGATCGACCATGGCGCGGTTTTAAAAGCGTCTCCACTCCACAGGAAATCAGCCTCAAGCCCGAAGAGCTGAGTGAGGGCGAAG
Organism: Pseudomonas sp. RIT357; assembly: GCF_000632245.1. Classification (NCBI taxonomy): domain Bacteria; kingdom Pseudomonadati; phylum Pseudomonadota; class Gammaproteobacteria; order Pseudomonadales; family Pseudomonadaceae; genus Pseudomonas; species Pseudomonas sp. RIT357. The sequence goes on from NZ_JFYX01000045.1 coordinate 337,495, forward strand.
CGTGGCGCCGCCTGACCTTGATCAGCCAACAACCGATCAGCCAGGCCAGCGCCGGCATGAGCGTATTTCTGCGCGGGCAGTTCTGGGATTTGGGCACTGCCGGGCAGAGTTTCCTGAGTCACAACGGGCAGATCAACGCCGACAGCGACGCCCGTGGCGCGCGCCTGCTGAATATCTGGCTGTAACGCGGTGAAGCCGGTGCGCCTCGGGGATTTGTCGGTGGGCTTCGTGCACACCCTGGCCGACGCGATCCACAGCCACGGCCTGGACCCGCAACCGCTCTTGCTGCAATACGGCCTGGACCCGGCGCGCCTCGCCGAAGCTGGTGCGCGCTTGTCGATCCCGCGCTATATGCGCCTGGGCCATGCGGCCATTCAACTGACCGGCGACCCCGGCCTGGGCTTGCGCATGGGGCAACTCAGCCGCTTGAGCCAAGCGGGACTGGCTGGTGTCACCGCCGCACAGGCGCCTAACGTACGCGAAGCCGCTCGCACCCTGACGCGCTTTGAGCCGCTGTATGGTGCCAACTATCGCGGGCAATCGAGTTTTCATGAGGATGCCGAAGGCGCCTGGCTGCGTTTCTATTCCATCAGCCCCTACAACGCCTACAACCGTTTTGTGGTGGACTCGATCATTTCCAGCTGGTTGCATCAGCTCGCCAACCTGGCTCAACAACCGTTGCTGGCGCAACGAATCGACATCGAGTTCGATGCCCCCGAGTACAGCGAGCAGTACAGCCTATTGGGCGCCAACCAGGTCCACTTCGGCGCCGAGGCCAACCAGTTGCGCCTGAGCCAATCCACCCTGGCAATGCGTAACCCGCAGCATTGCCCAAGTACCTGGCAGCTCTTGCTGCAATTGTGTGAAAGGGAGTTGGAGCAGTTGACCCGCACCCGCAGCTTGCGCGAGCGCATTACCCGGTTGCTCGGGCCGATGCTCAATGGCGGCCGGGAACCCGACCTGGAAGAAGTGGCGGCACGCTTGAAGCTGCCGACCTGGACATTGCGCCGTAAACTGGCCGAAGAAGGCACTCAATTCCGCGCGATTCTCAACGATACCCGCCGCGACCTGGCCATGACCTACATTCGCGATACGGAACTGGCGTTCGGCGAGATCGCCTACTTGCTCGGCTTTGCCTCAGCCCAAGCCTTTCAACGGGCATTCAAGCGATGGAACAACCAGACCCCAGGGGAATTTCGCCGCAGTCAGCGGCATTCCGCCTGAAGTCGGTCTTACAGCTCGGTGGCGTCGTCGGCCGGATCCAGCGGATCGAATTCAAAGGCCTGGTACTCCAGCAGTTCTTCCTGGTAATCGTCCATCATGGACTCCTTCTTGACGTTAAAAGTGGCTGCAGATAAATGACCTGCATCACCAGCCTAAAGTGCCGTCATGACGAAAAAATGTCTGCGCCATGATGTTCCTGCACTTCAAGATTAAACGTAGCAGCGTTATACGGATTTAGCGCCAGGGCTTTGAAGCGCGATTGCAATCAGCTACGCACTCAAACAAATGGACGGCAATGCATTCCATTGTGGGAGGGGGCTTGCACCCTTGCACATGAGATCTGCATCAGCTTTCAGCTTTGCGTCGGCCACGGGTTTGAACACCCGCCTCCACCGCCATCCCGGCGGTACGCTCCAACGCCTCGGCAAACGCCCGGCGCTGCTCCGGTTCGATCTGCGACAGGAACAACTCGTCCACCGTACTTTCGTAGATCTTCCACATTTTTTTACGCAACGCCCGGCCGGTATCGGTGATCGACGCAAATGCCGCGCGGCCATCGCCGTCGGAGCGCGAACGCAGCACCAGGCCCTCCTTTTCCAGGCGGTCTACCAGGCGCGTGAGGTTATAGCGCTCAATGGCCAATACATCGGCCAACTCGTGCATGCGGCGGGTGCCTTCGGGGCCGCTTTCTAGACCCCACAGTGCGTCGTACCAGGCGTAAGGGGGCAAGTCGGCGGCCGCCAGGCGGCGCTCGATTTCACGGATGACCGTCCTGTGGGCCCTGACAAAACGGAACCATACATCGGGCTCTTTCGACGACATGCAACACCATCCGGTGGATTTCAAGAAGGTTGCAATAGTAGCTCATCCCGCGCTAGATTCGGCCATGTAGTTGCAATTGCAACAACATTGACGACGTTCCCACAAGGAGCCCGCCACTTGAAATCCGCCGACCCTGGAGCCTCACATGACCCCGAATAACGCAGTCAGACGCGACGTCGATCCACAGGAAACCCGCGAGTGGCTGGAGTCCATCGAATCGGTGCTGTCCACCGAAGGCCGCCCGCGCGCCCATTACCTGATCGATCAGTTGCTGGATTTCGACGTGGCGCGGCATGGCGACTTCTATGGGCGGGTGACCACGCCTTACGTCAACACGATCCCGGTGGATCGCCAGTTGCCCTACCCCGGCAACCTGGCCATCGAACGCCGCACCAATGCGTTTATCCGCTGGAACGCCATGGCCATGGTATTGCGTGCAGGCAAACACTCAGGTGTGGGTGGGCATATCGCCACTTATGCGTCAGCCGCTGTGCTTTACGACGTCGGCTTCGACCACTTCTTCCGTGGCCGCACCGACCGCTTCGACGGCGACCTGGTGTACATCCAGGGGCATTCCTCGCCTGGCATTTACGGCCGCGCCTACCTCGAAGGCCGCATCAGCGAAGCACAACTGGATAACTTCCGCCGTGAAGCCGGTGGTGAGGGCATTTCGTCCTACCCCCACCCACGACTAATGCCGGACTTCTGGCAATTTCCTACGGTGTCCATGGGACTGGGGCCGATCACGGCGGCCTATCAGGCGCGTTTTATGCGCTACCTGGAGTTTCGTGACCTCAAGCAACACCAGGGCCGCAAGGTCTGGGCATTCCTGGGTGATGGCGAAATGGACCAGCCGGAATCCCTGGCCGCCATTTCCCTGGCCGGACGCGAGAAACTCGACAACCTGATCTTCGTGGTCAACTGCAACCTGCAACGCCTGGACGGCCCGGTACGCGGCAACGCCAAGGTGATCCAGGAATTCGAAAGCCTGTACCGCGCCGCCGGCTGGAATGTGATCAAAGTGATCTGGGGCGGTGGTTGGGATGCACTGCTGGAAAAAGACACAAGCGGCCTGCTGCGCCAACGCATGATGGAATGCGTGGACGGTGACTATCAGAACTACAAATCCCAGAACGGCGCCTATGTGCGCGAACACTTCTTCGGCAAATACCCGGAGTTGCTGGCACTGGTTGCGGACCTGTCCGACGACGACATCTGGAAACTCTCACGGGGAGGCCATGACCCGGACAAGGTCTACAACGCCTATGCCGCCGCCGTGCGTCACAGTGGCCAACCGACGGTGATCCTGGCAAAAACCGTCAAGGGCTTTGGTATGGGCGAAGCCGGCGAAGGCCAGAACATTAACCACCAACTGAAAAAGATGGGTGCCGACGCCGTCAAGGCCTTCCGCGACCGCTTCGGCCTGGAGGTGCCCGATGAGCAACTTGCTGAAATTCCTTACCTCAAGCCCATAGCCGATAGCGAAGAAGCCCGTTACTTCGCCGCACGTCGCCAGGCCATGGGCGGCTATGTGCCCGCGCGCCACACTGCGGTCGAATCGCTGCAGATCCCCGAACTGAGCGCCTTCGCCACTCAGCTCAAGGACACTGGCGAGCGCGCGATTTCCACCACCATGGCCTTCGTGCGCATCCTCGGCACACTGCTGAAAGACCCGCACCTGGGCAAGCTGATCGTGCCCATCGTGCCGGACGAATCACGCACCTTCGGCATGGAGAGCCTGTTCCGTCAGATCGGCATCCACTCCGCCGTCGGCCAACTCTACACCCCACAGGACTCCGGGCAACTGAGCTACTACAAGGAGAGCAAGGACGGACAGATAATGCAGGAAGGCCTGAATGAGTCAGGCGCCATTTCCTCATGGATCGCGGCGAGTACGTCCTACAGCAACCACGGCCTGATGACCGTGCCGTTCTATATCTTCTATTCGATGTTCGGTTTCCAGCGCGTCGGCGACTTGGCTTGGGCGGCGGGCGATGCGCGCGCGCGTGGTTTCTTGCTGGGCGCCACGGCCGGGCGTACCACGCTGATGGGCGAAGGCTTGCAGCATGACGATGGTCATAGCCATATCCTCTCGTCGGTGATTCCGTGCTGCATCTCTTATGACCCGACCTTTGCCTACGAACTGGCGGTGATTATTCGCGAGGGCATGCGGCGCATGTACGTTGAGCAAGAGGACATTTACTACTACATCACCCTGCTCAACGAAAACTACCCGCACCCAGCGATGCCCGAAGGCGTGGAAGGCGGCATTCTCAAAGGTATCTACAGGCTCAGCGCCAACCCTGAGGCGCAAGTGCAACTGATGGGCAGTGGTTCGATCCTGCGAGAAGTGATCGCCGCCGCTGAACTGCTGGCCACCGACTTCGGTGTGCACGGCGACGTGTGGAGCGTGACCAGCCTCACCGAGTTGCGCCGTGACGGGCATGCGGCCGAACGCTGGAACCTGCTGCACCCGGAAAGCGAGCCTCGCGTGAGTTACGCAGAGCAATGCCTGGCCGAGCACACGGGGCCAGTGGTGGTGGCGACGGACTACGTGAAACTGTTCGCCGATCAGCTTCGTCCGTTCGTGCCGGGCCGTCGCTTTGTCGCGCTGGGCACTGATGGCTTCGGGCAATCAGACACCCGGGAAGCCTTGCGTGAGTTCTTTGAGGTGGATCGCCACTTCATCGCCCTGGCCGCCCTGAAGGCGCTGGCGGATGACGGCATGATCGGTCGCGACAAGGTCAGTGAAGCGATCAAACGCTACGGGATCAACGTCGACAAGGTGAATCCCGTAGCGGTCTGAACTACTGCGCAGGCGTTGGCAGGGGCGGAATCGCTTCTGTCGGCGCAGGCAGGTCCGGCGTGGTCGTGGCGGGTGCGGGCTCGGCCTGCGGGGCAATCGGTGCGGCTTCAGGCGCAGGCACAACCGGCTCCGAAGCAGCTGGTACGGCAGGCTCTTCCTTCGGCGACTCGACTTTCTCCGCAGCGGGTGCGGCCTTCGGCTCCGGCACACCGAGGTCCGCCTTTGGCTGCTCGGGGATATGCTCAGCCTTCTTCACTTCCTGGGGCAGGAAGACGTCCACCAACGCAAAGTAGCGATCGTAGAACTTCGGCGCGGACACCGTCTCACTCGCCACCTTCACCATCGAGTCATCGGTGGAGCCAATCGGCATCGACACCGACCCCAGCACGCCTACACCCAGGCTCGCGGAGTTGTTGACCTTCTTCAGCGCATAGCGATCCTGAAGGGCGTTGGCAAACATCGTCGAGTGCTTTTTACCTTTGCCGTCATCGGCACACACCACGTTGAAGCTGATCTGCAGGTGAGTTTCGCCGGTCTGCTGGAAACTCTTGTTACCCACGACCAGTTTCGGGTCGCTGCTGGTGATGATGTAGCCCTGGCTCAGCAAGGCACGCCGCGCGGCCTCGCACGCTGCTACATCGCTAACGGGGTAATCCCGGGAAAACGTACCGGAGTCGTCGAAGTTCTCATGTTCATAAATAGCGGTCTTGGGTGACGAGCAGCCCGCGGCGCCCGCCAGCACCAGCGCCAGCCCGAGGCTACGCAAGTGGAATGATGTCGACATTGAAGATCCTGAGGAAAACGGTCTGGGCGGTATTGTGCAACAGAACGAGGCCTTGGCGCGCGCATTCCTGTCGGTAAAACGTCACAGGGTTACGCACCGGGGCCTGCAGGGAAAAGCCCGGCGCACATATGGTCAATAAACACGCGTACCTTGGTCGAAGTATGGCGACCTGGCCACAACATCCAGAAACTGCCCCGGTGTTCCAAGTAATCATCCAACACCCGTTGCAAGCGCCCCTCGCCCACGGCCTGGTTGACCATGTAGTCCGGCAGGCAGGCAATGCCCAAACCCTCGAGCACCACGTGGTTCAGAGACTCAATGGTGGTACTGACCAACGGCGTACGTAACAGCGGTTCCGCAGCACCCGGGGCAAGACGCAACGGCCAGGGCTCGAGCTTGCCCGTGGCGCAGAACTTGTGGCGCAGGCAGGCGTGGCCATTCAGGTCCTGTGGTTGCTGCGGGGTGCCGTGTTGGGCGAAGTATCCCGGTGTGGCGACGAGCACCAACTGGTAGTGACCCAGGTGGCGCGCCATCAACCGCGAATCTTCCGGCTTGCCCGTGCGAATCACCGCATCGAAACCTTCCTCGATCACGTCCACCATACGGTCAGAGAAATCCACATCCAACTCGATATCCGGATAGACGCGCATAAAGTCACTGAGTACTGGCATCAACAAGCCCCGCACCTGCGGCACACTGATGCGCAGCTTGCCCCGTGGGGTTGCACCGGCGTCTGTCAGTTCCTGCTCGGCTGCTTCCACCTCAGCGAGAATCCGCCGCGACCGTTCAAGGAACAGCGAGCCTTCACTGGTCAAGGTGATACTGCGCGTGCTGCGGTGAAACAGCCGCACGCCCAGGCGCTCTTCCATCCGCGCAATGCTTTTGCCTACAGCCGACGACGACACCCCCAGCACACGGCCGGCGGCGGTGAAGCTGAGCGTCTGCGCCACCTGCACGAACACCGAAAGGCTGCCCAAGCTGTCCATGATCCCGCCTTCAGCGATTGCGGACACTTGCGTCCGATAAGTTCGGAACCTTAGCCTGTTTTTCCGTCAACCACAGCCCCCTACTCTGGCCGCTTGCCCTTTTACCTGGATAAAACGTCATGAGCAGCAGCCCTTCACTCACCGCATCAGCCCAGCGGGATTCATTACCGCTGGGCGGTCTACTGGCCCTGGCCAGCGCTGGCTTTATCGCCATCCTCACCGAAGCCATGCCCGCCGGATTACTACCCCAGATAGGCGAAGGCCTAGGCGTGTCGCCCGCCCTGGTCGGTCAACTGGTCACGGTCTATGCCCTTGGCTCGTTGCTGGCGGCCATCCCCCTGACGCTGCTGACCCGCGGCTTGCGCAGACGACCGTTACTGCTGATGGCCATCGGCGGCTTTGCCTTGGTTAACAGCGTAACCGCGCTGTCCAGCCACTACGGGCTGACCCTCGTAGCGCGCTTTTTTGCCGGGGTCTTCGCAGGGCTGCTTTGGGCGTTGCTAGCGGGTTATGCGAGCCGAATGGTGTCGCCACACTTGCAAGGTCGCGCCATTGCCGTGGCCATGCTGGGTGCACCGCTGGCGCTGTCACTGGGTGTGCCTGCGGGCACCTTCCTCGGCACCGCCGTTGGCTGGCGCCTGAGTTTTGCAATCATGACCGGGCTGACCTTGGTGTTACTGGCTTGGGCACGCTGGCAACTGCCGGATTTTGCTGGCGAACGGGCGGATAAACGCTTGGGGCTGCGCCAGGTGCTGAACCTGCCAGGAATTCGTCCGGTGCTGTGGGTAACGTTTACCTACGTGCTGGCCCACAACATTCTCTACACCTACATCGCCCCGTTGCTGGTGCCCGCCGGGATCGATGCGGATGTTGACCGAGTGCTGCTGGTGTTTGGCCTCTCGGCGGTGCTTAGCATCTGGTTGGCAGGTGTGTTGATTGACCGGTGGCTGCGCGCCTTACTATTAATCAGTTGTGCGCTGTTTGGCCTGATCGCCCTGGCGCTGGCGTTCTGGATCAATGTGCCGGCAGTCATCTATACCGCCGTGGCGTTATGGGGCCTGGCGTTCGGCGGCCTGCCGGCGCTGTTGCAAACCGCACTGGCCCAATCGGCGGGCGAGTCGGCGGATACCGCACAATCAATGCTGGTGACCGTGTGGAACCTGGGGATAGCCGGTGGCGGGCTGGCGGGTGGCGTGTTGCTTCAGGGCTGGGGCGTCGCGGGCTTTCCATGGGCCGTTATGCTACTGATGCTACTGGCCTGGGCTGGCGCATCACAGACGGCGCCCCAACAGTTGGCCCGGCCAGCCCGCCAAGTCGAATGTTGAAATGCGCTCGTAGCCACAGGACTCATAAAAACGCACCAGATCCCCTGTCCCGCCGCCGTAGCAGTCCACACGCAAACGCGTGACGCCTACTGCCCGGGCCTGATCATCGGCAAAGGCCATCATGCGCCGCCCAAGGCCGCGAACACGCGGGTCACGCGCGGCAATCAACAGGCGCACATACACCTCGGGCTCAGTCGCCAACGGTACATAAGGCATGGGATCGCCCAAAACCAGCGCTCCACGGATACGCCCTGCGGGATCCTCTACCACCCACGCCCCGGGCAACGCGCAGGCTTCAGCCACTTGCGCGACCCGCCGGGGCAACGCCGACCAGGGCTCGGTGCCCCACTGATGGGTATTGCCTATGCCAACGAACCAGGCGACCACCTCGTCGAACACCTGCAGCACGGCAGAAACATCCGCCACACGGGCGCGGCGAATCAGCAAGCCGTCCATTCCTTGAATCAACATGCTTGGAACTCCTGGGTCGACGATACCGAGCACCCAGTCTAGCGCACATAAAAAAGCCCCCGGTCTTTTCAGGCCGGGGGCTTCTTGTTCAAACCAACATCAGTACTTCTTGATATCAGCCTTGGTTTCCAACTGCTTGCGGTACGCTGCGAAGTCCTGCTGGCCGACACGGGAAGCGAGGAAGCGGCGGTATTGGGCCTTTTCTTCTTCCGATGGGGCTGCAGCTTCATTCACGCCGTTCAAGCGCACGATCGCCAGGCTACCGTCAGCCAGGGTCACGGTGGTGAAGGTCGGCTTGTCCTTGACCGCAGGCTTAGGCATGCGGAACAGGGCTTGCAATACGGCTGGGTCGATCGCTTCCTGGCTACGGGTAGCCGCTTCAGTGACTTTCCACGCCTGACCATCGACCGGCTGGTTCAGCGGTGTCTTGCCATCACGCAGGCTGGCGATCAGCTCGTCAGCGTGAGTCTTGGCAGCCGCGCTGGCGCGCTCCTTGGCCATCTGCGTGCGGATTGCCGCAGCAACGCTTTCCAGCGGCAGTTGCGCAGGTTTGCGGTGCTCTTTGGCACGCAGCACGATGATGGTTTCCGGGTCCAGCTCAATGGCGGTGCTGTTGGCACCTTCATCCAGCACTTCCGGGCTGAACGCAGCGGTGACCACGGCACGGTTGGCCGCGACACCGTCACCACCTTCACGGCCAAACGGTGCGGAGGTGTGCACGGTCAGCTTCAGGTCAGAGGCAGGCTGAGCCAAATCAGAAGCTTCGAATGCCGCATCTTCCAATTGCTTGGTCGCTTCGACAAAACGCTGCTCTACCTGCTGGGCCTTGAGCTCACGGGTCAGTTTGTCTTTCAGGCTGGCGAACGTCGGCACTTGCGGTGCTTCAACGCCCAACAACTTGATCAAGTGCCAACCGAAGGCGCTGCGCACCGGCGTCGAGACCTGGTCCTGTTTCAACGCATACAGGGCCGTTTCGAAGTCCGGATCGTAGACGCCAGGGCCAGCGAAGCCGAGGTCACCGCCGTTGTTGGCAGAGCCAGGATCCTGGGAAAACTCCTTGGCCAGGGCTTCGAACTTCTCACCTTTGGCCAGGCGTGCCTGGATTTCTTCGATCTTAGCCTTGGCTTGCGCGTCGGAAACCTTGTCGTTGACTTCAATCAGGATGTGCGCCGCGCGACGCTGTTCAGCGAGGTTGGCGGTTTCTTTCTGATAGGCCGCCTGCAGTTCATCGTCCTTGACGTTGACCTGGTCGAAGAAAGAAGACTTCTTCAATTCCAGATAGTCGATGACCACCTGGTCCGGGGTCATGAACTCTTTGGCGTGCTGGTCGTAGTAAGCCTTGACCTCTTCGTCGGTGAGCTTCACCGCCGCAGGGTTGGCCTTGATGTTGACGGTGGCGAAATCGCGAGTCTGTTTTTCCAGACGGGCAAATGCGAGCACTTCGGCATCGGTGACAAAGCCGCTACCGGCAATGCCTGCGCGAACCTGACCGATCAGCATTTCCTGGGTCATCATCTGACGGAACTGCAGACGGCTGTAGCCCAACTGACGGATCACCTGGTCAAAGCGTTCGGCGTTGAACTTGCCGTCAACCTGGAATTCCGGCGTTTGCAGGATCACCTGGTCCAATGCAGCTTCAGAGAACCCGAACTTGGAATCGGCAGCACCTTGCAGCAGCAGCTTGCGGTCGATCAGGCCTTTGAGAGCCGCCTCGCGCAGCAGTTTTTCGTCGAGGAGCGAAGCGTCGAAATCCTTGCCCAACTGTTGCATCAGCTGTCGACGTTGCATGTCGACGGCCTGGCTCAGCTCGGTCTGGGTGATTTCTTCACCGTTGACCTTGGCCACGTCCTGCTTGTTAGTACCCGAAGCCTGGAAAATGGCTTCGATACCGGTGAACGCCATCAATGCGACGATGATCCCGATAATGGTCTTGGCAATCCAGCCTTGTGAATTGTCCCTGATATTTTGCAGCATGCGTCCCCCAGAAACGGTTGAACTTCAAAAATTGGCAACCGTGGAGCGTGGGTAGAATCCGGATAGAAGAAAGGCGCATCCGAGGATGCGCCTTCTCGTAACTGGCGGAGCGGACGGGGGGTTGAACTTGCACCCCCGGCGTGGCGACCCAATGGATACGTGGGTCAGCTACCGCTCCGCTGCCAGGCCAGACCTGCGTCCGACCCGGGTAGCAAAGGCTTGAACGAAGCTTAGTTAACGGCTTCTTTCAGGGCTTTACCGGCTTTGAAACCAGGTTTTTTGGCAGCAGCGATTTGCAGTGCTTTGCCAGTCTGTGGGTTGCGGCCAGTGCGAGCTGGGCGGTCAGTCACAGAGAACGTACCGAAGCCTACCAGTACCACGGAGTCGCCGGCCTTCAGAGCGCCAGTGACGGATTCGATTACTGCATCCAGCGCACGGCCAGCAGCAGCTTTCGGGATATCAGCGGATGCAGCAATAGCATCAATCAGTTCCGACTTGTTCACTCTAAGTCCCCTTATATATCTATTGAGTATGATTCTAAGTTTTTTGGTAAACAGCAAAAACCAGTGCTGAATGGCCTACAGACACTTAAGAGCCGCTTTATAACAAGGGCTCTAAAAAGCTGTCAAGGAAGCCTCCAGGCTTATTCACATTAATGCGTGCTAATTCTTTCCTTGGAATCAGACTCTCGTTTTTCATCCTTGGCAACTATCTCCGGAGCCACATCCGGCAAGGGCTCTGGCGCGTATTGCAGCGCAATTTGCAGGACCTCGTCAATCCATTTAACCGGTTTAATCTGAAGATCCTGCTTGATGTTGTCAGGAATTTCCTTCAAGTCGCGAACATTCTCTTCAGGGATGATCACTGTTTTGATACCACCCCGGTGTGCTGCAAGCAATTTCTCTTTCAGACCACCGATGGCCAATACCTGACCACGCAGGGTGATTTCCCCAGTCATGGCAACGTCGGCACGCACCGGGATGCCGGTCAATGCAGACACCAAGGCCGTGCACATGCCTACGCCAGCGCTAGGGCCATCTTTAGGCGTAGCACCTTCCGGCATATGGATGTGAGTGTCATGCTTCTCGTGGAAGTCCAGGGGGATCCCCAGGCTTCTGGCGCGACTGCGCACCACGGTCTGCGCGGCAGTGATGGATTCAACCATCACGTCACCCAGGGAACCGGTCTTGATCAGCTGGCCTTTGCCTGGAATCACAGCAGCCTCGATGGTCAGCAATTCCCCGCCCACCTGGGTCCACGCCAAGCCAGTCACCTGACCGACTTGATCCTGCTGCTCGGCCAGGCCGTAGCGGAATTTCTTCACACCCAGGAAGTGCTCCAAGGAGTCGGCCACCACCTTCACGGAGAAGCGTTTTTCCAGCGCATGCTCTTTGACTGCCTTGCGGCAAATCTTCGCGATCTGGCGCTCAAGGCCCCGCACACCGGCCTCGCGGGTGTAGTAACGCACGATGTCGCGGATCGCTTCGATGTCAAATTCGATCTCGCCCTTCTTCAGGCCATTCGCCGAAATTTGCTTGGGCGCGAGGTACTTGACCGCAATGTTGATCTTCTCGTCCTCGGTGTAACCCGGTAGACGAATCACCTCCATCCGATCCAGCAAGGCCGGCGGGATGTTCATGGAGTTGGAAGTGCAGAGGAACATTACGTCAGACAAGTCGTAGTCGACTTCTAGGTAATGGTCGTTGAAATTATGGTTTTGCTCAGGGTCGAGCACTTCCAGCAACGCCGATGCCGGGTCGCCACGCATGTCGCTGCCCATTTTGTCGATTTCATCAAGCAGGAACAGCGGGTTGCGCACACCCACCTTTGTCATCTTTTGAATCAATCTTCCTGGCATCGAACCGATGTAAGTTCGGCGATGACCACGAATTTCCGCCTCATCACGCACACCGCCGAGCGCCATGCGCACGAATTTGCGGTTAGTCGCACTGGCAATCGATTCGGCGAGAGAGGTTTTACCAACACCTGGAGGGCCGACCAGGCACAACACCGGACCACGAATTTTCTTCACGCGCTTTTGCACGGCGAGGTATTCGAGAATCCGCTCTTTGACTTCTTCGAGGCCATAGTGATCGGCGTCGAGAATTTCCTCGGCACGTGTCAGGTCCAAACGCACTTTGGTCTGGGCCTTCCACGGCACTTGCACCAGCCAGTCGATATACGAGCGCACTACGGTCGCTTCAGCGGACATCGGCGACATCTGCTTGAGCTTGTTCAGCTCGGCATTAGCTTTGGTAAGAGCGTCTTTCGGCAGGCCTGCGGCATCAATGCGCTTTTTCAGCTCTTCGATTTCGTTGTGGCCCTCCTCGCTGTCGCCAAGTTCTTTCTGAATGGCCTTCATCTGCTCATTCAGGTAGTACTCGCGCTGGCTGCGCTCCATTTGTTTCTTCACGCGACCACGAATGCGCTTCTCAACCTGCAACAGGTCGATTTCGGCATCCAGCAACGCTAGGACATGTTCAACACGGGCCGACAGGTCGATGATTTCGAGGATGTCTTGCTTCTGCTCGATCTTCAGCGCCATGTGTGCGGCCATGGTGTCGACCAGACGGCTTGGCTCATCAATGCTATTGAGGGAAGACAGGACCTCAGCCGGGACTTTTTTGCCCAACTGCACATACTGCTCGAACTGCGAGAGCAGGCTGCGTACAAAAACTTCGGATTCGCGCTCAGGGGCTTCGACTTCGTCGATCAGCGCCACTTCGGCGCGCAGGTGACCATCCACCTCCATGAAACGCTCTACAGCACCTCGTTGCTCGCCTTCTACCAGCACCTTGACGGTGCCATCAGGCAGTTTGAGCAGTTGCAGGACAGTAGCAATTGTACCGACGCGATACAGGGCGTCTTCGCCTGGATCATCATCGGCAGGATTTCTCTGGGCCAACAGCAGGATCTGCTTGTCGCCCGTCATCGCTGCCTCAAGGGCTTCGATAGACTTCTCGCGCCCCACGAACAGCGGGATAACCATGTGCGGATAAACGACGACATCACGCAACGGCAGGAGAGGCAATTCAATGGTTGTCTTCATGATTTCGCCTCTATGACAGTTGAAAAATAAGCTTGAAACCAAGATGGGGGCTGCATGCAAAAAAAACAAGCTTATTGCCAGCAGTTAAACGCAGTAAACGCTTCAAGATGAAAGTCGCACAAAAAACAAAGGGGCCCTAGGGGCCCCTTGTTTGTACCGAAACTGCGAAACGCTTACGCGTCTGGCGCAGCTTTGGCAGTCGGCTCACTGTTCTCGTAGATATACAGCGGCTTGGACTTACCTTCTATAACGCTTTCGTCGATCACCACTTTACTCACCTCAGACTGCGAGGGAATTTCGTACATGGTGTCGAGCAACACGCCTTCAAGGATAGAACGCAGACCACGTGCACCGGTCTTGCGCTCCAGCGCCCGCTTGGCTACCGACTTGAGGGCATCAGTACGGAACTCAAGGTCCACACCTTCCATCTCAAACAGCTTGGCGTACTGCTTGGTCAGGGCATTTTTCGGCTCGGTGAGGATCTGAATCAGAGCAGCCTCATCCAACTCGTCCAATGTGGCCAGGACCGGCAAACGGCCAACGAATTCCGGGATCAGACCGAACTTGACCAGATCGTCAGGCTCAACCTCACGCAGGGACTCGCCCACCTTCTTGCCTTCTTCCTTGCTGCGCACTTCTGCACTGAAACCGATACCGCCCCGGGTGGAACGTTGCTGAATAACTTTTTCCAGCCCAGAGAACGCACCGCCACAGATGAACAGGATGTTACGCGTATCAACCTGAAGGAATTCCTGCTGCGGGTGCTTGCGGCCGCCTTGTGGCGGTACGGAAGCAACCGTGCCTTCAATCAGCTTCAACAGAGCCTGCTGCACGCCCTCACCAGAAACGTCCCGGGTGATCGACGGGTTGTCAGACTTGCGCGAGATCTTGTCGATTTCGTCGATATAGACAATACCCATCTGGGCCTTCTCTACGTCGTAATCGCACTTCTGCAGCAGTTTCTGAATGATGTTCTCGACGTCCTCACCCACGTAGCCAGCCTCAGTGAGGGTGGTAGCGTCGGCGATGGTGAACGGAACATTCAGCAGACGAGCGAGGGTTTCTGCAAGCAGGGTTTTACCCGAGCCTGTAGGACCGATCAGCAAGATGTTGCTCTTGCCGAGTTCGACTTCGTCGCCTTTCTTGTCACGCTGGTTCAGACGCTTGTAGTGGTTGTACACCGCTACGGCCAGAACCTTCTTTGCACGCTCTTGACCAATCACATATTGATCAAGGATGCCGCTGATTTCTTTAGGCGAAGGCAGTTTATGCGCGCTGCTCTCGGCCTGTGCTTCCTGCACCTCCTCGCGGATGATGTCATTGCACAGGTCGACGCACTCGTCGCAGATAAACACCGAGGGGCCGGCAATCAACTTGCGTACTTCATGCTGGCTTTTGCCACAGAAGGAGCAATAGAGCAGCTTGCCGTTGTCCTCGCCGTTGCGGGTGTCAGTCATTCGTTCGATCCAAATCCGATAGGCTTGCAACACAAGATGAAGGCTTATGCGGGCTTTTTCAAGCCCGCCGATGATCGGACACGCCGACCAGCCCTATTTTGAGCGGCTTATATTAAGCGGGGCGCTTTTCGATCACTGCATCGATCAACCCGTATTCACGTGCGGCTTCGGCGCTCATGAAGTTGTCGCGGTTGGTGTCGCGCTCGATTTCTTCCAGCGTGTGCCCGCTGTGCTTGGCCATCAGCGTGTTAAGACGTTCGCGGATGAAGAGGATTTCCTTAGCGTGGATTTCGATGTCCGACGCTTGGCCCTGGAAACCGCCCAGTGGCTGGTGAATCATCACGCGCGAGTTCGGCAGGCAGTAACGCTTGCCCTCGGCACCCGCCGTCAGCAGGAACGCGCCCATGCTGCAGGCCTGGCCAATGCAGGTCGTCGAGACGTTAGGCTTGATGAACTGCATGGTGTCGTAGATCGACATACCTGCCGTCACCGAACCGCCCGGCGAGTTGATGTAGAGATGGATGTCCTTGTCCGGGTTTTCCGCTTCAAGGAACAGCAGTTGCGCACAGATCAGGTTGGCCATGTAGTCCTCTACCGGGCCCACCAGAAAGATCACTCGCTCCTTGAGCAGGCGCGAGTAGATGTCGTAGGCGCGCTCGCCACGAGCAGACTGCTCGACAACCATCGGGACCAAGCCGCCTGCGGCCTGGATATCAGAGTTCTGCTGAATATAGGAATTACGGAACATGCTCTGCAGTTACTCCCAAATAGTCATGTCTTGAAAACGCATAAGCCAGCGCGAGGCTGGCTTATGGTTGAATTTCCAACGAGTTGGACAATCAGTCGGCTTGTGCTGCTTCCGCCGGCTTGACTGCTTCTTCGTAAGAGACCGCTTTATCGGTCACCTTAGCCTTCTGCAGAACAGTATCCACAACTTGTTCTTCCAGCACAACCGAACGCACTTCGTTCAGTTGCTGGTCGTTCTTGTAGTACCAAGCCACAACCTGCTCAGGCTCCTGGTAGGCCGAAGCCATTTCCTGGATCATTTCGCGAACGCGATCTTCGTCAGGCTTGAGGTCGAACTGCTTGACCACTTCAGCCACGACCAAACCCAGCACAACGCGACGCTTGGCTTGCTCTTCGAACAGCTCGGCAGGCAGTTGGTCAGGCTTGATATTGCCACCAAACTGCTGAACCGCTTGAACGCGCAGGCGATCCACTTCATTGGACAGCAAAGCCTTAGGCACTTCGATCGGGTTGGCAGCCAGCAGACCGTCCATGACCTGATTCTTAACCTTGGACTTGATGGCCTGGCGCAGCTCGCGCTCCATGTTCTTGCGAACTTCGGTGCGGAAGCCTTCGATGCCGGTTTCCTTGATACCAAACTGATTGAAGAACTCTTCGTTCAGCTCTGGCAGCTTAGGCTCGGAAACGCTGTTGACGGTCACGGTGAACTCGGCAGCTTTGCCAGCCAAGTCCAGATTTTGGTAGTCAGCAGGGAAAGTCAGGTTCAGAACACGCTCTTCGCCAGCTTTGGCGCCAACCAGGCCGTCTTCGAAACCAGGAATCATGCGGTTGGAGCCCAGTACCAATTGGGTACCCTTGGCAGAGCCACCAGCGAACACTTCGCCGTCAACCTTGCCAACGAAATCGATGTTCAGCTGGTCTTCGTTCTGGGCGGCACGATCGGCCACTTCGAAACGAGTGTTCTGCTTGCGCAGGATTTCCAGCATGTTGTCCAGGTCGGAATCAGCGACATCAGCGCTCAGGCGCTCGATTTCGATACCGTCGAAACCAGCGACTTCGAACTCTGGGAACACTTCAAATACGGCAACATATTCCAGGTCCTTGCCAGCTTCCAGGGACTTAGGCTCGATCGAAGGCGAGCCAGCTGGGTTCAGCTTTTGCTCAACAACGGCTTCGTAGAAGGAAGCCTGGATCACGTCACCTACAGCTTCTTGACGCGCATCAGCACCAAAACGGCGCTTGATTTCGCTCATCGGCACTTTGCCTGGACGGAAACCAGCGATCTTGGCCTTTTGGGCAGTCTGCTGCAGACGCTTGTTGACCGCAGTCTCGATACGCTCTGCCGGCACGGTGATGCTCAGGCGGCGCTCAAGAGCAGTAGTATTTTCAACAGAAACTTGCATGAATATTCCTCGTTGCACAGACGTTAGCCGGCCGTTTCCGACCCCAGAATCAAGGGCATGCATTCTAGAGGGTCAAACTCAAGAAGTCACCCTACTGGAAACGGGTAAAAAAACAGCAGGCCATTTGTAGGTTCAAGTGCACGCGTGCACCTCAGCCCGTTAGCAAATACAGCTCATCACGCCAGGGCTCTGCGCCAACCCTTCTATATATAGAAGGACCAGGAACGCAGCCCCCGGCAGCCAGCCTTGCGAGCAAGACCGGCGACAGGGAAGCAGCATCGAGAAACACAAATACGATGAAGCGCCCCGCCCTTGAAACTCGAAACGCTTAAACGAAAACGGCACAGCCCTTTTCAGGTACTGCGCCGTTATCGCTATTTAATAGCGGTACTGACCTCTCTATAGACGAGCATCAGTCCTACACGTTCAAAACCGGCAACGATTCTAACGCCAAGGCATTGAGAATGCTTGCTTTTTTGACAACCATAATCTCTAGGCGCCTCGCACTACTCGACCGCAACCGCCCACAGAAACAAGACCCGGCTTTTTCCAGATGCAAAAAAAAGCGCCAGATCAGTGATCTGGCGCTTTTTCAAAATATGGGGTGGACGAAGGGGATCGAACCCTCGACAACGGGAGTCACAATCCCGTGCTCTACCAACTGAGCTACGCCCACCATATTGCATTAACAAAGAACTCGAACATCTTCTTTGTTGACCCCACCCAGCCTGACGGCTTGGCGAAGCTTTAATTGGTGCGGATGAAGAGACTCGAACTCTTACGCCTCGCGGCGCTGGAACCTAAATCCAGTGTGTCTACCAATTCCACCACATCCGCGTTTGAAGCTCTTAAAGCAAAGGCGCCAGACGATTAATCTGGCGCCTTTTCAAAATATGGGGTGGACGAAGGGGATCGAACCCTCGACAACGGGAGTCACAATCCCGTGCTCTACCAACTGAGCTACGCCCACCATATAGCGCTACTTGTGCCAAAGCTGCCTAATGGCGCACCCGGCAGGACTCGAACCTGCGACCATCCGCTTAGAAGGCGGATGCTCTATCCAGCTGAGCTACGGGCGCCTTATTAATCTGTACTCTTGGAGGATTACAAACTAAGTGCTTCCAGCCTTGCAGTACAACAATTCTGCTCGACCTTCTTAACCAGTGCTAGGCTGTGCCCGACAAGTGCGACGAATAGTATAGAGGGCCCGGAAACCCGTCAAATCTTTTTTGAAAAAAATTCATTTTATTTAAGGGGTTAGGCCAATTTGCAGACCAAGCGCCTTTGCCCTCACGCCGTGGCGTGCGAGAATGCGCGCACTTTTCCTCTCCCTCTCGATGGTTAATCACGCGTAATGACTGCACAACTTATCGACGGCAAATCAATCGCCGCCAGCCTGCGCCAGCAGATCGCCAAACGAGTCACCGAGCGCAGCCAGCAAGGCCTGCGCACGCCTGGTCTCGCGGTGATCCTGGTCGGCAGCGATCCTGCCTCTCAGGTTTATGTCTCGCACAAGCGTAAAGACTGTGAAGAGGTCGGCTTTATATCCAAGGCCTATGACCTGCCTGCCGCCACCACCCAAGAGGCACTCACCGATCTGATCGACGGCCTCAACGACAACCCCGCGATCGACGGCATCCTCCTGCAACTGCCACTGCCCGAGCACTTGGACGCGTCCAAGCTGCTGGAGCGTATCCGCCCGGACAAAGACGTCGACGGCTTCCATCCTTACAATGTCGGCCGCCTGGCCCAGCGCATCCCCCTGCTGCGCCCGTGCACGCCAAAAGGCATCATGACCCTGCTGGAAAGTACCGGTGTCGATCTGTACGGCCTTGATGCAGTTGTGGTCGGCGCGTCCAACATTGTCGGTCGCCCGATGGCCATGGAGCTGCTGCTGGCCGGCTGCACCGTGACCGTTACCCACCGCTTCACCAAGGACCTGGCAGGCCACGTTGGTCGTGCCGACCTCGTTGTCGTAGCCGCCGGCAAGCCGGGCCTGGTCAAGGGTGAATGGATCAAGGAAGGCGCCATCGTTATCGACGTGGGCATCAACCGTCAGGAAGACGGCAAGCTGGTAGGCGATGTGGTGTACGACACTGCCCTGCCCCGCGCTGGCTGGATCACCCCGGTGCCAGGCGGCGTCGGCCCGATGACCCGCGCTTGCCTGCTGGAGAACACCCTGTACGCCGCAGAGACCCTGCACGGTTAATAACCAGTCGTACTGAAAAAGCCCTGCCTTATCGCAGGGCTTTTTATTGCCCGAAAAAACCTGTTTTTTCTTAGTTTTTAAGCACTTTCGTC
Organism: Pseudomonas sp. RIT357; assembly: GCF_000632245.1. Classification (NCBI taxonomy): domain Bacteria; kingdom Pseudomonadati; phylum Pseudomonadota; class Gammaproteobacteria; order Pseudomonadales; family Pseudomonadaceae; genus Pseudomonas; species Pseudomonas sp. RIT357. The sequence continues at coordinate 356,844 of NZ_JFYX01000045.1, forward strand.
TGGTTTTAGAAGAACATTCGACACTCCATCGTCCATACTCCTAAAATGTAACGGCATTTATCAAAGAAACCGTTGCTCAACGGTATTTCCTACTTTTTTAGCGAGTTCATCCGCGTGAAAATTCGTCTTTCTATTGCCAGCCTATTTTTTGCGTTCACAGGCACCTTTGCGCACGCCGCCGAATCCACCCAGGCGCCGCGCGACCCATCCAAACTGCAGATCGCATCCGGCAGCGCCATGCTGGTGGACCTGCAGACCAACAAGGTCATCTACGCCAGCAACCCCGACGTAGTAGTGCCGATTGCGTCGGTGAGCAAGTTGATGACCGGCCTGATCGTGCTTGAAGCCAAGCAGAACATGGATGAGTACATCGACATCAACATCAAAGACACGCCGGAAATGAAAGGCGTGTTCTCCCGCGTAAAAATCGGCAGCGAAATGCCTCGCAAGGAAATGCTGCTGATCGCCCTGATGTCATCGGAAAACCGCGCCGCCGCCAGCCTGGCCCACCACTATCCGGGGGGCTACCCGGCATTTATCGCGGCGATGAACGCCAAGGCCAAGGCGCTGGGCATGACCAACACCCACTATGTTGAACCCACCGGCCTGTCGATCCACAACGTGTCCACCGCCCGAGACCTGAGCAAGCTGTTGGCTGCCGCACGGCACTACCCGCTGCTCAGCCAGTTGAGCACCACGAAGGAAAAGACCGTTGCGTTCCGCAAGCCCAACTACACCCTGGGTTTCTCCAACACTGATCACCTGATCAACCGCGCCAACTGGGATATCAAGTTGACCAAGACCGGCTTCACTAACCAGGCCGGCCATTGCCTGGTGCTGGTGACCAGCATGGGTAATCGCCCGGTGTCGCTGGTGATCCTGGATGCGTTCGGCAAGTTCACGCACTTTGCCGATGCCAGCCGTATTCGCAGCTGGGTCGAGACTGGCAAGGGCGGTTCGGTGCCGGACGTGGCATTGCGCTACAAGGCCGACAAAAATCTGAAGAACCGCTCGAATGCGGCGCAAGCCCACCGTTAAAGGGCGCCGCACCACATTTTTATCGGTGTTCTGACAATACTTTAAGCGCCTGGGCCGCCGCCTGCTCCTGCCCGGCTTGGGCCGTCGCATTTGCCGCCTCGCGCCAACGCTGGGCATCCACATTCGCTGGCAACTGGCTCGGACGCTGGGTGAGGATCGCCCAGTGCCCGGCGCTTGCCCACTTCGATTCAAAGTCGCTGAAGCTCATCAATAAACGCCGGTCCATGCCCGAGCGCAGCAGAACCGTGCTTTTCTGCTGATTGAAGCCCACCACGACGACATAGTGCGCATCCGACCACAGCCCGCCGCCCACCCGCGCCATCACCGGATAACCCGCCGCCACTTGCGCCAGCACGGCCGTCAGTTTGGCATCCAGTGGATACACCATCAGCCCGTACTCACGCGCCAACACTTGCATGTTGCGCTCCAGGTCCGCTTCGCCGCCCGGCAAACGCAGCGGCTTATCCAGCAAACCCGGTGTCATGACAATGCCTTGTTGCGACAGCATGCTGGCTAATGCCGTAGGACCACTCTGATAAGCCTCGCTGCGAAAGGTCGGCACACCATTGAGTTCGACGCGCTCCGGCAAGCCCGGCAGTTTCGAAGGATGCCCGGAACAGGCCGCGAGGCCCATGGCGCAGGCCAGCAACAGGGATGATTTAACGTTCGACCGTAACCGCAATTTTTTACTCTCTTGATCAACTGCCGGTAAGGGCCCTGATCATAGGGCGCTCGGCCACGCGGGTATAGCCCAAAGCCAGGGTTTACCGCCTGAGATAGAGCAAACAAGTTGGATGAACACGACCATTGGTCAATAGCAGGCAACCGTCAGGTAGCTAGACTGTCCATTGAGAAGACTGTGTGTGCCCCGTACTGGGCGAAAGGAGGCCTGAATGAGCCTTGCAACGACGATTGTGATGTTGATCTGCGGTTGGCTGGCGGTTGCCGGCGCCATGTTGTGGGGGGTGTTGCGCATTACCCGTCGGCACCATCACCCCCACGTAAAACCTGCCAAGCCCCTAAAGGCAGCGGCACACCACGCCTAGCCAGGCATGCAATTGAAGTCCCGCGTCGCCGCAACTTCCTTGCCGTGGCCATCCTTTAAGGATGCACGCACGGTGGTGCCCAGGCTGGATTCCACCAGCGTGTAGTGCTCACCCGCCTTAAAGGCTTCGTATTCGACCCGGCCTTGGCAATCCCGCTGATTGTCGTCGCCGGGCTCCTCTTCGTACAACGTAACATCCAGGCTGTGAGCCCCCGGTGTCACCTCGAAATAGCGCCCGTCATCCACACGCCTGCCGTCCACGCGCTCAGCCAGCAAGTCATTCGGGGCATCCTCTGTCAGACCAATCCAGGCCTCACTCGGATCCGCTTTAGGGATCGGGCCGGCGCACGCCGACAGCAGCAATACGACACCCAATGCAGGGATCAACAACAGAGGTTTAAGTGACATGGCAGTGCTCCAAAAAGACGATATGTCCGATGGGTGACAAGCGTGACCAGCAGCGCTGCTTGGAACAAATGAATCCATATGAAACGATCTTCAGCCCTTACCTAAATGTTCCTTCACCTGGCTGAAAGGCGCGTGTTAGGTGGGTCGGGCAAGACTGCCGGGGTTTGCAATCCTGCTCCCTCGGAGGTTCACGCATGCTCGGGCTGGTAAAGACCGCACTGCAAAAGCCCTACACGTTTATCGTGTTGGCCATATTTATCTGCATCATCGGGCCGATGGCGGCCCTGCGTACTCCCACCGACGTGTTCCCCGATATCGGCATCCCTGTGGTCGCCGTGGTCTGGCAGTACAACGGCCTGTCGCCGGACGCCATGGCGGGCCGCGTGATCTACACCTACGAACGCTCCCTGAGCACCACCGTCAACGACATCGAACATATCGAATCCCAATCCCTGCCTGGGATGGGCATCGTGAAAATCTTCTTCCAACCCGGCGTCGATATCCGCACCGCCAATGCCCAAGTGACCGCCGTGTCACAAACCGTGCTCAAGCAAATGCCGCCGGGCATCACGCCGCCGCTGATCCTCAACTACAGCGCGTCCACGGTGCCGATCCTGCAAATGGCGTTTTCCAGCCCAAGCCTCTCGGAAGCCAAGATCCGCGACCTGGTGCAGAACAACATCCGCCTGCCGTTGAGCGCCCTGCCCGGCCTGGCCATGCCCACACCGATGGGTGGCAAGCAGCGTCAGATCACCCTCGACCTCGACCCGCAAGCGCTGGCTGCCAAAGGCCTGTCGGCCCAGGATGTGGGCAATGCCCTGGCGCTGCAGAATCAGATCATTCCGGTGGGCACCGCCAAGCTCGGCCCCAACGAATACACCATCCTGCTCAACAACAGCCCCAAGGCCATCGATGAGCTTAACGACCTGCCGATCAAGACCGTCGACGGCGCGTTGATCACCATCGGCCAGGTTGCCCACGTGCGTGACGGCTCGCCGCCGCAGACCAACATCGTGCGCGTCGACGGTCATCGCGCAGTGCTGATGCCGGCGTTGAAAAACGGCAGCATTTCCACCCTGTCGATCATCGACGGTATCCGTGGAATGCTGCCGCGCATCAACGAGACCCTACCACCGTCACTGAAGACCTCGTTGCTGGGCGACGCCTCGGTGTTCGTCAAGCAATCGGTGGGCAGCGTGGCCCAGGAAGGCATCATCGCCGCGCTGCTGACCAGCGCAATGATCCTGCTGTTCCTCGGCAGCTGGCGCTCCACGATCATTATTGCGGCGTCGATTCCTCTGGCAGTGCTCTCAGCGATAGCGCTGCTGGCCGTCAGCGGGCAAACCCTCAACGTCATGACCCTCGGCGGGCTGGCGTTGGCGGTGGGGATCCTGGTGGACGACGCCACGGTGACCATCGAAAACATCAACTGGCACCTGGAACAAGGCAAGGCGGTGAAGACCGCGATCCTCGACGGCGCCGCGCAAATTGTCGGCCCGGCGTTCGTCTCGCTGCTGTGCATCTGCATCGTGTTCGTGCCGATGTTCCTGCTGCAAGGCATTGCCGGTTATCTGTTCCGGCCCATGGCGCTGGCGGTGATCTTTGCCATGGCCAGCTCGTTCATTCTTTCGCGCACCCTGGTGCCGACGCTGGCGATGTTCCTGCTCAAGCCGCATACGCCGGAACAAGGCGCGGGGCATCATCCGGAAGATGAATTCATCAACCACCATGAGGGTGAGCAGCACACGAAACCGCGCACTGCCGCGCTGCAAGCCGTGCTGAATTTCCAGCAAGGGTTCGAGCGCCACTTCTCGAATATCCGCGACACCTACCATGGCTTGCTGACATTGGCCCTGGGTCATCGCAAGCGCTTTATCGTGGGTTTTCTGGCCTGTGTGCTCGCCTCATTCCTGCTATTGCCCAGCCTTGGCCAGGACTTTTTCCCAGCCACGGATGCCGGTGCGTTGGCCCTGCATGTGCGCCTGCCGCTGGGCACGCGCATCGAAGAAAGCGCCGCCGCCTTCGACCGCATTGAAGCGCGGATCCGTGAGGTCATCCCTGCCGAAGAACTGGACACCATTGTCGATAACATTGGCATCCCGCTCAGCGGCATCGACATGGCCTACAGCAGCAGCGGCACCATCGGCCCGCAGGATGGCGACATTCAAGTCAGCCTGAAAAAACACCACGCGCCCACCGCCGACTACGTGAAAAAACTGCGTGAAGCGCTGCCGCAAAGTTTTCCCGGCAGCCACTTCGCGTTCCTGCCGGCGGACATCAGCAGCCAGATCCTCAACTTCGGCGCGCCGGCGCCGCTGGACGTGAAAATCTCCGGGCGCAGCGATGAAGAAAACCGCGCCTATGCCGTCGAGCTGGAACGTCGCCTGCAACACGTGCCCGGCATCGCCGACCTGCGCATACAGCAGTCAACCGGCTACCCGTCGCTGCAGGTGAATGTCGACCGCCTGCGCGCCAACGGCCTGGGCATTACCGAGCGCGACGTGACCAACAGCATGGTCGCCTCTCTCGCCGGCAGCTCGCAAACCGCGCCGACCTTCTGGCTCAACCCGGCCAACGGCGTGTCCTATTCCATCGTCGCCGCCACCCCGCAATACCGCCTCGACAGCCTTCCGTCACTGGAAGCGCTGCCCGTCACCGGTGCCAACGGGCAGTCGCAGATCCTCGGCGGTGTGGCAACTATCTCCCGTGTGCAAAGCCCGGCGGTGGTGACCCACTACAACATCGAACCGACCCTGGACCTGTACGCCAATGTGCAAGGCCGCGACCTCGGCGGCGTAGCCCGCGACGTGCAAAAGGTGCTGGATGACACCGCGTCCATGCGCCCAAAAGGCGCGACGATCAGCCTGCACGGGCAGATCGACGCGCTGCATGAAGCCTTCAGCGGCTTGAGCTTCGGCCTGCTTGGCGCGGTGGTGCTGATCTACCTGCTGATCGTGGTCAACTTCCAATCGTGGGCCGACCCGTTTGTGATCATCACGGCCCTGCCTGCCGCACTTGCGGGGATCGTGTGGATGCTCTTCCTCAGCGGCACCTCGTTGTCGGTGCCCGCCTTGACCGGCGCGATCCTGTGCATGGGCGTAGCCACTGCCAACTCAATCCTGGTGGTGAGCTTCTGCCGCGAGCGCCTGGCCGAACATGGTGATGCGCTCAAGGCCGCGCTGGAGGCCGGTTACACGCGCTTCCGCCCGGTGTGCATGACCGCCCTGGCGATGATCATCGGCATGTTGCCCCTGGCGCTGTCCGAGGAGCAAAACGCGCCGCTGGGCCGTGCGGTGATCGGTGGTTTGATCTTCGCCACCATCGCCACCCTGTTGTTTGTTCCCGTGGTCTTCAGCCTGGTCCACGGGCGTCACCCTAGTCGCGCAGTTGCAGGAGAAACCCCACATGTCGTCTGATCACAAACCCTCGCGCAAGCGCCTGATGCTCATGGGTGTCGGCGGCCTGACCGTGGCTGCCCTGTTGGTCGCCAACGGCTTGCATGCCCGCACGCTGCACGAGCAATCGGTCACCGCCTGGACAGAGACCGCCGCCATCCCGCAAGTGATGGTGTTTCAACCCAAGCAGAATGTGGCAGGCGATACCTTGCGCCTGCCGGCGCACCTTGAGGCGTGGAGCAAGGCGCCGATCCACGCCCGGGTCAGCGGTTATTTGAAGGACTGGACAGTCGACATCGGCCGCCAGGTCAAGGCCGGGCAAGTCCTCGCCGAAATCGACAGCCCCGACCTCGACCAGCAACTGGCGCAAGCCCATGCACGCTTGGTGCAGGAACAGGCCAATGCGCGCCTCGCTGCAACCACCGCAACCCGATGGCAAAACCTGCTGGCGAGCCACTCCGTATCGCGCCAGGAAGCCGATGAAAAAACCTCCAACGCCGCGGCCGCCAAAGCCAATGCCCAGGCTGCTGCTGCCGACTATGCGCGGCTGTCCGCACTGGAAGGCTACAAGACAATTCGCGCGCCGTTCGCCGGCACCATCACGGCGCGCAACACCGATATCGGCCAATTGATCAAGGCCGACACCGACAGCGACCCGGAGTTGTTCAGCATCGCGGATACGCACCAGCTGCGCCTTTATGTACCCGTGCCACAGAACTACGCGGCAGTGATTCACCCCGGCCTGGAAGCCCGGCTCACCGTGCCCGAACACCCTGGCGAGCACTTCAAGGCACGGCTGATCGGCGACTCCACTGCCATCGACCGCCGCTCCGGCACCCTGCTCGCGCAGTTCGTGGTCGACAATCCCGACGACGCGCTACTGCCAGGTGATTACGCCGAAGCCACGCTGCCGATTCCGGCCGACACCCATGGTGTGAGCATCCCGGCCAGCGCGTTGATCTTTCGCGCCCAAGGCACCCAGGTCGCGATACTGGATGGGCAGAACCATGTGCACCTGCAAGCCATCCATATCGGCCTCGACCTGGGCGAACGCCTGGTAATCGACCAGGGCCTGAAACCTGCCGACCGCGTGGTCGATAACCCGCCCGACGCTCTGCGCGAAGGCGACGCTGTGCAACTGGCCGACGCCGGAGGTGCGCATGCGCGTAAGGCTTAAGGTGCGCATGCGCACAGGGCTTAAACCACTCGCTGCGTTGACGCTGCTGGTATTGCAAGGTTGCTCGATGGCGCCGAGCTACAAGGTGCCGTCGATTGACCTGCCAGCCAACTACCGCGAACAGACCAGCGACGGCCACTGGCACAGCGCGCAGCCGTCCGACCAACTGGCTCCCGAATGGTGGAAGCTCTACAACGATTCGCGCCTGAATGACCTGCAACAGCAATTGCTCAAGGCCAACCCGGACTTGGCTGCAGCGCTGGCGCACTTCGATGCGTCCCAAGCCTATGCCAGTCAGTTACATGCCGGGCTGTTCCCGCAGATTACCGCCAGCGCACAACCGTTGCGCCAGCGCCAATCTGACTCGCGGCCGCTACGGGGGGAGACGCAGCCGTCGGTGTACAACAGCAACACCGGCGGTTTTTCGTTGAGTTACGACCTGGACCTGTGGGGCAAAATTCGCAATCAGGTCGCGGCCGGTGATGCCCAGGCGCAAGCGTCCGGGGATGATCTGGCGGTGGCCCGCCTGAGTTTGCAGCGTCAGTTGGCGACCTTGTACGTGCAGCTCAATGGGCTGGATGCACAGAGCCGGATTCTTACTGGCTCGCTGGAGGATTTCAGCCAGGCACTGCAACTGACCCGAAGCCGTTACGAGGGCCAGATAGCCTCGGAGCTGGACCTGACCCGTGCGCAAAATCAACTGGCGCAGGCCAGGGCACAATTGGATGAGGTACGCGGGCAACGCAACCTCACCGAGCACGCCATCGGTGAATTGGTGGGTGTGGCAGCCAGCGACTTTACGCTGCCGCCCGGCCAGCAACTGATCGCCCTGCCGGGGGTTCCCTCGCAGCTGCCAAGCCACCTGCTGCAACGTCGCCCGGACATTGCGGCGGCAGAACGCCGGGTGTTTGCGGCCAACGCGAATATCGGCGTAGCCAAGGCGGCGTGGTATCCGGATTTCAGTTTGACCGGGCTGATCGGCGGGCAGACGCAGGGCGTGGGGAATTTGCTCTCGGCGGGTAATCGGTATTGGGCGCTGGGGCCGTTGGTGAACCTGCCGATCTTTGACGGTGGCCGCCTAAGTGCCAATGAACGCCAGGCCAAAGCCGAATTTGAAGAAGCGTCCGCGCAGTACCGCAGCCAGGTACTGAAGGCCGTGCGCGAGGTGGAAGATAACCTCGCGCAACTGCGGGATTTGCAGCAGGAAGCGCAGGATGAGCAAGCGGCGGCGGACGCGGCGCAACATACGCAATCGCTGGCGATGAACAGCTATCAAGCGGGTGCGGTGAGTTACCTGGATGTGGTGACGGCGCAGACGGCGGCGTTGCAAGCGCAACGGACATTGCAGGCGGTGCAGACGCGGCAGCTGCAGGCCAGTGTAGGACTCCTGACGGCACTCGGCGGCGGCTGGCAACCTGGCGCCTGACATCACCTCCAGGCACAGTTCAAGCTAAATCCAGGAGAGAGCTTGCCCCCGATAGCGGTGGCTCAGTCAACCACCACTGACTGAGCCACCGCACATTTCAGCCCTCTGGCCGACTATTAAGAAAAACACTCACCGCTGTGTAATCACTACCATTGGCATGCCGATACAGGGTACTGCTGTGATAGTCGGATACATCCCCCGACACCGAAACCGTAATCGAACGGCTCTCGACATCAACTTTTACCGCCCCGTCACGCGTAACTAGAAACGGATGGGCATCTTTCAATACAGCCAATATTTCACTATCGGTTCCCAAGGTGCGGTAAACGTAATATCGGTAACTGAACGGAACAGTGGCCCCTCCGCGATCATCCTTGACGCCATAGATCGAAGCGTCATCACTGATCGGTACACGGAGTACAACCTCCGTCAATTGCGGACGGCCCGGCGAAAGCAGCCAATCACCAGCGATATACACCAAGCAAAGCGCCAGCAAAATCGTTGTAACCCTTGAGTAAAGCGACTTTCTAGTAGTTCCTGAACCTGGCATAGCTGATTCCTTTCTTGATCCAATATTGGTCGACTGGATCGTCACCGAAAGGCGCATCCCCCCACCAACGACCAAACTCGGGTTTATCCGTACCCGCTCTGGTTTGAGCAAGTCCCGCTGCGCGTAAAAGCACTTCCTCGCTGAAACCCGCCGCAATCCCCACCGCACCATAGTGAAAATTTCCAAACGCTTCATATTCTTTGGAAATTTGCTTGTAGTCCCACGGGCCGCGATTGCGGACCTGAGTATAAAACCAAGAGTACATAAACGCTGAACCGGCTTTCAGTACATTCTTTTTATGAAAAGCGGTGGCCATATTTTCGTCAACAGATACACCAGGCGGGGTTATAGGGTTCGCCATTGCATGCTTCCTCTGCATTAGGTTTTTGCGCGGCAGAACCTAACACCAGATAGCCAAGATGATGAGCGAGGAGAAGAACAAAAGAGACTTCGTACAAAGGAGTAAGACATGCCTTACACCGCAGCCTCAAAACAAGGTACTTCCACGTCCAATGAGGTTTCGGCAGCGTCAGTTCCGGCCTCATCGGGAGCAAGCCCCCTCCCACACTGGTCCCGCGTCAGACACACAATGTATGAACACCGCTGAGCCAATGTGGGAGGGGGCTTGCCCCCGATCGCGGCCGTCCAGACACATCCTGCCAAAAGCCCGCCCATCAACCTCTTGCTCTCCAATCTAGCCTCTCTAAGCACATCTAGAGAGGGCCAGGGAATGGCAGATTTACCCGCTTCACACCGCCTGCGCATCGGTCGATTCAGCGAACCCAACCGCATTTACCTCATCACCACCAACACCCACGAACGCATACCGATATTCGACAATTTCCAGCTCGCTCGCCTGGTGGTCTGGCAATTTCGGTTGGCCCAGTACCAAGGGCTGGCCAACTCGCTGGCGTGGGTCATCATGCCGGACCATTTCCATTGGCTGCTTGAACTGAAAAAAGGCTCGCTGACGGACTTGATGTGCCAGGTGAAGTCAAAAAGCACCAGGACCGTCAATGCCCTGAGCGGTCGCAAGGGACGGCTTTGGCAAGAAAGCTTTCATGACCGCGCACTGCGCAAGGAAGATGACTTGGTGAAAATGGCCCGGTATATGGTGGCTAATCCATTGCGAGCGGGCCTGGTCGAGCGGATTGGCGACTACCCACTGTGGGATGCCATCTGGGTCTAACGTCTGGCAACACTAGTTGAAACAACACCGTTCAAATGTGGGAGGGGGCTTGCTCCCGATTGCGGTAGGTCAGTCAGATTATCTGCAACTGATACACCGCTATCGGGAGCAAGCCCCCTCCCACATTTTTTACCGGCATTTCAGGCGGCGAGTTTGCCGCTGGCGATGGCTGCTGAAGCAGCCACCATGGCGCGCAGCAATACCGCACACCCCGCCGCCAGATCATCCGGGGCGGCGTTCTCGATCTCGTTATGGCTGATCCCCCCCTCACACGGCACAAAGATCATCCCCGCCGGCCCCAACTCGGCGACGAAGATCGCGTCGTGACCTGCCCCGCTGACGATGTCCATGTTCGACAAGCCCAGCCCATTCGCCGCATCGCGCACGGCGTCAACGCAGCCTTTGTCGAAGTACAGCGGCGGGAAGTCGGCCGTGGGTTCCATTTCAAAACTCAAGCCATGCTTGGCGCAGGTGTCATCAATGACCTTGCGCACCTCGGCAATCATCGAATCCAAGCGCGCCGGTTCCAAGTGACGGAAGTCCAGGGTCATGCGCACTTCGCCAGGAATGACGTTGCGTGAGCCGGGATACGCCTGCAGGCAACCCACGGTCCCGCAAGCATGGGGCTGATGCCCCAACGCCGCCGCATTCACCGCCGCCACCACTGCCGCCGCGCCTACCAGGGCGTCCTTGCGCAGGTGCATCGGTGTCGGCCCCGCATGCGCTTCAACGCCGCGCAGCTTCAGGTCGAACCACTTTTGTCCGAGGGCGCCGAGTACCACGCCGATGGTCTTCTTCTCATCCTCAAGAATCGGCCCTTGTTCGATATGCGCTTCGAAATACGCACCGACCTTGTGCCCACTTTCAGGACGGGTTCCCGCGTAGCCAATCGCGTTCAGCGCATCACCCACACTGACCCCGTCCGCATCGACCTTGGCCAAGGTATCCGCCAGGGTGAATTTCTCAGCGAACACTCCGGAGCCCATCATGCAAGGCGGGAAGCGCGAGCCTTCCTCGTTGGTCCACACCACCACTTCCAGCGGCGCTTCCGTTTCGATATTCAGATCGTTCAGGGTGCGCAGCACTTCCACCCCGGCTAATACACCAAAGCAGCCATCAAACTTGCCGCCCGTGGGCTGAGTGTCGATATGGCTGCCGGTCATCACGGGCGGCAGGTTGGGATTACGACCGGGACGGCGCGCGAAAATATTGCCAATGCCGTCGACGGTCACGGTGCAACCGGCGTCTTCGCACCACTGCACAAACAGGTCGCGGGCCTTGCGGTCGAGGTCGGTGAGGGCCAGGCGGCACACGCCGCCCTTGGGGGTGGCACCGAGTTTGGCCAGGTCCATCAGCGACTGCCACAAGCGGTCGCGGTTGATGTGCTGGTGGGTCGATTGCAGAACGTCAAGGGCAGCGTTCATGGGGATCTCCTCAGGCTTGTATTTCTTATGAATTGACAACGACCGGGCTGATTCCGCGCCTGGCATTCAGGCCGTAATACAACAACCCGCCCAACGCCGAACCGGTAAACCAGCCGTAGCTGTAGAACCAGCTGAACGCATCACTGCCCAACGACAGCAACGTCAACACCACCGGCACGCCAAAGGCGATAAAGCCGCTCCAGTTCCACGCCGGGTATACGTCGTCGCGGTACAAACCGGCCAGGTCCAGTTGCTGTTTGCGGGTGATGAAGTAGTCCACCACCATGATCCCGGCGATCGGGCCCAGCAAACTTGAGTAACCCAGCAACCAGTTGGAATACACGGTTTCCAGGCTCACATCCGAGACGATCAGGCCGAGTTTTTTCAGCAGTTCATGGCCCATCAATACCAGCCCGACCAGGCCGGTGAGGATCACCGCCGTGGTGCGGTTGATCAGCTTGGGCGCGATGTTCTGGAAGTCGTTGGTGGGCGAGACGATGTTCGCAGCAGTGTTGGTGGACAAGGTCGCGACGATGATCAGCGCCATGGCCACGGCCACCCACACCGGGCTCTGGATATGACCGATCAGGGTCACCGGATCGGACACGCTGACGCCTACCAGCTTCACTGACGCGGCGGTCATGATCACGCCGAGGGCGGCGAACAGAAACATGGTCAGCGGCAGGCCGAAAATCTGCCCGAGGATCTGGTCCTTCTGGCTTTTGGCGTAGCGGCTGAAATCGGGAATATTCAGCGACAAGGTGGCCCAGAAGCCCACCATCGCGGTAAGGCCGGCCATGAAATAACCGGTGAGGCTCGCCCCCTCAGGGCGCTTGGGAGGAATAGCCATCAACTCGCTGATAGATACATTCGGCATCGCCCACACCAGCAGGCCAATGCCCACAGCTACCAGCAACGGCGCCGACAGGGTTTCCAGGCGCTTGATCGACTCGGCGCCACGCAATACGACCCACAAATTCAGGCACCAGAAAATCATGAAGCCGATCACTTCACCGGTGCCGCCTAGGGACTTCCACCCCTCGAAAATCGACCCCAGGAACAGGTGAATCGCCAGTCCGCCAAACATCGTCTGGATACCAAACCAGCCGCACGCCACCAGCGCGCGGATGAGGCACGGCACGTTGGAACCGAGGATCCCGAAGGACGAACGCAGCAACACCGGGAACGGAATGCCGTACTTGGTGCCGGGGAAGGCGTTGAGGGTCAGCGGAATCAGCACCACGATATTGGCGAGCAAAATCGCCATCAGCGCCTCGCCCACCGACAACCCGAAGTAAGCGGTCAGTACCCCACCCAGCGTGTAGGTGGGCACGCAGATCGACATGCCGACCCACAGCGCGGTGATGTGCCATTTGTTCCAGGTTCGTTCATGCACCTTGGTCGGTGCCATGTCGTGGTTATAGCGAGGGCTGTCGAGGACGTCGGGGCCGGCGTCGAGTTCGTACAGGCCGTTGCGTTCTATGACTTGCGATCTGTTCTGTTGCATGGCCGCTCCACGGTTTTTTCGAATTATTTTTGCTCACCTGCGTGGTGAGTGCAGGTGGCCGGAGTACCTCGTAAACAACATGACATCACGGGCCCGGCCAGCCGTTTCTGCACTCAATAACCGTGCCGAAAACCGCTACCACACCCTTACCGCTCATATAACTGACTGATGTTAATCAGCTTTCCGATTGAACCTGCGGTACTTGCCACGTGACTCAGGCCGAATAACGTAGAAGTTGCCCGAACTGTCAGGACTCAATCTGGTGCAACACAATTATTTTTATTTCCCAGCCCCGTCAAGAGGCATATCTCAACCGTCTGATTTGCAATAAGAAATGTTGCTCATATTGAGATCCTGTCAAGTGCGTCAAAATGGTGAGAGGCCGCTACATTTTGGTGATTTTAATTTTTAATCCTTATAAATCAGATACTTAATATAGATATAAGCTTATTAAAAATCTTCTTGCTCAATCGAAAAACTCGGGCTAGTTTCTATTCCTGTCACCGATGACAGGAATTAACCGACCATCGGCAGCAGCATTACAACACTTAGAACTGGCATAAGCCGGTCAAGCCTGTGAGGAACTCGACATGTCGCTGTTGATCCGTGGCGCTACCGTTATTACCCATGATGAAAGTTACCGCGCCGATGTGTTATGCGCAGGCGGTCTAATTCGCGCCATTGGCACGGATCTGGATATTCCCGCCGGCACTGAAATACTCGATGGCAGCGGCCAATACTTGATGCCCGGCGGCATCGACCCCCATACCCACATGCAACTGCCTTTCATGGGCACCGTGGCCAGTGAAGACTTTTTCAGTGGCACAGCAGCGGGCTTGGCCGGAGGCACCACCTCCATCATCGATTTTGTGATCCCCAACCCGCAGCAGTCCTTGATGGAAGCGTTTCACCAATGGCGCGGCTGGGCCGAAAAATCGGCATCCGACTACGGCTTTCACGTGGCAATCACCTGGTGGAGCGAACAGGTGCGCGAGGAAATGGCCGAGCTGGTGAGCCATCACGGCATCAACAGCTTCAAGCACTTCATGGCCTACAAGAACGCAATCATGGCGGCCGACGACACCCTGGTCGCCAGCTTCGAGCGCTGCCTGGAACTCGGCGCCGTGCCCACCGTGCATGCCGAAAATGGCGAATTGGTGTATCACCTGCAACGCAAGTTGATGGCCCAGGGCATCACCGGGCCGGAGGCGCACCCGCTGTCGCGCCCGTCCCAGGTAGAAGGTGAAGCGGCCAGCCGTGCGATCCGTATCGCCGAGACGATCGGCACGCCGCTGTACCTGGTGCACGTGTCCACCAAAGAAGCGCTGGATGAAATCACCTATGCCCGTGGCAAGGGCCAGGCGGTGTACGGCGAAGTGCTCGCCGGCCACTTGCTGCTGGACGACAGCGTCTACCAACACCCCGACTGGCAAACCGCCGCCGGCTATGTGATGAGTCCACCGTTCCGCCCGCGCGGGCACCAGGAAGCGCTGTGGCATGGCTTGCAATCGGGCAACCTGCACACCACCGCCACCGACCACTGCTGCTTCTGCGCCGAGCAAAAAGCTGCCGGGCGTGACGATTTCAGCAAGATCCCCAACGGCACCGCCGGTATCGAAGACCGCATGGCGCTGCTGTGGCACGAAGGCGTCAATACCGGGCGCCTGTCGATGCAGGAGTTTGTCGCGTTGACCTCCACCAACACCGCGAAGATCTTCAACCTGTACCCACGCAAAGGCGCGATCCGCGTGGGTGCGGATGCCGACCTGGTGCTGTGGGACCCCGAAGGCACGCGGACCATTTCCGCCAAGACGCACCATCAAAAGGTCGACTTCAACATCTTCGAAGGCAAGACCGTGCGCGGCGTGCCGAGCCACACCATCAGCCAGGGCAAACTGGTCTGGGCCGATGGCGACCTGCGCGCCGAACGCGGGGCCGGGCGGTATGTGGAACGGCCGGCGTATCCGTCGGTGTTTGAGCAGTTGAGCAAGCGGGCGGAGCATTCCAGGCCGGTTGCTGTGAAGCGCTGAGACCGCCATCGGGGGCAAGCCCCCTCCCACGCTTGACCGCATTCATTCAGATACAACTCGGTCGAATGTGGGAGGGGGCTTGCCCCCGATGAGGCCCAAACAGACAACACAAAAAACCAATGCCCATCAGAGGCAGCACCTCAATAACCGTGAGGCCAACACCGTGATCCAGACCCTGACCCACCTCCCCCATCCCCATGAAGACGGGGCCACCCTCGCCAGCCATTTCACCGACCTGGCGCCGCCCCTCAACGCCCGCCAGGCCCAACTGGAAGCCTCGCGCTGCCTGTATTGCTACGACGCCCCGTGCGTGAACGCGTGCCCCAGCGAAATCGACATCCCGTCGTTCATTCGCAATATCCACACCGACAACGTCCAGGGCGCCGCGCAGAAAATCCTCTCGGCCAATATCCTCGGCGGCAGCTGCGCCCGGGTCTGCCCCACCGAAATTCTCTGCCAACAAGCCTGCGTGCGTAACAACAGCGAAGAATGCGCGCCCGTACTGATCGGCCTGTTGCAACGCTACGCCATCGACAATGCGCACTTCAGCGAACACCCCTTCCAGCGCGCCGCTTCCACCGGCAAGCGCATCGCCGTGGTGGGCGCCGGGCCAGCCGGTCTGGCCTGTGCCCATCGCGCAGCCCTGCATGGCCACGACGTGGTGATTTTCGAAGCCAAGGAAAAAGCCGGCGGCCTGAATGAATACGGGATCGCCAAATACAAACTGGTGGACGACTTTGCCCAGAAGGAGTTGGATTTTCTCCTGCAAATCGGCGGCATCGAAATCCGCCACGGCCAGCGCCTGGGTGACAACCTGACCTTGAGCGAACTGCATCAGCAATTCGATTCGGTATTCCTCGGCTTGGGTCTCGCCGCCAGCAAGCAACTGGGGCTGCCCCACGAAGACGCCCCCGGCCTGCTCGCCGCCACCGACTACATCCGCGAGCTGCGCCAGGCCGATGACCTGACTCAACTGCCCCTGGCCGACCGCTGCATCGTGCTCGGCGCCGGCAACACCGCCATCGACATGGCCGTGCAAATGGCCCGCCTCGGCGCACGCGATGTGAACCTCGTCTACCGCCGTGGCCTTGCCGATATGGGCGCCACTCACCATGAACAAGACATCGCCAAGGCTAATCAGGTGCGCCTGTTAACCTGGGCACAGCCCGAAGAAGTGCTGCTGGATGACAAGGGCCACGTACGCGGCATGCGCTTCGCCCGCACCCGCGTGGAAAACGGCCGCCTGCTCCCCACCGGGGAAACCTTCGAACTGGCTGCCGATGCAATCTTCAAGGCCATTGGTCAAGGCTTCGACAACGACGCGTTGCACGATCCCCTGGCGCAACAGCTGCACCGCGTGGGCGAGCGCATCTTCGTCGACGAACAGCTACGCACCAGCATCCCTGGGGTCTACGCCGGTGGCGACTGCGTCAGCCTCGGCCAGGACCTCACCGTACAGGCAGTGCAACACGGCAAGCTGGCCGCCGAAGCCATGCACGCCCAACTCATGCTTAATGTGGAGGCTGCGTAATGGCCGATCTCTCGATTGTCTTCGCCGGTATCAAAGCCCCCAACCCGTTCTGGCTGGCCTCCGCGCCGCCCACCGATAAGGCGTACAACGTGGTGCGTGCGTTTGAAGCAGGTTGGGGCGGCGTGGTGTGGAAGACCCTGGGTGAGGACCCCGCAGCGGTCAACGTGTCGTCACGTTACTCGGCGCACTTCGGCGCCAACCGTGAAGTGTTGGGCATCAACAACATCGAGCTGATCACCGACCGCTCGCTGGAAATCAACCTGCGGGAAATCACCCAAGTGAAAAAGGATTGGCCCGACCGCGCGCTGATCGTGTCGCTGATGGTGCCGTGTGTTGAAGAGTCCTGGAAAAACATTCTGCCCCTGGTGGAAGCCACCGGTTGCGACGGTATCGAGCTGAACTTCGGCTGCCCCCACGGCATGCCCGAGCGCGGTATGGGCGCGGCGGTGGGCCAGGTGCCGGAGTATGTGGAACAGGTGACGCGCTGGTGCAAGACCTATTGCTCGCTGCCGGTGATCGTCAAGCTCACGCCGAACATCACCGACATCCGTGTAGCGGCGCGGGCGGCCTATCGCGGCGGTGCGGATGCGGTGTCGCTGATCAACACCATCAATTCCATCACCAGCGTGGACCTGGATCGTATGGTCGCCCTGCCCATCGTCGGTACGCAAAGCACCCACGGCGGTTATTGCGGGTCGGCGGTCAAGCCGATCGCCTTGAACATGGTCGCGGAAATCGCCCGCGACCCGCAGACAAAAGGCCTGCCGATCTGCGGCATTGGCGGCATCGGCAACTGGCGCGACGCAGCAGAATTTGTCGCCCTCGGTTGCGGCGCGGTGCAAGTGTGCACGGCGGCGATGCTGCATGGTTTTCGCATCGTGGAGGAGATGAAGGACGGGCTGTCGCGGTGGATGGACAGCCAGGGTTACGCGAGCTTGCAAGAGTTTTCCGGGCGGGCGGTGGGCAATACAACGGACTGGAAGTACCTGGACATCAACTACCAGGTGATCGCCAAGATCGACCAAGAGGCGTGCATTGGCTGTGGCCGTTGCCATATTGCCTGTGAGGATACCTCGCACCAGGCCATCGCCAGCTTGAAGCAGGCGGACGGCACGCATAAGTACGAGGTGATCGATGATGAGTGCGTGGGCTGCAACCTGTGCCAGATCACCTGCCCAGTGGCGGATTGTATCGAGATGGTGCCTATCGACACGGGCAAGCCGTTTTTGAATTGGACGCAGGATCCGAGGAATCCCTACCGGGAGGCGGTGTAGGCCTGTAGGCCGCTATCGGGGGCAAGCCCCCTCCCACAATGGTCTGCATTCTTTCAAACAAAATGCAGTAAAGCCCCCTCCCACAGTTGTCTGCATTCTTTCAGACAAAATGCAGTAAAGGTGGGAGGGGCGGTGCGACGATTCGACTTGCTCCCGATGAGGCCCTCAGCCCCACCACACCACTCAAGGCTCCAACCCAATCCCGCGCAAAATCACACCTGTCACCGTCTGGATCGCCTTCTCGAACTGCATATCCGACAGCGGCTGGTGATCATTCAAAATCTTCACTTGGTGGTCAAAGTCGGCATAGTGCTGGGTCGATGCCCAGATCATATACAGCAGGCTCGACGGCTCCACCGGCAGGATGCGTTTGTCTTCCACCCACTGGCGAATTTTCGCTTCCTTCATCTTGGCCCAGTCGTACAGGCTCTCGTCCAGCGCCTCACCGAGTGTTGGCGCGCCGTGGATGATTTCGTTGGCCCAGACCTTCGAACCATAGGGCCGCGTGCGTGAGCGCTGCATCTTGGCGCGGATGTAACTGCTGAGGACCACCCGCGGGTCATCGAAGGTTTCGAAGCTCAGGGCGTCCTGTTTCCACACCTCCAGCAGGTCGAACAGCACGGCGCTGTACAGTTCGCTTTTGGTGGTGAAGTAGTAATGCAGGTTGGAGCGCGGCAATTGCGCTTCTTCAGCAATGTCGGCCATGGCGGTGCTGCCGTAGCCTTTCTCGGCGAAGATTTTCTCCGCCGCCAGCAGGATTTTTTCGACGTTGATCCGACGAATTCCGATCTTGTGATTGCCCATAAGGGCTCCCTGACAAAGACATACGCCAAAGACTACCACCCGCTCTAGATCGGGGCGACAGGCGCAGTCGAAACTTCGTACACTGCCCGCTCCTAACCATTGATGGGTATTGCACAATGTTGATCAAGAAAACCCTGACCACTGTCGCCCTGCTCGCCTCCCTGCTGGGTGCCTCCGCAGCATTTGCCCATGCTCATCTCAAAAGCGCCACGCCTGCGGCAGACAGCACTGTCACGGCCCCCCAGGATCTGCGCCTGACCTTCAGCGAAGGCATCGAAGCCACCTTCACCAAGGTGTCCCTGAGCAAGGACGGCACCGAAATCGCCATCAAGGGCCTGGATACCGAAGGCGCCGACAAGAAAACCCTCGTAGTCACCCCGGCCGCGCCATTGGCGGCCGGTAACTACAAGGTGGTGTGGAATGCCGTCTCGGTCGACACCCACAAGAGCAACGGCGAATACAGCTTCAAGGTCGGCCAATAATCCATGGCGACGCTGCTGGTGCTGTGCCGCTTTGTGCATTTCATCGTCGTGTTGCTGATGTTCGGGGCCTGTGTGTTCAGGCCCTGGCTCCTGGGCGCCAAACCGCAGCCCGTGCTGGACCGACAATTGTTGCGCCTGACCCGTGGCCTGGCATGGACTGCCCTCGCGTCGGGTGTGATCTGGTTAATGTTGATCACCGTCAGCATGGCGGGCTCATGGGCGGCGGCGCTGGAACCGTCAACCGTGCAGTTAGTGCTGGGCAAGACCTTTTTTGGCCAGGTATGGACCTGGCATCTGATGTTGAATGGGTTGCTGGCCATCGCCCTGATGACCGCGTGGAAGGCCCCGCGCCTGCCGCTGATCACACTCTTGCTGATGACCCTCGCGCCGGTCGGCCATGGCGCCATGCTCGACGGGCTGAGCGGGCAGCTGTTGATCCTCAACCAAGTGGTGCACCTGATGTGCGTCGGTGCATGGTTGGGTGGGTTATTGCTGCTGGTGATGATCCTCAGGCAATCGAACCGTGATGAGCTGGCACCTGTCCTGCGTCGTTTCAGTGGCGTGGGCTATGGCCTGGTCGCGGGCCTGCTGGTGACTGGCTTGATCAATGTGCGCGTACTGACCGGGCAACTGTGGCCCACGCCGTTGTTCAGTGGTTTTGCCCTGATTCTGTTGATCAAGGTGATGCTGGTGTTGGGCATGTTGGCCCTGGCACTGCTGAACCGGCTGCGCCTTGATCGTTGCGAACAGCAGCTGGGCAGTTTGAAGGTCAGCGTGATGGTGGAGTGGCTGCTGGGTGTTTGCGCAGTAGCCGCTGTTTCGCTCCTCGGCACTTTGCCGCCGATGGTCCTGGCTGACTGAATATAGAAGGGGCGGAGCGAAGATTCGCCTGGCTTCCGATGGCGGTGTATCAGCGACATCATCTGTGACTGACCCACTGCTATCGGGGGCACGTCGAATCGTCGCACCGCCCCTCCCACATTGACTGTTACCGCCTTCACTTAGTCATCGTATAACTTCTGCTTGACACTCCACGAAAACCCCGCAAATATCCGCCATGATGTTGTACGACGACGTATAACAAATAATAAAAACAACAAATCAAAGGGAGCGTCACTGTGAGTCAATTCGCCCGTAATTCCTCGTCGTGTATCGGCCTTATCGGTCTCGGCGGCCTGGCCTTCACCCTGCCCCTCATCACCCACGCCGAAGGTTTTGTCGACGACGCCAAAGCCACGCTCAACCTGCGCAACGCCTACTTCAACCGCAACTTCACCAACCCGGCAAACGCCCAGGGCAAGGCCGAAGAGTGGACGCAGAGTTTCATTCTCGATGCCAAGTCGGGCTTCACCCAGGGCACGGTGGGTTTCGGCCTTGATGTGTTGGGCCTGTATTCCCAGAAACTGGATGGCGGCAAAGGCACTGGCGGTACCCAATTGCTGCCAATCCACGATGACGGCCGCCCCGCCGACAACTTCGGACGCCTGGGTGTGGCGCTGAAAACCCGACTGTCGAAGACCGAACTGAAGGTCGGCGAATGGATGCCGGTGCTGCCGATCCTGCGTTCCGACGATGGTCGCTCCCTGCCCCAGACCTTTCGCGGCGGCCAGGTGACGTCCAACGAGATCGCCGGCCTGACCCTTTACGGCGGCCAGTTCCGTGGCAACAGCCCGCGCAACGACGCGAGCATGGAAGACATGTTCATGAACGGCAAAGCGGCATTCACCTCCGACCGGTTCAACTTCGGCGGCGGCGAATACAGCTTCAATGACAAGCGCACCCAGGTCGGCCTGTGGTACGCCGAACTGAGCGACATTTACCAGCAGCGCTACGTCAACCTCACCCACAGCCAGCCGGTAGGCGACTGGACGTTGGGCGCCAACCTCGGTTTCTTCAGCGGCAAGGAAGACGGCAGCGCCCTGGCCGGCGACCTGGACAACAAGACCACCTTCGCCCTGCTCTCGGCGAAATACGGCGGCAACACCTTCTATGTGGGCCTGCAAAAACTCACCGGCGACAGCGTGTGGATGCGCGTCAACGGCACCAGCGGCGGCACCCTGGCCAACGACAGTTACAACGCCAGCTATGACAACGCCAAGGAAAAATCCTGGCAGGTGCGACATGACTTCAACTTCGTGGTGCTCGGCGTACCGGGGCTGACCCTGATGAACCGCTACATCAGCGGCAGCAACGTGCACACCGGGGCGATCACTGATGGCAAAGAGTGGGGGCGTGAGTCGGAGCTGGCCTACACCGTGCAGAGCGGTGCGTTGAAGAACCTGAACGTTAAGTGGCGGAACTCGACCATGCGTCGGGATTTCAGCACCAACGAGTTCGACGAAAACCGGATCTTTATCAGCTATCCAATCTCCCTGCTGTAGAGCTCAGTCTCCCAGCCCAAGAAAATCCCCTGTGGGAGGGGGCTTGCTCCCGATGGCGGTGGGTCAGTAGCAGATGCATTCACTGGCACGCCCTCATTGAGGGCAAGCCCTCTCCCGCATTTTGCTCCGCACTCTGTCCGCAAGAACGTTGACAACCTGGGGGCTCCCTAACAATACTTCGGCATAGTCATACGACAACCTACAACAAAAATTTGGAATCCCCATGACCACGACCACCCCCGCTCCCTTCAACCGCCTGCTGCTCACCGGTGCCGCCGGTGGCCTCGGTAAAGTCCTGCGCGAGCGCCTGCGCCCTTACGCCCAGGTACTGCGCCTGTCCGACATCGCCGCCATGGCCCCGGCTGCCGATGCCTCGGAGGAAGTCCAACCGTGCGACCTCGCCGACAAACAAGCCGTGCACCACTTGGTGGAAGGCGTCGACGCCATCCTGCACTTTGGCGGTGTCTCGGTGGAGCGTCCGTTTGAAGAAATCCTCGGTGCCAATATCAGCGGCACATTCCATATCTACGAAGCCGCCCGTCGCCATGGCGTAAAGCGCGTGATCTTCGCCAGCTCCAACCATGTGATCGGCTTCTACAAGCAGACCGAAACCATCGACGCCCATTCCCCACGCCGCCCCGACAGCTACTACGGCCTGTCCAAGTCCTATGGCGAAGACATGGCCAGCTTCTACTTCGACCGCTACGGCATCGAGACCGTGAGCATCCGTATCGGCTCCTCGTTCCCGGAACCGCAGAACCGCCGGATGATGCATACCTGGCTGAGTTTCGACGACCTCACTCAACTGCTCGAACGCGCGTTGTACACGCCGAACGTCGGCCACACCGTGGTCTACGGCATGTCGGATAACCTCGACACCTGGTGGGACAACCGCCACGCCGCACACCTGGGTTTTGTGCCCAAGGACACGTCCGAAGTGTTCCGCGCCCAGGTCGAAGCCCAGCCGCCAGTGGCAGCCGATGACCCGGCCAAGGTCTATCAGGGTGGCGCATTCTGCGCAGCCGGACCGTTCGGTGACTGAGTTCACATCAACCCAAGGGAATGAGTTGCCATGACTGCTGAATTGATCGTCGACGCCCGCAATGCCGTGGGCGAATGCCCGGTATGGGTGCCTGAGGAAAACGCGCTGTACTGGGTGGACATTCCCAACAGCGGCCTGCAGCGCTGGAGCGCCGGCAACGGCCATGTCGCCGCCTGGAAAGCCCCGCAGATGCTTGCCTGCATCGCCCGCACCAATGCGGGCAATTGGGTCGCAGGCATGGAAACCGGCTTTTTCCAACTCACCGCACACAACGACGGCAGCCTCGACACCACCCCTCTGGCCAGTGTCAAACACCCGCGCCCGGACATGCGCCTGAACGATGGCCGCTGTGATCGCCAGGGCCGTTTCTGGGCCGGCAGCATGGTGCTCAACATGAGCGCCAATGCGGCGCAAGGCATCCTCTACCGTTATGCGTCCGGTTCAGCGCCCCACGCCCAACTTGACGGGTTCATCACCCTGAATGGCCTGGCCTTCAGCCCCGATGGCCGCACGATGTACGCCTCCGATTCCCACCCGCTGGTGCAGCAGATCTGGGCCTTCGACTACGACATCGAGACCGGCACGCCGTCCAATCGCCGCGTGTTTGTCGACATGAACCATTTCCTGGGTCGACCCGACGGCGCCGCGGTTGACGCCGAAGGCTGCTACTGGATCTGCGCCAACGACGCCGGTTTGGTCCACCGTTTCACCCCCGACGGTCGCCTGGATCGCTCCCTGAGCGTGCCGGTGAAAAAACCCACCATGTGCGCCTTCGGCGGCAGTCGGCTGGACACCCTCTTCGTCACCTCGATCCGTGATGACCAGAGCGACCAGTCCATCGCCGGCGGCGTGTTTGCGCTCAACCCCGGCGTCACCGGATTGCCGGAGCCCACCTTCACCCTCTAGCTGCATCGCTGTGCCTTGAATACAACAATAAAATAACAAGACAGGAGTGACCCCCAATGGACTTCAAACGCACCTTGCTCGCCGCCGCAGTGTTCACCCTCAGCAGCGCCGCTCACGCGCTGGAAATCAAATTCGCCGACATCCACCCCGCTGGCTACCCCACCGTGGTTGCCGAAGAAAACATGGGCAAGGCGCTGACCAAGGAAAGCAACGGCGAACTCACGTTCAAGTACTTCCCGGGCGGCGTGCTGGGCTCCGAGAAAGAAGTGGTCGAACAGGCCCAAGTGGGCGCCGTGCAGATGACCCGCGTCAGCCTCGGCATCGTCGGGCCGGTGGTGCCGGACGTGAACGTCTTCAACCTGCCGTTCGTGTTCCGCGACCAGGCGCATATGCGCAAGGTCATCGACGGCGAGATCGGCGATGAAATCCTCGCCAAGATCACCGACTCCGAGTTCGGCCTCGTGGCCCTGGCCTGGATGGACGGCGGCACGCGCAACCTTTACACCAAGAAACCGGTGCGCAAGATCGAAGACCTCAAGGGCATGAAGATCCGCGTGCAGGGCAACCCGCTGTTCATCGACGCCTTCAACGCCATGGGCGCCAACGGCATCGCCATGGACACCGGCGAGATCTTCAGTGCCTTGCAGACCGGTGTCATCGACGGCGCAGAGAACAACCCGCCCACCCTGCTGGAACACAACCACTTCCAGAACGCCAAGTACTACACCCTCACCGAACACCTGATCCTGCCTGAGCCCATCGTGATGTCGAAAATCACCTGGAACAAACTCACTCCCGCCCAGCAGGACATGGTGAAAAAAGCCGCCAAAGTCGCCCAGGCCGATGAGCGCGTGCTGTGGGACGCCAAGTCCGCCAGCAGTGAGGAAAAACTCAAGAAGGCCGGGGTCGAGTTCATCACCGTCGACAAAAAACCCTTCTACGACGCCACCGCCGCGGTGCGAGCCAAGTACGGCGCGCCTTACGCCGACATCATCAAGCGTATCGACGCCGTTCAGTAACGCCCCATTCCCTGACAAGGCCTGGCGCGGTCGGCATCGACGCGCCCGGTGACGGTGAACGCCATGAAGAATCTACTGCTGCGCATCAACGACCGTATCTACATGACCTGCATCTGGGTCGCCGGTCTCTCGGTCCTCGGGGTCGCACTGATCATTCCCTGGGGCATCTTTGCCCGCTACATCCTCGGCACCGGTTCCAGCTGGCCGGAGCCCACCGCTATCCTGCTGATGCTCGTGTTCACCTTTATCGGCGCAGCCGCCAGTTATCGTGCCGGGGCGCACATGTCGGTGGCCATGGTCACGGACCGCCTGCCACCTGCCCAAC
Source organism: Pseudomonas sp. RIT357 (assembly GCF_000632245.1). Taxonomy (NCBI): domain Bacteria; kingdom Pseudomonadati; phylum Pseudomonadota; class Gammaproteobacteria; order Pseudomonadales; family Pseudomonadaceae; genus Pseudomonas; species Pseudomonas sp. RIT357. The sequence goes on from NZ_JFYX01000045.1 coordinate 381,797, forward strand.
GCCGAATCGTCGGCATTTTCTCGCAACTGCTGATGGCGACAATCTGCCTGTTCATGGCGATCTGGGGCACCAAGTTGTGCCTGTCCACCTGGAACCAGTTCATGAGCGCCATCCCCACCCTGCGCGTGGGTATCACCTATATGCCGATCCCCATCGGGGGCGTGCTGACGCTGATTTTCGTGCTGGAAAAACTGCTGCTGGGCGACCAGAGCAACCGGCGCGTGGTGCGCTTCGACCTGGTAGAAGAAAACGAAGGGGCTGCCTGATATGGACGCATTGATTCTGCTGGGCAGCTTTATCGCCCTGATCCTGATCGGCATGCCAGTGGCCTATGCCCTGGGGCTGTCGGCGCTGATCGGCGCGTGGTGGATCGATATCCCGTTCCAGGCCCTGATGATTCAGGTGGCCGGCGGGGTGAACAAGTTTTCGCTGATGGCGATTCCGTTCTTTGTGCTGGCTGGGGCGATCATGGCCGAGGGCGGCATGTCGCGGCGGCTGGTGGCGTTTGCCGGGGTGCTGGTGGGCTTTGTGCGCGGCGGGCTGTCCCTGGTGAACATCATGGCCTCGACGTTTTTCGGCGCGATCTCCGGCTCGTCGGTGGCGGACACCGCTTCGGTGGGCTCGGTGCTGATTCCAGAAATGGAGCGCCGTGGCTATCCACGGGAATTTGCCACGGCGGTGACCGTCAGCGGCTCGGTGCAGGCCTTACTCACGCCACCCAGCCACAACTCGGTGCTCTACTCCCTGGCGGCTGGCGGCACAGTGTCCATCGCTTCGCTGTTCATGGCCGGCGTGGTGCCGGGCCTGCTGATGAGCGCGTGCCTGATGGTGCTGTGCCTGATCTTCGCGAAGAAACGCAACTACCCCAAAGGCGAAGTCATCCCCCTGAAGCAGGCGCTGAAGATTGCCGCCGATGCGCTCTGGGGCCTGATGGCCATGGTGATCATCCTCGGCGGCATCCTCTCGGGCATCTTCACTGCCACCGAGTCCGCCGCGATTGCGGTGCTGTGGGCGTTCTTCGTGACCATGTTCATCTACCGCGACTACAAGTGGCGCGAGCTGCCCAAGCTGATGCACCGCACGGTGCGCACGATTTCCATCGTGATGATCCTGATCGCCTTCGCCGCCAGCTTCGGCTACATCATGACCCTGATGCAGATCCCGGCGAAGATCACCACGCTGTTCCTGACGCTGTCGGACAACCGCTACGTGATCCTGATGTGCATCAACGCCATGCTGCTGTTGCTCGGCACGGTGATGGACATGGCGCCGCTGATCCTGATCCTCACGCCGATCCTGTTGCCGGTGGTGTTGGGTATCGGCGTCGACCCGGTGCACTTCGGCATGATCATGCTGGTGAACCTCGGCATCGGTCTGATCACCCCGCCGGTGGGCGCGGTGCTGTTTGTCGGAGCAGCGGTGGGCAAAACCACCATCGAGAAAACCGTAAAGGCGCTGGTGCCGTTTTATGCCGTGCTGTTCCTGGTACTGATAGCAGTGACGTACATTCCAGCATTGTCGCTGTGGCTGCCGAGCGTGGTGCTGTAATGCTGATTGAACTTGAAGACAACCTGACCCACCTCACCTTGAATCCGGCCGTGGGCGGCAGCATCGTCAACTGGACGGTGCGCGCCACCGGGCAGCCGTTGCTGCGCCATAACGATGAGCAGGCAATCCATACCGGTTTGCCGGGCAAGCTGGGGTGCTATCCGTTGGTGCCCTGGTCCAACCGCATTGCCCACGGCGGTTTCGATAACCCCGACGGTTGGCTGGTGCTCACGCCTAACAGCCTGACCGATCCGCTGCCGATTCACGGTTCGGCCTGGCAACAAGCGTGGCAGGTGGTCAGCCAGTCGGCAGATGAAGTGGTGCTGGAGGTGGTCTGCGAGACGCCTTTTGCCTATCGCGCCGAGCAGCGGATTCACTTGAGCGATGGGGCCTTGCATATCGAACTGCGCGTGACCCATCTGGCCGAAACAGCGGCGTGGCATGGCGTGGGCTTGCATCCGTACTTTCCGCGTCGGCCGGGTACCCGGTTGCAGGCCAAGGCCGCGCAGGTGTGGATGAGTGACGCGTCCAAGCTGCCGACCGGCTTGGCACCGGTGCCGAACGAGTGGGATTTCCAGGAAATGAATGCCCTGCCCCAAGGCTTGGTGGACAACGGCTTTTGCCAGTGGGACGGGTATTGCCGGATCGAACAGCCGGACCTGGGCTATACGCTGGAATGCCAGGCCAGCGGGGCCGATTACTTCCTGCTGTACTGCCCGCCGGGGCTGGGGTTCTTTTGCATCGAGCCGGTGAGTCATCCGGTGAATGCTCATCACCTGGCGGGACGGCCGGGCCTGAAACTGCTGGAACACAATCAGTCGGTCCAACTCAACTTCACCCTGAAATACATTCAAAATGTGGGAAGGGGCTTGCCCCCGATGGCGGCCTGACAGCCGAACAGGATGCTGGAACAGACCGAGTACATATCCATTATTCAGCCAACGGCCGCTATGGGTTCCGCCCTTACGGCGGCTCGCTTCGCATCGTGATTACCGTTGACTGCTATAAAGTGGCGTAAATACCTATAGCTATCAGGGGCAAGCCCCTCCCACAGTTTTGATTTAGGTTTTGTCAGTGATGTCAGGGTGGAGAGTTTTTCAGACGCCCAGCCGTATCGATACTCACGACAACCGACAACCCCGGCCGCAACCGTTCGCTCTCAGCCTGATCCGGGTCCACCGTAATCCTTACCGGCACGCGCTGGGCAATCTTCACAAAGTTGCCCGTCGCGTTGTCCGCCTGCAACAGGCTGAACTCCGAGCCGGTGGCCGGCGAAATATGCTGCACCGTGCCATGAAACTTGCGGTGGTTCAGCGCATCCACGGTAAAGGTCACCGGCTGGCCGACCTGCACATTGTCCATTTGGGTTTCTTTCATATTGGCAATCACCCACAGCTGCTTCGGCACCAGTGCCATCAGCTGCGCGCCAGAGTTGACGTAGGCACCGAGGCGCACGCCAATCTGCCCCAACTGACCGTCGCGGGGCGCGGTGATGCGGGTGTTGGACAGATCGATCCGCGCCAATTCCACCGCCGCATCGGCACTCGCCACCGCCGCTTCCAGGGAGCCGCGATTGACGATCACCGTCTGCAAATCCTGCCGCGCGATTTCCAGGCTGGCCTGGGCTTGGGCGACGGCGGCGACCGTCTGCGCATTGGCAGCACGGGTCACGTCCAGCTCGCGCTTGGACACCGAACCGTCGCTGATCAGCTCCTCGTTACGACGCAAATCCGCAGTGCTTTTACGCGCCTGTGCCTGGCTGTCTACCAGCGCAGCCTGGCGTAACTTGATGGTCGCTTCGGCGCTGTTGCGCTGCTGCACAACATTGGCCAGCGAGGCCTTCTGCACCGCCAGTTGCGCCAAGGCTTGGTCCAGGCGCTGCTTGTAGATGCGATCATCAAGGCGCACCAACAAGTCACCGGCCTTGACGTACTGGAAGTCCTGCACTGGCACCTCGAACACATAGCCGCTGAGCTGCGGGCCAATAATCGTCACTTGGCCACGTACCAGGGCGTTTTCAGTGGTTTCCACCGCGCTGCTGAAAGGCGGCAGTTGCCAGGCATACAGCACGATCAGTACCCCGACGATGGCAATCGCGGCGAAGCCCATGGACGAAAGGATGCGCACGCGCAATGAGCGCGGCTCGGTGACCGTGGCGCCGGGCGGCATGGTGCCTTCCGGGGTGGATGCAATGGCGGTGGTGGTGGTTGTCGAAGGTTCGGTCATGAAGGTGCGCCGCTGGGTTGAACGGGAGGGGCTGCTGCTTGGGTGGTACTCATCAGCCACAGACTGCGAATAAATATCCAGAGCATGGTCAGGATCGCGATGATCGCAATCAGCATGAACACATCGTTGTAAGCCATGACATTCGCTTCACGGGTGGCCGCCGTGGCCAAGCTGCGGATACCCATCAGGTTGCGCAGCTCGGGGTCGGCAATGACACCGCCATAGGCCGAGCCACCGCTGCTCACCCGCGCGGCCACACGCGGGTCGAGCAAGGTCAAGTGTTCGACGATCATGCTGGAATGAAACTTCTCCCGCACGACCTGGAACGTTCCCAGCAACGCAGCTCCAATCAGGCCGCCGAGGTTCTGGCAAATGCCGAACATCACCGAAAAACTCACCAGATTGCGCGGGTTCGTCAGCACGTTCTTGGTGCCCAACACCATGGTCGGTCCCAGGAAAAAAGTGCCGCCAAAGCCCAACAGGAACTGGCTGATATACAGGTTTTCGGGCCGGGTCAGGTTGCTGGAGAAACTGTCCATCACCGAGCCCGTGGCCATCAGCGCCAGGGAAATCACCAGCGGCATCAGCAGGTGAGCCGGGTTAATCGTCAGCGCACTGACCGCCAGCCCGCTGATCGCACCGGCCAGCATCACCACGTACAGCGTATGCATCTGCTGGTAGCTCATGTTCAGCATCTGCATGAACCCGACCGCACCGGTGGACTGCTCCGACAGCACCATGCGAATCAGGATCACCGCCAGTGCCAGGCGAATCATGGTGCCGCTGCCCAGCCAACGAGTCATCAACATCGGGTTGGCGCGGTTATGCTCAATGGCCAGGCCGGCCATGATCAACACCAGGGAACAGGCTGACGCGATACCGATCCACGGGGCTTCCAGCCACCAGTCAATGCGCCCCAGGGACAGCACCGCACAGAGCAACGCCACGCCGGTGGCGAGGATGCCGAAGGTCAGGAAGTCGAGTTTCTCAAAGGTCTTGAAGCGGTCACCCGGCGGCAACTTGAGCAAGAACACACACCCCAGGCAGATCAGCGCCATCCCCAATTCAAACAGGTACAAACCGCGCCACTCGGCGATTTGCAGCAAATCTTCGGAGAACAACCGCGCCAGCGGCAACGCCAACTGCGCCGTGCCCAACCCCAGCACCAGGGCTTTGAGTCGCCACTTAGCGGGGAACGCCTGGATCATGTAGTACAAGCCCAACGAACTCAGGGCCGCGCCCACCATCCCGTGGGCCGCCCGTACCGCGATGGCCGAACTGAGATCGTTAACGAACAAGTGGCCGAAGGTCACCAGCGCGTACAGCACCAGGAACACCTCGGTGAACACGCGCAGGCCGAACTGCTGGCGGAACTTCACCAGCAGCAGGTTCATGCACACATTGGTCATCACATAGGCGGCGGGCAGCCAGGCCATTTCCGCTGTGGTCGCGCCGAGGGCGCCTTGCAGGTATTGCAGGTTGGCGATGACCAGGGCATTTCCCAGGCCGCCAGTGATCGCGACCAGCACACCGACCAGCGCATACAGCCAACGCTTGTGCGTAGGGTGCCACGGCGTCGACGGCGAACCGGGCAGGCTCGGGCGCTCGTGGGGTTCCCAGGTGTGGGGGGTGTATTTATCCATTCGATGACCTAGATGACCCGACGGGTGAGGTCGGTAAAACCATTACTCAGAGTAGTAAACCTGAGCGGGGTTCATCTTGCCATCTTGGGCATGGAATTGATGCCTGGAGCGGGTACGGTCAAAAGTCGGAGGGGGCTTGCTCTCTTTGGATTGCATGCCCATCCAGAACCGCCTTCCCGATCAGATCCAACCCAACCAACTCCAGTAAGTCGCCGCAAACACCAACATCAGCCCATACCCGATCACCGTCACCAGAATCCCCACCTTGGCGAACTGCCGCGCCGTAAACGTCCCAGTCCCCAGGCACACCATATTCTGCGGCGCATTAATCGGCAGGATGAACCCGTAGCTCATCACAAACCCCAGCAGCATGGTCATCCCCAACCGGTTGAACTCCCCGGGCAAGGTCTGCAACACCGCAATCAGGATCGGCAACAGCGCCGAGGTCAGCGCCGTGGCGCTGGCAAAGCCCAGGTGGATCACAATCAAAAACGCTCCCAAAATCGCAAACACCCCCAACGGCCCGACCTGATCCAACCCGGTGTGCGCCACCACCTGGGAGCCCAGCCACTGCCCGGCTTGGGTCGTCAGCAACGCGGTGCCGAGGCTGATGCCCACGCCGAACACAATCACCGTGCCCCACGGAATACGCGACTGCACATCCTTCCAGGTCATCACCCCAATCCCCGGCAACAGCAGGAACACCAGCCCGGCGTAGGTGGTCGAGGTGGTGTCGAAAGGGTGCAGGCGCCCTTCCGTCGCCCACGCCAACAGCAACAGCACCGACACGGTGAGCAAGCGCTTCTGCGGGCCGGTCATCGGGCCGATGTCCACCAGGGACTGGGCCACGGCCTCTTTACCACCGGGGATGCTGTCGGTTTCCGGCGGCAGCAGCTTGATCACCAGGAACAGCAACACCGCCGACATGATCACCGCCCACGGCGCGCCGGCGATCAGCCAGTCGATCCACGACACGCGCTGGCCGAGCATCTTGTCCATAAAGCCCACGGTCAGCAGGTTTTGCGCGGCGGCGGTCTGGATGCCGACGTTCCAGATGCTGGTGCCCTGGGCCACCACGATCATCAGGCCGGCGGCAATATTGGAGCGCTTGTCCACGCCAAACGCGGCGACCACGCCCATCATGATCGGCACCACACAGGCACTGCGCGCGGTGGCACTGGGCACCACGAGGCTGAGCAGGATGGTCACCGCAATCGCCCCCAGCAGAATGCCGCGGGTGCTGGTGCCGACGCGGGTCAGGGTCACGAGGGCGATGCGCCGGTCGAGGCCGGTGTGGGTCATGGCCGCCGCAATGAACAACGCGCCCGCCACCAAGGCCAGTGCCGGGTTGGAAAAGCCGGTGAGCGCCATGCTGATGGCCGGGCTGGAGCCGATCAGGTGGGCGGGGTCTTGCAGCGACGGCGCCGTGCCCAGCAAAAATGCCATGAGCGAGGTGATCATGATCGCGCTGGCCTCATAAGACACCGCCTCGGTGATCCACACCACCACGGCAAACGCGAGGATCGCCAGCATGCGCTGCCCGGCCACCGGCAGATCGGCGGGCAGCGGCAACAGCAGCACGCCGACCATCGCCAGTACGCCGATCACCAGGCCCAGGGGCAACTTGAAGGATGCTGCGGTTGTTGCGGGGGCGTTCATGGCGGGCTCCGTCGTGCTCTAAATCAGGCAGGCAGCATGGGGCAAAGCGCCGCAACGGGTGTTGACGGGTATCAAGACCCTAGGTCAATAACTGGCTCAATACCGCCCGCAACTTGCCGGGCTTGAGCGGTTTGTTCAACAACGGCGCGTCCAGGCGGCGCAGCACACGACGGCATTGGTCGGTGCGGTCGGCGGTGATGATCACGGCCGGGATCTTTTGCGCGAAATGCTCGCGCAGATGCTTGACCACCGCAGCGCCCACCACGCCGTGGTCGAGGTGGTAGTCGGCGAGGATCAACTCCGGCGCCCTGCCCTGCAACGCCAGTAACGCGCCGGCCTGGTCGGTGGCGGTGACCACCTCACAGCCCCACTGCACCAGCAGCGCGCGCATGCTTTCGAGGATGCTCACCTCGTTATCGATCACCAGCAAACGCCGCCCCGGCAGCGGGTTGCCCGTGGTCGGCAGCACCGGCAGTTGGCTGATCGCCAGGGGCATCTCTTCGCTGATGGGCACCTCGATGCTGAACATCGAGCCACGCCCCGGCCACGAACGGACCGCCACCGGGTAGCCGAGGATCTCGGCGATACGCTCGACAATCGCCAGGCCCAGCCCCACGCCTTTGCGATCCGAGGCGCGGCCGACGTCGAGCTGGTTGAATTCGAGGAAGATCGCGTCGAGCCGGTCGGCCGCGATGCCGCGCCCGGTGTCCCACACCTCCAGGCGCAGGCGGTCACCACGGCGGCGCGCGCCGAGCAGAATGCAGCCCTCGTCGGTGTAGCGGCAGGCATTGCTGAGGAAGTTACGCAGGATCCGCGTCACCAGGCGCAAGTCGGTGCGAATCGCATAATGGCCGGTACGCGCACGCAGGTTCAGCCCGGCCGCCAGCGCCACCGATTGGAACTCCGAGACCAGCGGCGCAAACAGTTCATCCAGGCGATACAGCGCCACGTCGGGTTTGACCGCCGCCTGGTCGAGCCGCGAAATATCCAGCAAATCGGTGAGTAAATCTTCCGCGCCTTCCAGCGCCTGGTGAGTACGTTCCACCAGTACCTGCTCGACGCTGGGCAAGTTGCGTTCACGCAGGGTGGAGATCAGCAGCCGCGCCGCGTTCAGCGGTTGCAGCAGGTCATGGCTCGCGGCGGCGAGGTATTTGTCCTTGCTGCGGTTGGCAGCCTCCGCGGCGTCGCGCGCATCGCGCAACTCCTGCTCGACCTGCTCACGCTGGGCGATCTGCTGTTGCAGGTTGCGATTGGCTTCCAGCAGTTCGTCGGTGCGCGCGGCCACGCGCTGTTCCAGCTCATCGTTGAGACGGATATAGCGGTTGCGCTCCGCCTCCAGCTCGTCGAGGCGCGCGGTGAGTTCCGGGTAGTGACTCTTGCGTGCCGAGTGATTACCCAGGCCCAGCAGCCCGGCCAGTGCTTGTTGCTGGTCGTCAGAGCGCTTCGCCATAAACAACCTCGACGTCACGCTGGCTGGACTCACGAGGGTTGGTGAGGATGCAGGGGTCGTCCATCGCATGCTCGGACAGGAACGGAATATCCGCCACGCGCACCCCATGCAGACCCAGGGTTTCGTGGAAGCCAATTGCATGTTTGAGCGCGATCAGGTGGTCGACCAATCGTCCGCAGATCTGTCGATGGTTGAGGCCACGGCAGTCAATGCCAAAGGTCTCGGCAATCACCTTGAAGCGCTCCGGCGCCGAGTTGTAGTTGAACGCCACCACATGCTCCACCAGCACCGCGTTGCACAAACCGTGGGGCAAATCGAGAAAGCCGCCGAGGCTGTGGGACATGGCATGCACGGCGCCGAGGATCGCGTTGGAAAACGCCAGGCCCGCCTGCATGCTGCCGAGCATGATTTTCTCGCGCAGGGCAATGTCCGTGGGGTTGGCGATCATCTGCACCAGGTTGCCGTTGATCAGGCGCATGGCTTCCAGCGCATGGGGGTCGGTCAGTGGGCCGTGGCCGGTGGACACGAACGCCTCGATGGCATGCACCAGCGCGTCGATGCCGGTACAGGCGGACAGGAACGGGTCCATGCTCGCCGTGGTTTCCGGGTCGATCAGCGACACATCCGGCACCACCGCCTTGCTGACGATGGAAAACTTCATGCGCTCCTGCTGGTTGGAAATGATCACGAACTGCGAGACATCCGCCGACGTACCGGCGGTGGTGGGGATCAGGATCAACGGCGGGCTGGGCACACGAATGGTGTCCACGCCCTCGAACTCAAGAATGCTACGCCCATGGGCGACCACAATGCCGATGGCCTTGCCGCAATCCATCGGACTGCCGCCGCCGATGGCCACGATCACGTCGCAATGGTTTTCCCGATACACCTCGGCGCCGAGCATTACTTCTTCGACGCGCGGGTTGGGCGACACAGCGCTGTACAGGCAGTAGTCGATACCGATGGCTTGCAGGCTGGCTTCCACATCCGCCACCCAACCGGCAGCGATCACACCGGGGTCGCTGACGACCAGCACCTTGCGCGCACCAAAGGTCTTGGCATAGTTACCGACGTTGTGCCGGCAGCCGGCACCGAAGATGATTTCAGGCGAGACGAATTTACGCAGGAGGCTCAGATTGGGGCTCATTGGAAAGCCTGTTCTTATTATTTTTGGGAGATGCGCTTCACACTAACCCATTCGCAGGCGAATGCAATCAGACCAAAGGGTCATTCCCAATACGGCACCGGCCAGCGCGAGGCTGGCCGGAGATGGATCAACGGCTGGCGAAGTACATGGTCACTTCGAAGCCGATACGCAGGTCGGTGAAGGCGGGTTTGGTCCACATGGGGAGAGTCCTCTTGTTGTGCCGGAAGATTCCGGTAGAGGCATTAATGCATGGGGGGATGGGGGTGCGAATGCTACTTTCGAAGGAGTGAGTGCACTGCATTAGTCGCGAATGTACAGGGAGCAAAATGTGGGAGGGGGCTTGCTCCCGATAGCAATGTGTCAGCCACATCACTGTTGACTGACCCACCGCCATCGGGAGCAAGCCCCCTCCCACAGGGAACCGCGTTGCATCAGAGGGTTAGAAGAAACCCAATGGATTGATGTCGTAGCTCACCAGCAAATTCTTGGTCTGCTGGTAGTGATCGAGCATCATCTTGTGGTTCTCACGCCCCACGCCCGACTTCTTGTAGCCGCCAAACGCCGCATGCGCCGGGTACAGGTGATAACAGTTGGTCCACACGCGGCCAGCCTTGATCGCCCGGCCCATGCGGTAGGCGCGGTTGATGTCGCGGGTCCACAGCCCGGCGCCGAGGCCGAATTCGCTGTCGTTGGCAATGGCCAGGGCCTCGGCTTCGTCTTTGAAGGTGGTGATACCCACCACCGGGCCGAAGATTTCTTCCTGGAACACGCGCATCTTGTTGTGGCCCTTGAGCAGGGTCGGCTGGATGTAATAACCGCTGGACAGGTCGCCTTCCAGGCGCTCGGCCGCGCCGCCGGTGAGCAGCTCGGCGCCCTCTTCCTGGGCGATCTTGAGGTAGGAGAGGATCTTGTCGTATTGCTGCTCGGACGCCTGGGCGCCGACCATGGTCTCGGTATCCAACGGGTTGCCGCGCTTGATCTTGACGATCTTCTTCATCACCACTTTCATGAAGTCGTCGTAGATCGACTCCTGCACCAGCGCCCGCGACGGGCAGGTGCACACTTCGCCCTGGTTGAAGAACGCCAACACCAGGCCTTCGGCGGCTTTTTCGATGAATTGCGGCTCGGCCTGCATGATGTCTTCGAAGAAGATGTTCGGCGACTTGCCGCCCAGTTCCACGGTGGACGGAATGAGGTTCTCGGCGGCCGCATGCATGATGTGCGCACCGATTGGGGTCGAGCCGGTAAAGGCAATCTTGGCGATGCGCTTGCTGGTGGCCAGTGCCTCCCCGGCTTCGCGGCCAAAGCCCTGCACGATATTCAGCACGCCCGGTGGCAGCAGGTCATTGATCAGCTCGGCAAACACCATGATCGACAGCGGTGTCTGCTCGGCCGGCTTGAGCACGATGCAGTTACCGGCAGCGAGGGCCGGGGCGAGTTTCCAGGCGGCCATCAGCAGCGGGAAGTTCCACGGAATGATCTGCCCGACCACGCCCAATGGCTCATGGAAGTGATAGGCCGCGGTGTGTTCGTTGATCTCGGCGGCGCCGCCTTCCTGGGCGCGGATGCAGCCGGCGAAGTAGCGGAAGTGGTCGGCGGCCAGGGGCACGTCAGCGTTGAGGGTTTCGCGCACGGCCTTGCCGTTGTCCCAGCTTTCGGTCACGGCCAGTACTTCGAGATTCTGCTCGATACGGTCGGCGATTTTCAGCAGCACCAGGGAGCGATCCTGGGGCGACGTCTTGCCCCAGGCGTCGGCGGCGGCATGGGCGGCGTCGAGGGCTTTGTCGATATCGGCAGCGTTGGAGCGCGGGAATTCGGCGATCGCTTCACCGGTCACTGGCGAGGTGTTGGTGAAATACTCACCGCTCAGCGGGGCGACGAACTCTCCGCCGATGTAATTTCCGTAGCGCTGCTTGAAGCTGACGATAGCGCCAGGGGTGCCAGGTTGTGCGTAGATCATGTTAAAGCCTCTGTCTGGGTCCGGGCCTGTCGGTCAACAGGCGATGACCCGATAGTAAAGAGCCCCCGTTGCCGGGCGAATGCGCCGTTGGCAGGGGGGCACTTGTCATTTGGTCGTAGATTCAGTGTTTGGCGACCAGCTCTTTGGGCAGCTTGAAGGTCCAGAGCATGCCGCCCTGGTTGAAGTCCTTGATGCGCTTGGCCACCTCACCGCCCCACAACGGCACCGCGCCGCCCCAGCCGGAGAGCACCGAGACGTACTGTTCGCCGTCCATTTCCCAGGTCACAGGCGAACCGAGCACGCCGGAGCCGGTCTGGAATTCCCAGACCTTCTCGCCAGTCTTGGCGTTGAATGCTTGCAGGAAACCTTCCGGCGTACCGGTGAACACCAGGTTGCCCTTGGTGGTCAGCACCCCGCCCCACAGCGGCGCGAAGTTCTTGTGGCGCCAGACTTCCTTACCCGTCTTAGGATCGATGGCGCGCAGTACGCCGATGTAGTCTTCGTTCAACGGCTTGATAGTGAAGCCCGCGCCGAGGAACGCCGCGCCTTTCTTGTAGGCGATACCTTCGTTCCAGATGTCCATGCCCCACTCGTTGGACGGCACGTAGAACAGCCCGGTGTCACGGTTGTAGGCCATCGGCATCCAGTTCTTCGCACCGAGGAACGCCGGTGCGACAAACACCGAAGTGCCCTTGGTTTCGCTGCCCGGCGCACCTGGGCGGCTGGCTTCGTTGTAGATCGGACGACCGTCCTTATCCAGACCCGTGGCCCAGGTGATCTTGTCGACAAACGGGAAGCCACGGATGAACTTGCCGTTGGTGCGATCGAGCACGTAGAAGAAGCCGTTGCGGTCGGCGGTGGCCGCCGCTTTGATTTCCTTGCCACCTTCGGTGTAGTTGAAGGAGACCAGCTCGTTGACGCCGTCATAGTCCCAACCGTCGTGGGGCGTGCTCTGGAAGTGCCACTTGATGGTGCCGTCGTCCGGGTTCAGCGCCAGGCGCGAGGACGAGTAAAGGTTGTCGCCAGGGCGCAGGTGCGAGTTCCACGGCGCCGGGTTGCCGGTGCCGAACAGCAGCAGGTTGGTTTCCGGGTCGTAATAGCCGCCCAGCCACGGTGCCGCGCCGCCGGTTTTCCACAAATCCCCCGGCCAGGTCTTGCCCGCCTCGCCGCCGGAGATGCCGTTTTCCACAGCCTTGCCGTCTTTGTAGACATAACCCATATGGCCTTCGACCGTCGGGCGGCTCCACAGCAGCTCGCCGTTTTTCGGGTCATAGGCCTGGATCTTGCCGACCACGCCGAATTCGCCACCGGCCACGCCGGTGATCAGCTTGCCGTTGACCACCAGGGGCGCGGCGCTGATCGAGTAGCCTTCCTTGTGATCGGCGACCTGCTTGCTCCACACCACTTTGCCGGTGTCTTTGTTCAGCGCCACCAGCTTGGCGTCGAGGGTGCCGAAGAACACCAGGTCGCCGTACAGCGCCACGCCACGGTTGATCACGTCACAGCACGGGCGGATGTCATCGGGCAGACGCGCATCGTACTGCCAGAGCTTCTTGCCGGTGCGCGCATCCACCGCGAACACCCGCGAGTAGGAACCGGTGAGGTACATCACCCCGTCCTTGATCATCGGCTGCGCCTGTTGCCCACGCTGCTTTTCGCCGCCAAAGGAAAACGCCCAGACCGGGCGCAGTTCCTTGACGTTGTCGACGTTCAGGGTGTCGAGGGGGCTGTAGCGCTGGCCCTGCACGCCCAGGCCGTTGGTGACGATCTGCCCGGGGTTTTTCGGGTCCTGGAGGATGTCCTCATCGGTGACCGAGGCCATGGCCTGGCCGGATAACAGGATGGCACCGAGCAACACACTCAAGGCGAAGGGTTGGCGACGTGCGGGTTGGGTCATGACGGCTACCTCTGCGGTTTTTTGTTATACCCGGGAAATTTTCCCGGTCTGGTGCAGATTCTTGGGCGCAGGGGCCATTGTCACAATTGACCGCAGTATCGAGTTTGCTAGTTCCTTAGTAGCGGTTGCATCTGCTCGCGCTCGTAACGCGGGTACAGGTGGCTGACGCTGCGGATCAGTTCATAGCGGCTCAAGCTGATCGCGGCGAAGCGTTCGGGGATGGGGCTGCGGATCATCTCGGCCATGTCGTTGCCCTTGGCAGCGCCGTCACGCAGCAGTTGATCGAGCCAGGTCAGGTAGTCGCGCATTTGCGTGAAGGGTTGCGCGTCGCTGGCCACCGGGCCATGGCCGGGCACGATCAGGGTCCAGGGCAAGGCTTGCAGGGTGCCGAGGTCGGCCAGCCACACCGCCAGCCCCGGGCTGTTGGGGGTGGTGAGCGCGCGTTGGTAAAACACCAGGTCGCCGGCGAACAGCACGCCGGTGCTCTGGTCGAAGATCGCCAGGTCGGCGCCGGTGTGGCCGGTGAGCGCGAGCAGGCGCAAGTCGTGACGGCCGACGCTCAGCACACCGGGTTCCAGCACCTGAGTGGGCAACACCACTTCAGTGCCGCGCATCCAGTCGCCGACCATGCGGTAGAGGTTTTCCGCCATGCCGTCGCCCTGCTCATGCAGCAGCCGCGTGGTCTCGGCCAGGGCGCCGATGGGCACGTCCTTGAAGGCCTGGTTGCCCAGCGCATGGTCGGGGTGATGATGGGTAATCAGCACCTGGATCACCGGCTTGGGGGTGACGCGGGCGATGGCCTCGCGCATCGCTTCGCCGTAGCGCCGCGACGGCCCGGTGTCGATCACCACCACGCCGGCCTCGGTGACGATGAAGGCGGTGTTGACGATATTGCCGCCATTGGCCTTGGCAAAATTGTCAGTGCTGCCTTCGAGTAGCCAGGTGTCGTCGGCGATCAGCCGGGGCTTGAGGGCGTAGTCGAGATCTGCCAGGGCGGGCAAGCTCAGGCCCAGGCACAACAATAGAATCCAGCGCATGCCGCGCTCCTTCTGGTCAGGGGATGGCCGCGTCGAACTCGTTGCCGCTGTTGTCACGCAGCACCAGTCGGGTGGGCCCCGGCGCGTCGATGTCGAAGGCCAGGTTGGGGTTCTCGCTGACCGCCGGGAACAGCTCAAGATCAGCCAGCACCTGGCCGTCCTGGCCGCGCAGTTGCGCATGGTTGATAAAAAACTCGGGGATGCCGCTGACCATGCCGTTGTCCATCGGGTGCGCCACCTGCACACGCACGCGGCTGAACTCACCACGCGGGTAACGGCCGCCGAGCACTTCGCCGATGTGCTCTTCCCAACCGGGCTGGGTGCGTACCACGCTGGGCGCGGTGCAGCCGCCACCTGCCGCGTCGATCAGGGTCGAGCCCACATGCCACAGGCCGTCATCGGTGAGCACCGCTGCACGCAACGGCGTGGCCTGTTCGATACGAATCCGCAGCGACAGCCACGGCAGCACGCCGGCCTTGGGCTGGAAGTCGACGATTTTCGGCAATGGGTTGAGCTCGGCCCAGGCGAGGATTTTCACCACATGGCCGTTGAAGGCGCGGGCGTCGATTTCCAGCGGCACCTGGCGCGCATCTTCGGCGAACGGCGGCGCGAGCAGCTTGACTCGGTCGTCGAACACGAACGGCGCCTGCGCCAGGAACTGCTTGTGATAGAAGTCCCACATCACCGACGGCACCGGGTCGATCTCCACGGCGTGAGCCGCCAGCGGCAGCCAGCACGCCAGGATGCAGCTCAGTCGCCAGTTCATCGCCTGCTCCTATTGATACATCTCGGGGACTTCGTACTGCAGGCCGTAACGGGCATAGATGGCTTGCACCGCGCCGTCGCGGATCAGGCCTTCCAGCGCCTCTTCCACCGCGTAGGCCAGCTGGCGATTGCTCTCGTGCACCGCCATGCCGATCTCCCAGCGTTGCTTGCCCATGTTCGGGTAGGCGTTTTCGGCGAGGGCCAGTTGCGGGTCGTGGGCTTCATGCACCTGCCAATCGACTTCGCCGCGCATCGCCATCACCGCATCGACCTCACCGGCTTTCATCGCCGCAAATGCCTGGGGGACGTCGGGGTAGTGATGGGTCTTGGCGGCAAGCATGCCGTTGAACACCGAGGTGAGGTAGAACGACGGCACGCTGTCGACTTCGACGCCAATCGGGTGCTGCTCGAACACCGCCACGCTGGCGACCGTGTCCAGGCGCCGACGGTCATAGGCCACCTGCCATTGTTCGTTCTGGTACGGCCCGAACATCACCACATGGCCGTTTTCCAGTTCGCCCTGGTCGTTGCGCTTTTGTGCGTAATCGCGATCGTAGGGCGCGCGCATCATCAGGTCGGCCAGTTGCTGGTTGTGCAACTGGCTGCCGCGCCAGATGTAGTCGCGCAGGTCGTCATCGAGCTTCTCGCCGGCCGGCGCCCAGATCAACTTGAGCTTTACCCCCAGCGCCGTGGCCAGGGCCTGGGCCAGTTCCACATCGACCCCCCGCGCGTTGGCGCCGTCTTCGAAACTGTAGGGGGCGAAGTCCTTGTACACCGCCACCTTGATTTCGCCGTCAGCGATCATCTGGTCATAGCTGCGCACCTGCGCCTGTGCCGGCTGGCAACACAGCAGGGCCAGGCCAAGCACATAAGCGAACAGGCGCATGGCTTACTCCTCGACGTGCACGCTGTCCAGGTAGGTGCGCACCGCCCACAAGGCTTCCTGGCTCAGGTAGTCGGCCATTTTGGGCATGTACACGCGGCCGTCACGCACCGCGCCATGGCGCACACGCTCGACGAACCACTCATCACCGGCTTCGCCCACATCGAGCATGCGCAGGTCGGGGGCGATACCACCGGACTTGGCTTCCAGGCCGTGGCAAGCGGCGCAGTTCTGGTTGTAGGCGGACGAACCAATCTCCACGGCCCGGTCGTGTTCAGGCGAGGTGCGGTACGGATTGACCGCCGCCCAGCCGTCTTCGTTGACCGGCACGCCGGCGTCCTTGATAGAAGTCAGGCCCTTGGTTTCCACCGCTTGTGGGACCACGTTGCCATGGGCCCAAACAGAGCCGGCGCCGAATACACCCACCAACAGGCCAGCCACGAGCCAGGCATTGTGTTTTGTTGTCATTATTTTTGCCCTCAGGATTGCACGCAAAACCTCATTGCAGAGGCTATGGCAACCATCTTAGAAACCCCGGGGCATGGGCCGTATGCTGCTTTGGTGGCCGCCCTCTCCTCCCTTGGTAGTAGGGCTTGTGGGGCACACCTAAAACAGCGGCGGTCCGGGAAGTCTTCCCGGCCACAGCGGGACTTTTTCCGTATCCGCCCGGCGCCCCGGCGTTCCACCCTGTGCAGGCCAAAACCTCCACTGGGAACTGCAACCATGACAATAAGATCGCTACCCGCCCGCTCACCTTTAAGCCTTGCCGTGCAAGCCTTTATGCTGGTGGGCAGCCTGTCCCTCAGTGCTGCAACCTTCGCAGCCGCCGAGCCTGCCAAATCGACACGCAACGTCACCTGGGAAGACATTGCCAACGACCACCTGACCACCAAGGACGTGCTGCAATACGGCATGGGCACCAACGCCCAGCGCTGGAGCCCGCTGGCCCAGGTCAACGACAAGAACGTGTTCAAACTCACCCCGGCCTGGTCCTATTCCTTTGGCGACGAGAAACAGCGCGGCCAGGAGTCCCAGGCCATCGTCAGCGACGGCGTGGTGTACGTCACCGGTTCCTACTCCCGCGTGTTCGCCCTGGATGCAAAGACCGGCAAGCGCCTGTGGACCTACAACCACCGCCTGCCCGACAACATTCGCCCGTGCTGTGACGTGGTCAACCGCGGCGCGGCGATCTTCGGCGACAAGATCTACTTCGGCACCCTCGACGCGCGCCTGATCGCCCTCGACAAAAACACCGGCAAAGTGGTGTGGAACAAGAAATTCGGCGACCACGCCGCCGGCTACACCATGACCGGCGCCCCGGTGCTGATCAAAGACAAGGTCAGCGGCAAGGTGCTGCTGATCCACGGCAGCTCCGGCGATGAATTCGGCGTGGTCGGCCAGCTGTTTGCCCGCGACCCCGACACCGGTGAAGAAGTGTGGATGCGCCCGTTCGTGGAAGGCCATATGGGCCGCCTCAACGGCAAGGACAGCACCACCACCGGCGACGTCAAGGCCCCTTCGTGGCCGGATGACCCCACCACCGAAACCGGCAAGGTCGAGGCCTGGAGCCACGGTGGCGGCGCGCCTTGGCAGAGCGCAAGCTTCGATGCCGAGACCAACACGATCATCGTCGGCGCCGGCAACCCTGGCCCTTGGAACACCTGGGCGCGCACCGCCAAGGACGGCAACCCCCACGACTTCGACAGCCTCTACACCTCGGGCCAGGTTGGCGTCGACCCGAGCACCGGCGAAGTGAAATGGTTCTACCAGCACACCCCGAACGATGCCTGGGACTTCTCCGGCAACAACGAACTGGTGCTGTTCGACTACAAGGACAAGGACGGCAAAGTGGTCAAGGCCACCGGCCACGCCGACCGCAACGGCTTCTTCTACGTGGTGGACCGCAACAACGGCAAGCTGCAGAACGCCTTCCCGTTTGTCGACAACATCACCTGGGCCAGTCATATCGACCTGAAGACCGGGCGCCCGGTGGAGAACGAAGGCCAGCGTCCGGCCAAGCCATTGCCGGGTGAAACCAAAGGCAAGCCGGTGGAAGTTTCGCCGCCGTTCCTGGGTGGCAAGAACTGGAACCCCATGGCCTACAGCCAGGACACCGGCCTGTTCTACATTCCGGGCAACCAGTGGAAAGAGGAATACTGGACCGAAGAGGTCAACTACAAGAAGGGCTCGGCCTACCTGGGCATGGGTTTCCGCATCAAGCGCATGTATGACGACCACGTCGGCACCCTGCGCGCGATGAACCCGACTACCGGCAAGGTGGTGTGGGAGCACAAGGAAGCCTTGCCACTGTGGGCCGGCGTGTTGGCCACCAAGGGCAACCTGGTGTTTACCGGCACCGGCGACGGTTTCTTCAAGGCCTTCGACGCCAAAACCGGCAAGGAGCTGTGGAAGTTCCAGACCGGCAGCGGCATCGTCTCGCCGCCGATCACTTGGGAACAGGATGGCGAACAGTACATCGGCGTGACCGTCGGCTACGGCGGCGCGGTGCCGTTGTGGGGCGGCGACATGGCCGAACTGACCAAACCGGTGGCGCAAGGCGGGTCCTTCTGGGTGTTCAAGATCCCGAGCTGGGATAACAAAACGGCCCAGAAGTAACCCTTCAGGAAATGCCGGGCCGCGTTTTTTTGTGGTGAGCGGGCTTGCCCCGCGCTCGGCTGCGCAGCAGTCGTAGAACCTGAGCGCACGCAGGTGCTGGAGGAATGCCAGGGCCGCTTCGCAGCCCAGCGCGGGGCAAGCCCGCTCACCACAACAATCCCGCTCACCACAGTATCTCCAGAGGTCTCGCAATGAACTACCTGCCCTTGCTACTCCTGTTATCCCTACCCCTGGCCCACGCCGACGATGGCGACGACGCCCAGAAGTAACCCGTCAGAAAATGCCGGGCCGCGTTTTTTCGTGGTGAGCGGGCTTGCCCCGCGCTCGGCTGCGCAGCAGTCGGAGAACCTGAGCGTACGCAGGTGCTGGAGGAATGCCAGGGCCGCTTCGCAGCCCAGCGCGGGGCAAGCCCGCTCACCACAACAAGCCCGCTCACCACAGGATCTCCAGAGGTCTCGCAATGAACTACCTGCCCTTGTTACTCCTGTTGTCCCTTACCCCTGGCCCACGCCGACGATGGCGACGACGCCCAGAAGTAACCCGTCAGAAAATGCCGGGCCGCGTTTTTTTGTGGTGAGCGGGCTTGCCCCGCGTTCGGCTGCGCAGCAGTCGTAGAACCTGAGCGCACGCAGGTGCTGGAGGAATGCCAGGGCCGCTTCGCAGCCCAGCGCGGGACAAGCCCGCTCACCACAACAAGCCCACTCACCACAGGATCTCCAGAGGTCTCGCAATGAACTACCTGCCCTTGCTACTCCTGTTATCCCTACCCCTGGCCCACGCCGACGATGGCGACGACGCCCCGTTGATCATCAACGGCTGCACCATCGCCGAACACAGCCAATGCCCCGGCGCCAACCTCAAGGGCGCCAACCTTCGAAATCAGAACCTGAGCAAAATGAACCTGGCCGGTGCCGACCTGCGCGATGCAGATCTGCGCCATGCCAACCTCGACCTGGCCAACCTGGAAAAGGCCCAGCTGCAAGGCGCCAACCTGACCCGCGCCAGCCTGCAACAAAGCAACCTGCGCCTGGCGGACTTTAGCGGCGCCACGCTGATGGCGATCCAGGGTTGGGGCCTGTTCGCCCAAGGCGCGCAGTTCGAAAACGCCAACCTCAGTGCGGCCTACCTGCAATTTGCACGGCTGTCAGGGGCCAAAATGCACAAGGCCAACCTGCGTGCGGCCGACTTGGAGATGACCTGGCTGAGCAAGGCCGACTTGCAAGGTGCCGACCTCAGCGATGCCAATCTGCAAGAAGCCAAGTTCGGCGAGAGCAACCTTGAAAACGCCACGCTGACTGGTGCGCGGCAACATTATGGGAATTTTCAGGATGCCAATATGGAGGGCTGCCAGGATTGCCCAACGACCTGGGATCGCTGAAACGACGCCATTGAAATGTGGGAGGGGGCTTGCTCCCGATAGCGGTGTGTCAGTGACAGATGAGCTGACTGATACACCGCTATCGGGAGCAAGTCGAATCGTCGCACCGCCCCTCCCACAGTGGGTTTGTGCACACCCAATTATCCAACCACCCGCACCACCCCCATGTCGATTCCCAGGTGCACCAGCTCGGCATGGGAGCTCACCTGCAGTTTGCTCTTGAGCAAGGTCAGGTGATTGGACACGGTCTTGCTGCTGATATTCAGCTGGTCGGCAATCGCTCGGGTGGGCGTGCCTTTGGCCAGCATCAGGAAGATTTCCAGTTCGCGCGGGGTCATGCCCTGCAAGCGTTGATCACTGGGGGTGTAGGCCAGTTCGGTGGCCAGGGCCTGTTCGATATAGGCGTGGCCGTCGAGGATGCGCCGCACGGCTTCAATCAACACCTCGGGCGCCGAGCTTTTGGTCAGGTAACCGGAGGCTCCGGCGTCCAACGCCTGGCGCACCAGCGGCAGCTCGTCGTGCATGCTGAAAAACAGCACGCGCAATTGTGGCAAGCGCTGGCGCAGGCGGCGCGTGGTTTCCAGGCCGCTGATGCCTGGCAGGCCGAAGTCCATGATCACCAGGTGCGGCACCGCCTCCTGAACCCGGCTCAGGGCCTCTTCACCACTGGCCGCTTCGCGTACTTCGACCGCTGGCAGCAGCGCGCGCAGCAGGCTGGCATAGCCTTGGCGCACCACGGCGTGGTCATCCACCAACAGAATATTCATGAGGCCTCCAACGGCATGTTCAACGCCAGCGCCCAACCGCCGCAGGGGTGGCTGATGATCTTTAATTCGCCGCCCAGGCAGCGGGCGCGTTCGGCCATCGAATACAGGCCCACGCCGGGCCGCTGGGGCGTGACTGCACCGCGACCGTTATCACGCACCCACAGGCGCAGACGTGAACCGCGGTGTTGCAGGCGCACGCGCACCTGGCTGGCATCGGCATGCCGCAGGATGTTGGTCAGCGCTTCCTGGAGCAGGCGGTACAGGTGAGTTTTGTTGGCGCCGGACAACGCCGGCAGGTCGGCACTGACCTGCAATTGGCAGGGAATCCCATGGCTGGCCTGCCACTGCGTTACCAGCATCGAGAACGCCTCGCCCATCGGCAAGTGTTGCAACGCCACCGGGTAGAGGTCGTGGACCAGGGCGCGGAAACCTTGCTGCAAGTGCTCGCAATGATCTTCCAGCAGCCCCACCGTACGGGTCAGCACGTGCGGCTGATCGGCGACCAGCCGCAACAGGCAGGCCTGGGCGCGAATGCCGGCCAGGTATTGGCCGAGGTCATCGTGCAGGGTCTGCGCCAGGTGGGTGCGTTCCTGCTCCTGCACCGCCAGCAGGGTCTGGGTGAGCCGGGTGTTATCGGTGCGCGCCTGCTCCAGGGCGTCGGTCATGCGGTTGAAGTGCAGCGCCAGTTGCCGCGCTTCCGGCGCGCCTTCACCGCGCAGACGCACATTGAGCTGGCCGGCGCACACCTGTTGCAGGGCGCGCAGCAATTCATCGAGCACGCCCATGCCCCGCCGCACGGCCCAGCGGATAGTCAACAGACTCAGGGCCAACGCCAGGGCGCACAGGCCCAACAGTTGTTGCAAGGAATCCCAGACTTCGTCGATTTCATCCCGTGGGTCGACGGCGATGGACACGCGCCGACCGTCCGGCAAGTCCAGCACCTGGGCACTGCGTCGCGCCTCGACGAACAGCAGGCGCCCAAGCCAGGCGTCCAGCCCGTCCGAGGCCGGCGCTTGCGCGGTGTCGCCGCTCGCCAGCCAGTGCACGCGTACATGACGCAAACTCGCGGTGAGGTGGGGTTGCAGGCTGGCCGGGTCGCGCTCGGCGGTTTCGCTCAGGTAGTGCACCACCGCTTCGGCCGATTGCAACTCGCGCTCCACATCGGCCAGGGCTTGGTGCAGCAACAGCGCGGTGCAGGCGCAGGTCACCAGGGCGAAGAAGCCGCAGACCCATAGATTGATGCGCCACAACGCCGACATAGCCAACTCCCGAACAACACACTGAAGCGTCATGCTAAGACCGCTTCACGCGCTGCGAGCTACTACCTTGGTACTGCCCCAGCGCTACTTTCTGCATATTTGCAGCGACCTTAAGGCTTTCTATGCTGGCGCTTCCTGTCATGGAGTGCCTTATGCGCCAGCTCGCCCCTTACGCCGTGATCTATCTGCTGGCGATTGCTTGCGCAGCCGGGGTGGCCACCGCCAGCCAGGCCGCCGAGCCCTTGCAGGTGCAGATCGGCTACTTGGGTTATCGGCCCGATCCGGGCCCGCTGCTGTCGAATGTAATTCCCGAGCCCATCGATGCCGGGCAGCGCGGCGCCGAACTGGCGATCATCGACAGCAACAGCACCGGCGCCTTTCTCAACCAGCGCTACAGCCTGACGACCGCCACGGTTGATACGCCGGACGCCCTGCTCGCCGCGGCCCAGGCCCAGCATGCCCAGGGCCTGCGTTTGTTCGTGGTCAACGCCCCCGCCGCGAGCCTTCGCCAACTCAGCGCCGCGTTGCCTGACAGCCTGCTGTTCAATGCCGGCAGCCCGGATGACAGCCTGCGCAGCACCGACTGCCTGGGCAACGTGCTGCATACGCTGCCCAGCCGGGCGATGCTCGCCGATGCGCTGGCGCAGTTCCTGGTCGTCCGTAAATGGCAGAAAGCGTTGTTGATCGTCGGCCCCACCGAGGATGACCAAGCCTACGCCGCCGCCCTGCGCCGCGCCGCCAAACGCTTCGGCGTGCGTCTGGTGGCGGAGAAAGCCTGGCGCTTCGATAACGACCAACGCCGCAGCGCCCAGGCGGATATGCCGCTGTTCACCCAAACCGCCGAATACGACGTGGTGCTGGTGGCCGACGAGCGCGGCGACTTCGGCGAGTACGTGCCCTACCAGACCTGGTACCCGCGCCCCGTCGCCGGCACCCAGGGCCTGACGCCCACCGGTTGGCACAAGACCGTCGAGACCTACGGCGCCGCCCAATTGCAGAAACGCTTCGAGGCCCTGGCCGGGCGCTGGATGAACGACCGCGACTTCGCCGCCTGGATGGCCGTGCGCAGCGTCGCCAGTGCAGTGAGCAAGTTGCGCCAGGTCGAGCCCATGGCGATCCGCGATCTGGAAATCAGCGAGCAACTGCCCCTGGATGGCTTCAAGGGCCGCAAGCTCAGTTACCGCGCCTGGAACGGCCAATTGCGCCAACCGATTCCCATCGTGCAACCCCGCGCGTTGGTCAGCACATCGCCCCAGGAAGGCTTCCTGCACCCCACTAACGAAATGGACAGCCTGGGCTATGACAAACCCGAGGTGACCTGCCGCTTCCCTTGATCACCTACCCACAATAATAAGGAATCCGCCATGCGCCGCACCCTGCTCTCATGCGCCCTGCTGCTTGCCGCCGGGCACGCCGTGGCCAGTACCGCCTGGGTCTCCAACGAAAAAGACAACAGCCTGAGCCTGATCGACATGCAGACCCTGCAAGTCACCGACACCCTCAAAGTCGGCCAGCGTCCGCGAGGCTTGCTGCTGTCCCATGACAATAAGCTGCTGTACATCTGCGCAAGCGACTCGGACCGCGTGCAGGTGATGGACGTGGCCACGCGCAAGATCATCAAGGAACTGCCCTCCGGCAAAGACCCCGAGCAGTTCGCCCTGCACCCCAATAACCGCTGGCTGTACGTGTCCAACGAAGACGATGCGCTGGTCACCGTGATCGACACCGAGACCTCCAAGGTGCTCGGCCAGATCAACGTCGGCGTCGAACCCGAAGGCATGGCCGTCAGCCCGGACGGCAAGTGGGCGGTGAACACCAGCGAAACCACCAACATGCTGCACTGGATCGACACCAGCACCCAGACCCTGGCCGACAGCACCCTGGTGGACCAGCGCCCGCGCTTCGTCGAGTTCAACCACGATGGCTCGCAGCTGTGGGCCTCGGCGGAAATCGGCGGCACCGTGACCATCCTCGACGTGGCCAGCCGCGCGATCCTCAAGACCCTAACCTTCAAGATCAAGGGCGTGCACCCGGACAAAGTCCAGCCGGTCGGCATCAAGCTCAGCGCCGACGGCAAATACGGTTTTGTCGCCCTCGGCCCGGCGAACCATGTGGCGGTGATTGATGCCAAGACCTTTGAGATTCTCGACTATCTGTTGGTGGGCCGCCGCGTGTGGCAGATGGCATTTACCCCGGACGAGAAACAGTTGCTCGCCACCAACGGCGTGAGCGGTGATGTGTCGGTGATCGACGTGGACAGCCTGAAGGTGGTCAAGTCGGTGAAAGTCGGGCGTTACCCGTGGGGTGTGGTGGTGACGCCATGAACGCCCTGGAGGTGCGCGACGTGAGCTTCGCCTATGGCGCACGGCAGGCCTTGTGCGAGGTGAGTTTCAGCCTGGCGCCAGGGCGTTTTGCGGCATTGCTGGGGCCCAATGGCGCCGGCAAATCCACCTTGATCGCCCTGCTCACGCGGCTGTATGACCTGCAAAGCGGCGACATTCGCGTGGGCGGTCATTCCCTGCGCGATGCGCCGCGCGCCGCCCTTAAGCAATTGGGCGTGGTATTCCAACAAAGCACCCTGGACCTGGACTTGAGCGTTGAGCAGAACCTGCGCTACCACGCCGCGCTGCACGGTTTGTCGCGGCGCCAGACAGACCTGCGCGTAGCCGCCGAACTGGCACGCCAGGCCCTCACCGAACGGCGCCGCGAAAAAGTCCGCGAGCTCAACGGCGGGCACCGGCGCCGCGTAGAAATCTCCCGCGCCCTGCTGCACGAACCGCGCGTGCTGTTGCTCGACGAAGCCAGCGTCGGCCTCGACCCGGCCAGCCGCCTGGCGCTGAACCAGCATGTGCGCAGCCTGTGCGCCGAGCACGGCATCAGCGTGCTGTGGACCACCCACCTACTCGATGAAGTACAGGCCGACGATGCGTTGATGATCCTGCATCAGGGCCGCCTGGTGGCCAGCGGGCAAGTTGATGAGCTGATACAGCAACAAGGCGGCGACCTGGGCAGTGTGTTCGCCCGATTGACCCGCCCCACTGTGACGGGAGCCGCCGCATGAACGCTTACTGGCAATGCCTGCGCGGCATCGTGCTGCGTGAGTGGCTGCGTTTTGTGTTGCAGCGCACGCGCTTTCTCAGCGCCCTCGTGCGCCCGTTGCTGTGGCTGGTGGTGTTCGCCGCCGGGTTCCGTGCCGCGTTAGGCATCTCGGTGATCGAGCCCTACGACACCTACATCCCCTACGAGGTCTACATCATTCCGGGACTGGCCTGCATGATCCTGCTGTTCAACGGCATGCAGGGCTCGTTGTCGATGGTCTACGACCGCGAGATGGGCAGCATGCGCGTGTTACTGACCAGCCCGTTGCCGCGCACGTTTTTGCTGTGCAGCAAACTGTTGGCCACGGCACTGATCTCGCTGTTACAGGTATACGGATTCCTGGCGATTGCCTGGGTCTACGGCGTGCAACCGCCAGCCATGGGCCTGTTGATCGCCCTGCCGGCGTTGCTGCTGGTGGCGTTGATGCTCAGTGCATTGGGCCTTCTGCTGTCGAACGCGATTCGCCAATTGGAGAACTTTGCCGGGGTGATGAATTTCGTGATTTTCCCGCTGTTTTTCCTGTCGTCGGCGTTGTACCCGCTGTGGAAAATGCGCGACTCCAGCGAATGGCTGTACTGGCTGTGCGCGGTCAACCCGTTTACCCACGCCGTGGAACTGGTGCGCTTTGCCCTGTATGAACGCTTCGCCGGCCTGGCCCTGGCGGTGTGCCTGGGGTTGACCCTGTTGTTCACGCTGCTGGCGGTGCTGACCTTCAATCCCCAGCATGCCGCACTGCGCAAAAAAGGCTGAAGCCGATAAAACTACTACTTTGGTACTGGTTTTCCTGTCTATCGTCGCATTCCCAAGGGCTCGGGACTCACGTGTAATGCGCGCATAACGATAAGGATTGCCCTGCCATGCTGCACGCCCGACTGCCTCTGTTGGCACTGCTGTGCCTGTTCGTCGCCCACGTCCAGGCCGACACCCCACTGTTTTCCGCCGACGGCTACCGCATCAGCCTGTACCGCAGCCCCACGCCCGACCACCTGCCTGGCGCCACGATTGTCGACACCGCGGCCCTGCAAACCCTGCTCGGCCAAAGCCCGGCGCCGGTGCTGATCGATGTGTACCGCCGCCAATGGCTGCAAGGCCGCTTCATCGAAGACCAGCCCCACGCCAACCTGCCCGGCAGCCACTGGCTGGCCAATACCGGCGACGGCGACCTCACGCCGGAGTGGCAAAGCTATTTCGTGCGCCACCTGTATGCCTACAGCGGCGGCGACCTCACGCGACCGTTGGTCTTCTATTGCCGCTCCGATTGCTGGCTGAGTTGGAACGCGGTAAAACGTGCCGCCAACCTCGGCTATACCTCTGTGTACTGGTATCGCGACGGTCTGGATGCCTGGGAGGCGGCGAAGCTGCCGGTGACGGTCGCCCAACCCGAGCCATTTCAAACATCACAATAAGAAAGGTGAACGGCCATGTACAAAATCCTGATTGCCGACGATCACCCACTGTTTCGCGAAGCGATCCATAACGTCATCAGCGACGGTTTTCCCGGCAGCGAAGTGATGGAAACCGCCGACCTCGACAGCGCCCTGGCGCTGACCCAGGAACACGACGACCTCGACCTGATCCTGCTGGACCTGAACATGCCCGGCATGCACGGCCTCAATGGCCTGATCAACCTGCGCAACGAGGCGCCGACCATTCCGGTGGTGATCGTCTCGGCCGAGCAGGACAAACAGATCGTGCTGCAAGCCATCACCTATGGCGCCGTGGGTTTTATCACCAAGTCCTCGCCACGCCTGCAAATGACCGAGGCGATCCAGCAGATTCTCAACGGCAACGTGTACCTGCCGCCGGACATCATCCGCACCCAGAAGCCCGGCACCCACCGGCGCCTCAACGAAAACCCCGGCTTCGCCCCCGAACTGCTGCAAGCCCTGACACGCAAGCAATTGCTGGTGCTGGAGCGGATGACCAAGGGCGAGTCGAACAAGCAGATCGCCTACACCCTGGAGATTGCCGAAACCACGGTTAAGGCCCACGTGTCGGCGATCCTGCGCAAGTTGAACGTGCACAACCGGGTGCAGGCAATCCTCAGTGCCGGGGATATCGATTTCGGCTCGTACCTGCGCCGCTGACCCGCCTGACACAACAGTGGTAAATGTGGGAGGGGGCTTGCTCCCGATAGCGGTGGATCAGTCGGCATCTACTTGACTAAAACACCGCCATCGGGGGCAAGCCCCCTCCCACATTGGTTCTCCGTTTGTCAGGGCCGACCGAGCAGGTGGCTCGTGGCAGTCTTGAGCTTTATTGGCCGTACCAGAGCCGCCAATCCTCCAGACACAACACCGGTCAAATGTGGGAGGGGGCTTGCTCCCGATAGCGGTGGGTCAGTCGGCATCTACTTGACTGAAACACCGCCATCGGGGGCAAGCCCCCTCCCACACTTGATCTCCGTTTGTCAGGGCCGACCGAGCAGGTGGCTCGTGGCGGTCTTGAGCTTCATTGGCCGTACCAGAGCCGCCAATCTTCCAGACACAACACCGGTCAAATGTGGGAGGGGGCTTGCTCCCGATAGCGGTGGGTCAGTCGGCTTCTACTTGGCTGAAACACCGCCATCGGGGGCAAGCCCCCTCCCACACTTGATCTACGTTTGTCAGGG